>JAFLTL010000015.1 GCA_022510505.1 Muribaculaceae bacterium | reverse complement strand
AACTTCCGACCTCCACGTCCCGAACGTGGCGCGCTGCCAACTGTGCTACACCCCGCCGATTATTTAAAGCAGTGCAAAGGTAGGATTTTCTTGTTAAACCAGCAAATGTTATTCGCCGTTTTCTTTTCTCAGAAATTCTTCGGCCGCTAATCTGTCCTGAACATGGTCTACGTCGAAAGCCTTTTCGAAGTCATAGGGGAGAACAGGCAAGTCGGTTTCTGCCGCCAGAATGCGTTGGAAATCGCTCAATGAAGTGGGATGCTTGTCCTCATTTATGATGGTGTCCATCGCGATTTCGTTCAGTCCGTAGATGCCGGCTGAAATAATTGTTCCTTCGGGGAAAGGCTCTCCTCCGTAGCGGTAGTCGACGACCTGTTCGGTTGCAGGGTCGATTTTTGCATATAACGGACTCTCGTCGTCAACGAAGCGAGTGAGTCCCATCAGAACGACTTCTTCGGGTAGTGCTTCGAACTCTTCAACGAAACGACCGAACTCGCGGTTTGTGAAAATGGCGTCACATGTCATACCGATGAATTTTCCCTTCAGTCCTCTCGCCGCTTCCTTTAAGCTGCAATAGGAATTGTCGGTAATTATAGGCCTAATTTCTACCGGGTATCCCTCACTCTTTAACTGTTCCAGGTAATCGAGCAATTGTGCCATGCGGGCGTTGGCAGCAATATTGATTTGTTCAGCGTTGAATTTGCTCAGAACTTTGACGAGACGTCCAATCATTGGTTGTCCCATTAGCTGAATCAAGGGTTTTGGCATTGGTTCGCCTTCTTTAGACAATCGGGAGCCAAGACCTCCCGCCAATATGACGTAGTTCATTTTTTAGTTTGTTATTATTTCTTTTGCAAAGGTAATATTTTTCAATGCAAAAAAGGTGTATTGACCAATTAGGTAAAAAACTGTAATTTTGCGAAGTTTTATGCAATTGTTTTATAACCAGTCGAAGTCTTTTGGCCGATTTCAAAATAGCAGCAGTTTTCCGTGCACGCGAATATTCCCCGAACCACATAGGGAACGACGCTGCAATTCTCAATGAGGTGTGTGACCAGTTGAGGAAACGGGGCTGTAGTGTCGAAACGTTCAGTGAGGACCGTCTGGTGTCGGAGGGATATGCCTATCCGGGGCAGTACAATGCATGGCTAACGATGGCCCGGTCGCCGCGCTGCGTCGATTTATTGGAGAAAATGGAATCAAACGGAGAGCTCGTCATAAATTCGGGCTACGGTATTGAAAATTGTCGCCGCGGACGAATGGCAAACATCCTGTTGGCCCATAATGTTCCTTTTACCGATTTTATTGCTGTCGACACCGATGAATCGGTTGTCAAAAGACTAAAAAAAGCCGAATATCAGAAATGCTGGATAAAGCAAGCCGACCATCATTCTCAGCATAAGGAGGATGTTACCTTCGTTAGACATGCCGGAGAAGCCCAGGAGGTCCTACAGGAATATTTCATGAGAGGAATCAAGCGGGCCATAATTTGTAGGCACCTGGAAGGTGATATTATTCGATTCTATGGCGTCAGGGGGACCTCTTTCTTTCAATGGTTCCTACCGATGGATGACCAGCCCTATGTTCACGACCATGAAGTGGAGGGAGGCGAGAAGCCGGCGTGGATTAGAGAAAAAGAGCTCAAGGAACTATGTGACCGTGCCGCTGAGACACTGGACTTGAAAGTCTATGGTGGTGATTGCATTCAGTTGCCCACCGGTGCGCTGAAATTAATTGATGTCAATGACTGGCCAAGTTTCGCTCCCTGCCGAAAACCGGCTGCATCGACAATAGCCCGAATGGTGTTGTCGGAAATAAAGAAAAAGGTGAGGCTATGAAGGAGAAAGTGAAGAAATTCGGCAATAAGGTTTTGAGCAGCAATTCGCTGGTGTTTACCTTTATGCGCTCCACTGTAACGAATCAAACATCGGGGTGGGTCGACTTCGGTGTGAGCTTCGCCATGTTTGCCTGGCTGGGCATACAGCCGTTTTGGTCGGCCGCAATCGGAGCCATCATGGGTGGTATTGTGAATTGTATCCTTAACTACCGTTTCACATTCCATGCCCAGGACTGTCCTTGGAAGGCTGTCATTATAAAATATGCGATGGTGTGGGTGGGAAGTCTTTTGCTCAATTCCTTTGGCACCGAAGGTGTCTATTGGGTGCTCTCTCGCTGGCATTGGCTTGAGATGCTAGGTTTCCGCCCCGACGGTTACTTCACTGCCGCACGTTTGTTCACAGCATTGGCTGTATCGTTGGGATGGAATTTCGTGTTGCAGCGAAATTTCGTTTATCGTCAAACAAGTTTCGACCGACATGCCATAGGATTCTTCGACTTTGTCTTCCGTCGTGGAAAGTCTAAGGATTGTGTGGCTGAAAACGATTAATTAAAAAATAACGATATAATAGATGAATCTTAAGAAATTAAGAGAAAGTTACCGAAGCACACTCAAATCATCGGACACCGAGGAAACAATAGATTTGATGTTCTATAGGCCCATAGGATATGTTTGGGCGATAATTGCACGCAGCCTTGGCATCCATCCCAACGCCATCACGATAGCCTCGATATTCCTGGGAATTGGAGCGGGTGTGATGTTCTATTTCGACCCTTTGTGGATGAACATCATAGGGATGGTGTTGTTGATATGGGCGAATTCTTTCGACAGTGCCGACGGGCAATTGGCACGTTTGACGGGCCAGTTTTCGCGAATAGGCCGAATCCTTGACGGTATGGCCGGCGATTTATGGTTTATAGCCATTTATGTAGCTATTTGTCTGAGGGAGCCTCGCACGTCTCATTTCTTTATGGAGCATCCATGGGCAATATGGGTGATTGCTGCAGTTGCCGGAATCTCCCACGTCAAGCAGGCTGCTGTTGCCGATCTGTACCGTCAGTTCCATCTTTATTTCTTGAAAGGCAAAGATGACAGCGAATTGGAGACCTCCTATGAATTGAAACGACAGCTTGCAAAAGTTCCTCACCGTAAATTTTGGAAACGCCTGATTTTAATATTCTATATTGGCTATACAATTCAGCAGGAGGCTACGACCCCCGACATGCAACGGTTCCGGAAGACAATGAGGCATTATTGGCCCGACGGATATATACCACAATGGCTGAGGACCCAATTCCGGGAGAAAAGTCTGCCATTGATGAAATACACAAATATACTGACATTCAATTGGAGGTCAATAGCACTTTTCGTGGCATTGTTTGCCCGGATGCCTTGGCTTTACTTCGCCTTTGAAATAGTAGTGCTGAACATTGTGATGATATATATGATGCTCAAACATGAGAGAATATGCAAATATTTCACTGCTGAATTAAATGCACGTGCCGCTCTGAATGAATTGAACTAAAACAAACCAAAATGGAGAATTATGAGAATTATGAAATAAGACCTGATGTTATTAACGTCGATGACGTTATACAGATGGTTCCTAAACTGAAGGGACATGAAAAACTTGTCGAGCGAGTTTTAAGATTCCTTCAGGTTGACGAGGTTAATCGTGTTCACGGTTCCCTATGTGACACGCCCGGACCCGAGTTCTCCAAAAGATTGATCTACGAGGATTTTAAAATATCCTTGAGGATAGATAATGAGGAATTGTTGAATAATCTCCCCGAAGGAGCTTTTATAACTGTGAGCAATCACCCTTATGGCGCACTCGACGGAATAATCCTGATATACTTGATCTCCAGCCGTAGGCCTGAGTTTAAGGTGATGGTAAACATGATTCTCAATAAGATTTCGGCTATGAGGCCCAATTTTATTGCGGTTGATGCAATGCAATCCAATGATCCTGAGAAACGCAAGATTTCCATAAATGGAATCAGGCAAACCATGCGGCAACTCAAGGAAGGTCACCCTGTAGGGTTCTTTCCTGCAGGGGCCATGAGTAAAATCAATTGGAAGTATCAGCAAGTTGATCGTGAGTGGCAGCCAACAGTCGTCCAAATCATACAGAAGGCAAAAGTTCCCATTATCCCGATATTTTTCCATGGTGGCAACAGTTTTCTTTGTAATATTCTGGGACGAGTTTGCTGGCCGGCGCGCTCATTACGTCTCCCGGCCGAAGTGTTCCGAAAGAGGGGTACGGAGATTCATGTTTCGGTCGGTGATGTGATTTCAGTTGACGAACAATTGCAACACCAAGCTTCATTGGAAGAGTTCTCAAAATTTCTCAGAGATGAGACTTATAAGCTGAGAAAGATTCATTGAGCCTAATTAACATAAATTTACATAATTCGCATAAATATAGTTGTATTTAACATAAATTAGGAAAAGAGTCAATCTATTCATAATATTTAACAATAATAAATTGATATTTTTTTAAGTTTTTATTGGCTAATTCTTCTAACGATTATAATTTTGAGCGTCTATTTGATGGACGTGCCGATTATTGATTGGCAAATATTTGAAATGGAAAATTCAAAGTATTAAAATTTAATCGTTTATAAAAAATGAGTGATGTTAAAAAGGCCGAGGGTAAACTCGGTGTGATGGTTGTCGGTCTGGGTGCCGTTAGTTCCACATTTATAACAGGTGTGCTGATGGCTCGCAAAGGCTTGACCAAGCCTGTTGGTTCAATGACCCAATACGATAAGATACGCGTTGGAAAAGGGAAGGATGCCAAATATCTGAAATATAATGAGATTGTTCCTATAGCCGATCTCAACGACATAGTTTTTGCTGCATGGGATGTTTATCCCCAGAACGCCTATGAGAGCGCGATCAACTGTGAGGTTCTCAAAGAGAAGGATATCAATCCGGTGAAAGATGAGCTTGAAAAAATCAAACCACTTAAAGCTGCTTTCGACAAAAACTATGCGAAACGTCTTGATGGTGAAAATGTAAAGGTTGTCAAGGATCGTTGGGATATGACCAATCAGATTCGTGAAGACATTCGTAAATTCAAGAAAGACAACAATCTTGATCGCGTGGTAGTTCTTTGGGCTGCTTCGACTGAGGTTTACGTGCCGGTTGATGAAAAGGTTCACGGTACTTTGGCTGCTCTTGAAGAAGCAATGAAAGCCGACGACAAAGAGCACATCGCACCGTCAATGTGCTATGCCTATGCAGCACTCAGCGAAGGCGCTCCATTCATCATGGGCGCTCCCAACACAACGGTTGACATTCCAGCCATGTGGGAACTTGCCGAGAAGACCAAGATGCCAATTGCAGGTAAGGACTTCAAGACCGGTCAAACTCTTGTAAAGAGCGGTTTTGCTCCCATTATCGGTACTCGTTGCTTGGGCCTGTCAGGATGGTTCTCAACAAATATCCTCGGAAACCGTGACGGTCTTGTTTTGGACGAACCGGCAAACTTCAGAACTAAGGAAGTGTCAAAGCTTTCTACGCTTGAATCAATCCTGGTTCCCGAAGAGCAACCCGATTTGTATACCGATTATTACCACAAGGTTCGCATCAACTATTATCCTCCACGCAATGATAATAAGGAAGGATGGGATAACATTGACATTTTCGGATGGATGGGATACCCCATGCAAATTAAGATTAACTTCCTGTGTCGCGACTCCATTCTGGCAGCTCCTCTGTGTCTCGACCTCGTTCTGCTCAGCGACTTGGCAGCACGCAGCGGACGCTACGGTATACAGCGTTTCCTAAGTTTCTTCCTGAAGAGCCCCATGCACGACTACACTAAGGGTGAAGTGCCTGTAAACCATCTCTTCCAGCAATATGTGATGCTGAAAAATGCTATTCGCGAAATGGGCGGATACGAAGCCGACGAACTCATTGACTGATTAACACAAAAGTCCATAATCCCGGGGGTGGAAGCCGTAAAGTTTCCATCCCCTTTTTTCTTTAACTTTTACCATTGATGAAAATAGCTTAACTTTGCATTAGAAAATAAGAAATTTAAGCATGGCTACAGAACTGAAAAATCTAACAAAAAGGAGTGATAATTATTCCCAGTGGTACAATGAACTTGTTGTGAAAGCCGACCTTGCCGAACCGTCGGCAGTTCGTGGATGTATGGTAATCAAACCCTATGGCTACGCTATTTGGGAAAAGATGCAGCACACCCTGGATACTATGTTTAAATCGACGGGAGTTCAGAATGCCTATTTCCCGTTGCTCATTCCAAAGTCGTTTCTTTGTCGGGAAGCCGAACATGTTGAAGGGTTTGCCAAGGAATGTGCAGTTGTCACCCACTATAGATTGAAAAACGATCCCGATGGGAAAGGGGTGATTGTCGATCCAGAAGCCAAACTGGAAGAGGAACTGATAGTTCGTCCCACATCGGAAACCATTATATGGGGAACTTATAAGAACTGGATACAGAGTTATCGCGATCTTCCGTTGTTAATTAACCAGTGGGCCAACGTGATGCGTTGGGAGATGAGGACTCGAATGTTCCTTAGGACATCCGAATTCCTTTGGCAAGAAGGTCACTGTGCCCATGCAACTGCAGAAGAGAATGAGGCCAGAACGGTCTTGATGATTAACACCTATGCCGATTTTGCCGAGAAATATATGGCAATGCCTGTCATTAAAGGAGTGAAAACTGCAAATGAAAGATTTGCTGGAGCTTTGAATACCTACACCATTGAAGCTATGATGCAGGATGGCAAAGCACTCCAGGCAGGTACTTCACATAATCTTGGACAGAATTTCGCAAAAGCATTCGACGTGACTTTTGTCAATAAGGATAATCAACCGGAATATGTCTGGGCTAATTCATGGGGAGTGTCAACTCGTCTGATGGGAGCTTTGATAATGATACATTCCGATGACAATGGTTTGGTACTACCTCCACATCTTGCTCCTATACAAGTGGTTATAGTGCCGATCTACAAAAACGACGAACAAAGGGATCTCATTTCGAAGACAGTCCTTCCAATTGTCGATCGTCTTCGTAGTTTAGGTATTAGTGTCAAGTTTGATGATGCCGACAATCGTCGTCCCGGCTTCAAGTTTGCCGAATATGAACTCAAAGGCATACCGGTTCGTTTGGCAATCGGACCGCGTGATATTGAAAACGGAACAGTCGAAATTATGCGTCGAGATACTTTGGAAAAAAGTATAGGAAAACTTGAGGGTATTGAAAATACCGTGGCAGCTTTGTTGGAGGAAATTCAGACAAATATTTATCAAAAGGCCTTGAAGCAACGTCAGGATATGATGCGAACAGTTGACACCTACGAAGAATTCAAGAAAGAAATTGAAAAAGGTGGTTTTATTCTTGCACATTGGGACGGAACAACCGAGACCGAAGAGAAGGTGAAGAACGAAACCAAAGCCACTATAAGATGCATTCCTTTGGACGGTGACAAGACACCCGGAAAATGTATGGTTACCGGCAAACCATCGGCCCAAAGAGTTATTTTTGCGAGAAATTACTGATAATTTGAAAGGCTGATTTAAAAAACAATTGAAAAGAATTGATAGGGAGACTATCGGCAAGATTCTTGATGCAGCCGATATTGTTGATGTAGTCAGCGACTTTGTCAGTCTGAAACGACGAGGTGCAAACTATATAGGGTTGTGTCCGTTCCACAATGAGCGGACACCCTCTTTTTCTGTCTCCAAAGCTCGTGGCATTTGCAAATGCTTCAGTTGTGGAAAGGGAGGAAGTGCCGTTGGATTCATTATGGAACATGAAGGCTATTCCTATAACGAGGCACTACGCTATCTGGCAAAAAAATATCATATAGAAATCAAAGAGGAGGAAATGTCGCCCGAAGAGCAGCAGGCCGACCTTGAAAGAGAGAGCATGCTTGCAATCAACGAATGGGCAATGGAAAGGTTCAGGTATTTCCTAACCCAAACAGAGAGCGGTCGCGATATCGGACTTTCCTATTTCCGGGAAAGAGGTATTAACGATACGATGATTGAACGTTACCGGTTGGGATATGACTTATTGAACGATGAACTGTCAAAAGAGGCGCTTGTTGCAGGATATAATGAAAAATATCTGATTGAGACCGGGCTAAGTTATCGAAAGGAAAGTACGGGCAAACTATGTGATCGGTTTAAGGGGCGAGTGATTTTCCCTGTCTTCTCGGTCTCGGGGAAGGTGGTGGCTTTTGGCGGAAGAACATTGAAAAGCGATAAGAATGTAGCGAAATATGTTAATTCTCCCGAATCGATAATATATTCTAAAAGTAGCGAAGTCTATGGACTCTATCAGGCTAAACAGGCAATAGTAAAAAAAGGATTCTGTATTCTCACTGAGGGCTACATGGATGTCATTTCCATGTCTCAAGCTGGGATTGAGAATGTTGTGGCTTCCTCAGGAACTTCCTTGACAAAGGGTCAGATAAGGCTGATCCATCGCTTTACCGACAAGGTTACTGTCATGTATGACAGCGATGCTGCGGGTATCAAAGCTTCAATGAGAGGTATTGATCTGTTGCTTGCCGAAGGCCTCGACATCTACATTATATTGTTGCCTGAAGGAGACGACCCCGACTCGTTCGCTCAGTCCCATTCCTCCACCGAGGTCGAAGAATATATCGCAACCAAATCGGAAGATTTCATCAGTTTCAAGACCAAGATACTCATTGGAGATGCAGGAGATGACCCCATAAAAAGAACTATGGCAATAAAAGATGTCGTGGGGTCAATTGCCGTGATCCCCGACGAGTTGAAGCGCACGGTTTATATACAGGAGTGTAGCCGAATGCTTAACATGAGCGAGGAAACGTTGAAGAGGCAAGTGAGTATCGTTCGGAGAAAAAATTACGAAGCTGTTCAGAAGGAAAAAGAGAAAGAGGCGGCAAGGGAATCCATAGCCGATATTGTCGAAACTCAGCCTGATACTGCTGTTTCAAAGCCTAATCAACGGAGAAATGAACCACGGTATTTCACATTGGGTGATTATGAGAAAGAGGTTCTTAGATATATTGTTCGCTATGGTTGTTTGCATGCCTGTTACAACATAGACAAGAATACCGGTGACTCAACGTCTATGAACATTCTTCATTTTATTGCAAACGATCTCACCAATGATGGTATTACATTTTCCGACCCTGATAATGCAGCTTTATTCAGTGAGGCTCTCATGATTTCAGGCTGTTTTGAAGAAGACTTGAGAGCGGCAGCACTGCAGGCCGAAGAGATTAAGAAAGAATATTTCGAAAAGGGAGTTGAAGAAATCAGGGCAACGGCCAAAAATTTCGACGAAATCAGAAAAAGAGAGGAATTTTTACGTGAAAAAGCCCTCGCCGAATATGACCGCTATCTTCATGATTTTGCAGTGTCTTATCTGGAGAGACATCTTATTTCGAGTTCGAACGACCGGGTAAGGCGTCTGGCAACCGACCTTGCCATGGAGAAACACAAATTAAGCAAATATCATTCACGGTTCTCAAAAGTCACCACCGAGGAAGATCGTATTATACAACTTGTGGTTCAAGCCATGAATGTGTGGAAACTGGCCATTCTTCATCAACGTGAAGCCGATATACTTCAGCGAATGCAGGCAGCATTGGCTGCATCCAATTCTGAGGAGGTTGAAAAACTGATGATTGAAAAACACAAGCTTTATCAGGAAAAAAAAGAATTCGGACATCTGTTGGGTGATCGTGTGACATGTTCTTCAAATAAATAAAGAACAAGTAACATTCGTTATTACTGTAAACTAATTATTATCTTTGTATTGTAATAGATCCATCGACCGATGTGGATCTCTACATTCTTGCAATTGAAAAGATTACCCTTATATATATTTTTATTTGTTTTTTTAATCCCGACGCTCGTAACTGAATTTTTCGTTCGTGCCCAGGTACCTCTACCTCCGCCAGCCGAACTGCCGACAGAGGCCGAGGCAAAAACTGGAGTAGATTCCGTGGTGAACGAGTTGCGAGAAGCGATCGGATTGAAACCCGTTCCTCATGATTTGGGGGTAGATGTACCGGAGTATCAATTGATAAATGACCCGGTCTTTAATGACTCCCTACTTAATCTTGACTCCTTGTCATCGGGCAGAATAATCGTTGATTCTCTTGGTCATGTCGATTCTTTGGTTGTCGACTCAGTCTCAGTTCCTATTCTTTCCCACGATTCCATTACGGGAAACGATTCTGTTTCAATGGATACGTCGGCTCCAAATCTTCCCGTACGCCATAGTCGTCTGCCAGCGCCTTATTCAGGTCCAACACGTTTCAGAAGGGAGAAAGTTGACCTTGATAACGTTGTCAAGATGGACTGTGCCGATTCTATGATTATGATAGGGCGTACCATGTCCTACATGTATGGAAACGGTGAGGTGACCTATGGTAAACTCAAGCTGAATGCAGCCGAGATTCAAATGAACATGGACAATAACACAGTCTATGCATTTGGCGCAACCGACTCGTTGGGTGAGGTCACCGGAAAGCCTGTTTTTGAGGATGGTGGAACCCAATATGAAACCCAGGACATGAGTTATAATTTCAAAACTAAGAGGGGTTTCATCAACAATGTTATAACTCAGCAAGGTGAAGGTTACCTGACTGGAGGCAAGACTAAAAAAACTGATGACGACTATTATTACGGTGAGGACGGTATGTACACCACCTGTGATGACCATGAATGTCCCCACTTCTGGTTCCAGTTGACCCGTTATAAAGTCAAACCCAATAGCAACATCGTGACGGGACCGGCCTACTTAGTTGTAGCCGGCCTCCCTTTGCCCCTGGCAGTTCCGTTCGGGTATTTCCCGTTTTCCGACAAATATTCATCGGGTATAATTGTACCTACATTTGGAGAAGACTATAACAGAGGTTTCTATCTACGTGATGGTGGCTATTATTTTGCCATTAACGATAACATTGACTTGGCACTGACCGGCGAAGTTTACACCCGAGGCTCATGGGGACTATCCGGACAGTCAACATATACAAAGAGATATAAATTCTCGGGTAATTTCTCTTTCAATTATCTGAAGACCATAACTGGTGACAAGGGTATGGCCGACTATTCGAAAATGACTAACTTTCAAGTGTTGTGGAGCCATTCCCAGGACTCGAAATTCAATCCCAACATGACTTTGTCGGCATCGGTCAATTTCACCACTAGCGGATATTCCCGTAACGCCCTGAACAGTTATTATTCTCCGTCGTTCACCGAAAACACAAAGAGTTCGACTATCAATATGACCTACAAGTTCCCTCAGTCGAAATGGTCTTTGTCGACAACGATGAATATATCGCAGCGCACACAGGACTCTACTTTGTCGGTTTCATTCCCCAACTTCACTATCACCATGGCTCAGACCTATCCGTTCAAAAGGAAAAAGGCTGTAGGAGATGAGAAATGGTATGAAAAAATCAGAGTTTCCTACTCGGGACAATTTCAGAATTCATTGACAGCCAAGCAGGATGAATTCTTCAAGAAAAGTCTGATCAAAGACTGGAGAAATGGTATGAAACATTCCATACCCATTTCAGCTACGTTCAACATACTGAAATATTTCAACTTCACGCCTTCGATTAATTTTACCGACCGAATGTATACCTCCAAAATTCGTCGTCAATGGGATCCGAATGCGGCAGCCGAAGTCGCCGATACTACCTACGGGTTCTATAACGTCTACGATTTCTCCGGATCGGTTTCGATGGATACGAAGATCTACGGTTTCTTCCAACCGCTTCCATTCCTGGGTAACAAAGTGAAGATGATCCGTCATGTACTGACACCCACGATTTCATTTTCGGGATCTCCCGATTTCAGTAAACCTTTCTACGGTTACTATGGATCTTATGAGTATCCGAATAATCGCGGAGAAATGATTACGAGAAAATATTCCATGTTCCAAAACGGCCTTTTCGGTTCGCCGGGACAAGGAAAATCAGGAACGCTCTCGGTTTCATTGGCCAATAATCTTGAGATGAAGGTTAAGAGCGATAACGACAGTATCGGAGAAAAGAAAATATCGCTCATTGAAAATTTCACTGTTTCACAGAGCTACAATTTTGCGGCCGACTCTTTGAATTGGAGTAACATCAACACTTCCATTCTGTTACGACTGGTTAAGAATTTCAATCTGAATCTGAATGCCGTCTGGGATGTCTACACCTATCAGTTGAATTCGGCTGGGAATCCGGTTCGCGTTAACATACCTCGTTGGAAGGCAGGAAAGGGAATAGGTCGTTTGTCAAGCACAGGTACTTCTTTCTCCTACACCTTCAACAATGACACCTTCAAGAAAAAAGGAGACAAGAACAAAACGAAGGACAACGACAAGGACAGTAGTAATTTATCAGAAGAAGATGATTGGGACGACCCATCGGGTTCATCATCCGGCTCCAATAGCAATAAAAGTAAGAAAGACGGTGTCGATCTTGGTGACGACGGTTACGCCCCATGGCCATTTCCATGGAGTCTGACTGTCAACTACTCGATTAACTACGGTTATGGCTCGTTCAATAAAGAGAAAATGGAATATGACGGTAAGATTACCCAGAATTTGAGTTTTTCAGGGAACATTAGGCCAACACCTAACTGGAATTTCGGTTTCTCGGCCAGTTATAATTTCGATACACATAAACTTGCCTACATGAACTGTAACCTGTCTCGTGACCTTCACTGTTTCACCATGACAGCGAGTATAATACCTGTGGGACCATATAAGAGCTACAATTTCCACATAGCGGTCAAGTCGTCGTTGCTGAGCGATGTCAAATATGACAAGAGATCATCAACGTCTAATGGGGTCAGTTGGTATTGATTGGATATGACAACTATAGATTACATAATGATTGGCCTTTGTGTTTTTGCCGTAATTGTTGGCTTTCGAAAGGGGTTGGTGGCCCAACTCGGTGTATTGGCCGGTATTGCTGTGGGTATCATTGCCAGTCGCTATCTAGGTGATTATTGCAGTACATGGATTGAAGAAAGGGAATTTCTGGGAAATCTTCTCCAAGGGGCTCCCCACTTCGTCATATCTTATGCAGCGGGAATAATAGCATCGGTAACTTTGTTTATAGCCGGTTTCATAGTTGCATTAGTAGTGTCAAGATCTTTGAGGTTCATGATAAGGAAAGCATCTCTTGGATTATTAGACAGTGGTCTTGGAGCGGCCTTTACTTTTTTCACATGGTTTCTGGCCTTGAGTATATTTCTTAATGTTTGTCAAGCCTTTAAGACCGAAGGTTCTGTAATAGATAAAGCAACGCTTGATGACGGACGGTTTGCGCGCTTTGTTCTCGATTTGGCACCACGGACATTCGGAACTGCTACGGCTGTTTTCTCAAATGAGGACCAAGAAGATTAATACAACCCAAACCCACCGACGATTGTTCTAATAGTAATGAGTAAGGAAATTATAAATAAAGTCGCGACAGACAATGACTATAAATATGGGTTTGTAACCGATATTGATACTGATGTTGCTCTCCCGGGACTTAACGAAGATACTATTCGGTTCATTTCAGCGAAGAAGAACGAGCCGCAGTGGTTGTTGGACTATCGTTTGAAGGCCTATCGATACTGGTTGACTCTCGATATGCCCCGATGGGCCCATTTGGATATTCCTCCCATAGATTATCAGGCGATCAGCTATTATGCTGCACCAAGAAAAAAGGATGGTCCAAAGAATATGGACGAGGTTGACCCTGAGCTTCTTGCAACATTTGACAGGCTTGGTATTCCATTGGAGGAAAGGAAACTTCTTAGCGGAATGGCCGTCGATGCTGTTATGGACTCGGTTTCGGTCAAGACCACCCATAGGGCCAAACTAGCCGAAATGGGGATAATCTTCTGTTCGATATCCGAGGCGGTTAAGGATTATCCCGAATTGGTAAAAAAATATTTAGGTTCGGTTGTCAGCTATCGTGACAATTTTTTTGCCGCATTGAACTCGGCGGTATTCTCCGACGGTTCATTTGTCTATATTCCACAAGGTGTCAGATGTCCGATGGAATTGTCGACCTATTTCCGAATCAACGCGATGGGAACCGGTCAGTTTGAAAGGACTCTGATTGTTGCCGACGATGATTCCTATGTAAGCTATCTTGAGGGCTGTACGGCGCCGATGCGCGACGAGAACCAACTTCATGCAGCAATTGTGGAAATAGTTGTTGAGAACCGGGCTGAAGTGAAATATTCTACAGTCCAGAACTGGTATGCCGGCGATAAGGAGGGCCGAGGAGGGGTATATAATTTCGTGACCAAACGAGGGTTGTGCCGTGGCGAATACTCTAAACTTTCATGGACGCAGGTTGAAACGGGAAGTGCTATAACTTGGAAATATCCATCATGTGTTTTAGCCGGAAAGGGAAGTTCCGGGGAATTTTATTCAGTAGCTGTGACACGAAATCATCAGCAGGCTGATACCGGTACTAAAATGATTCATCTTGCTCCTGACACTCGATCAACTATTGTATCAAAAGGTATTTCGGCCGGATTCAGTCAGAATTCCTATCGCGGACTCGTGAAAGTAGTTCCGGGAGCGACCGGATGTCGCAACTTTACTCAGTGTGATTCTCTGTTGCTAGGGTCTGACTGTGGTGCCCACACGTTTCCCTACATTGACGTCCTCGACGATACAGCTGTGGTAGAGCATGAAGCAACAACCTCAAAGATTTCAGAGGAACAGTTGTTCTATTGTAATCAACGTGGTTTGCCAACAGAAGAAGCCGTCGGGTTGATAGTGAACGGATATGCAAAGGAAGTGATGAACAAACTTCCGATGGAATTTGCCGTAGAGGCTCAAAAACTGTTGTCGGTAACCCTCGAAGGTGCCGTTGGATAATTATTGAAACTATGGAAAAGAAAGTGTTATTGGAAGTTTCCGACCTTCATGCAGGCATTGACGGCAAAGAGATACTTCAGGGGTTGAACTTCACTTTGCATGAGGGTGAGGTTCATGCTATAATGGGTCCGAATGGTTCGGGTAAATCAACCTTCTCCGGTGTGCTTGCCGGTGATCCTCGCTTTAAGGTAACTGCAGGAAAAGCCATCTTTCATGGTAAGGAACTTTTTGGACTGAGTCCTGAAGATAGAGCCCACGAGGGATTGTTTCTTTCATTCCAATATCCTGTAGAAATTCCCGGGGTTTCAATGGTAAACTTCATGAGAGCCGCCATTAATGCCAAGAGAAAATACTTCGGCGAGTCTCCCATGCCGGCTCCTGAATTTCTCAAGTTAATGAAGGAGAAACGGGCGATAGTAGATTTGGATAATAAACTTGCGTCTCGTTCGGTTAATGAAGGATTTTCGGGTGGAGAAAAGAAACGTAATGAGATTTTCCAGATGGCTATGCTGGAACCACGTCTCGCGATACTTGACGAAACCGACAGTGGATTGGATATCGATGCTCTTAGAGTAGTGGCAAATGGAGTTAATCGATTGAAGAAACCTGACAATGCTACGATTGTGATTACCCATTATCAGAGACTGCTGGACTATATAAAACCTGATTTTGTTCATGTGTTATATAAAGGCAAAATAGTTAGGAGCGGAGGACCCGAACTTGCACTGGAACTCGAGGAAAAAGGATATGATTGGCTTAAAGAGTCGGAAATTTGACACATGCGATGAAGAGTGTAAATTCTTTAGAACAGTATCTTGAATTCTACCGAGAGAATGAAAAGGATATAAAGTCAGATTCTCCCGATTATGTAAATGTTCTGCGCGACAAAGCTTTCAAGCGTTTAGAGAAAATGTCATTCCCCGACACGAATGTTGAAGGGTATGAGAAGACATCTATAAACGAAATGTTCAGTCCTAACCTGGGAATAAACCTCAAGAGACTTGATTTGATTAGTCAGTCCATGATATCGGGTTGCGGAGTGACAACTCTCCAGGCCATACGCGTGATAGTTCACAATGATGTGGTTGTCAGAATCTCTCTTCCCCATGGAATGTCATCCATGCCCGATGGATTGACTGTGATGCCACTGAAAAGAGCTTGGACTGAATTTGCTGACGACGTGAAACAGTTTCTTCAATCTTCAGAATCGACTGATGATACGATGTCATTGCTAAATTTGTTGCTGCTGGGCGACGGGGTCTATATTAAGATTTCCCCTAACACTAATATAGAGGTTCCGATTCAGATAGTCAATTATGCAGGAGGAAACATACCCATGTTGGCCACTCGACGATTGTTAATCGATGCTCAGAATGCCTCTTCAGTGAAGATATTGAGTTGCCAGCATTCTGTAGCCGATGAGCAGATTGTCAATCTGGTTAATGAGATAGTTCAGATTTCTGCCGGAGAGGAAGCCGGGGTGGAATATGTTTCGATGGAGGAGTCGGCCCGGTCATCCCGTATGATCAGTCAGCTAGTAGCACATCAATCAGCCCATTCAAGTTTGAAAGTTGGCTCGATTACTCTGGTGAACGGAAGCACAAGAAATAATTTTGCCGTCTTTACCGATGGTGATCACACCAAGACAAGTATTAACGGGCTGGTGATAGGCAATGGCACTTCCCACACCGACAATTACACTTATGTTTCCCATTCCAAGCAGCACGGATTCAGTAGTCAGCTATTCAAGTATGTGCTTGACGATGAATCCAAAGGAGTTTTCCAAGGGCGCATAGTAGTAGAGAAAGATTCTCGGTTTAACGAAGCCTATCAGACAAACCGTAACATTGTCGCATCCAAGGGAGGACGAATGTACTCGAAACCGCAACTTATGATATATAACGATGATGTCAAATGCAGTCATGGAGCCACTACCGGACAGTTAGACACGAGGGCGTTGTTCTATATGCAAACACGAGGGATTCCTTTGGATGAGGCTCGTTCTATGCTTATGCAAGCTTTTATGGCCGATGTTATAGATAAATTTGAAATACCTGGTTTTACAGCTAGATTGGGTCATCTTGTAGAGCAACGACTTAGGGGAGAAAATCTTTTGTGTAAAAACTGCTTGATGAATCAGTCCAATGGTTGATGTCGAGAAAATAAGAAAAGAGTTTCCGGGTTTGGAGCGTGAGTTCTATGGTCGCCGTCTGGTATATCTTGACAACACTGCAACCTCACAGACACCACGCAGGGTCGTTGATGCAATCAGTGACATGTATCTGAACCATAAGGCTAATGTTCATCGAGGTGTTTCCACTATTTCTCAGGAAGCAACGGAGTTGCAGGAAGAAACACGACGTAAGATAACAGCTTGGATTAATGCGTCCTCGATTGAGGAAGTGATATTTACACGAGGAACGACTGAAGGGATAAATGCTGTGGCCTCTTCTTTCGGAGAACGATTCAAAGAAGGAGATGAAATTATTCTTTCCGAGATGGAACACCATGCCAATATCGTACCCTGGCAGTTGCTCAGAGCTCGGAAAGGCATAGTCATAAAAGTGATTCCTTTAGCAAGCGATAAATCGACTCTTGACATGGAAACCTATCGACGGTTGTTCACAGAAAGAACCGTTATGGTATCGGTGTGTCATGTATCCAATGTTCTTGGCACGATAAATCCGGTTGAAGAAATCATTTCAATAGCCCATTCTCATGGAGTGCCCGTTTTGATAGACGGAGCCCAGGCTGTTCCTCACATGAGAATTGATGTACGTAAATTGGATGCAGACTTCTATGTCTTTTCATCTCATAAGATGTATGGTCCCTGTGGTGTCGGGATACTCTACGGGAAGAAGGAACATCTGGAGTCTATGCCACCATATCAAGGGGGAGGAGAAATGATTGAGAAGGTAACTTTCCCCCATACAACATGGGCCAGTTTGCCATTTAAGTTTGAGGCCGGTACACCTGATTTTGTCGGAATATCGGCACTCTCAGCAGCCATTGATTTTATGGAAGAGATTGGAATGGAAAATATCGCTGACCATGAAGAGGAATTATTACAATATGCAACTGAGAAGCTGATTGCTGTTCCAAGATTGAGAATTCTTGGAGAGGCAAGGCATAAAAGTGCAGTTATCTCATTTTTGCTTGGGAATGCCCATCCTTATGATACCGGCATGTTACTTGACAAGTTGGGCATAGCTGTCAGAACGGGACATCATTGTGCTCAACCCCTAATGAGCGCGTTAGGCATAGAGGGTACGGTTCGTGCTTCATTTGCAGTCTATAATACTCGGGAGGAGGTCGATATTTTGGTCAATTCCATAAAGCGGGTAGCCCCAATTCTAGACTAAACCCGGGACAAGTCACAAGGCTAAAAAATAATTATAACTTAAGTCCCATGGGTGCAAAATTATAGACCGATGTGAGCAGAATTATTGCTCATATCATAAAAATTTAATATAATAATTGCTAAAAATGTTAACGAATATTAAAAATGGGGGAGGGGTAGAATATTTTTTATTTACATTTGCAACGATTTCATAAGTCTTACAGACATGACTTCATAATGTGTGTTAATCAAGGACGGAACCTTCGGGTTCCATCTCTTTTTTATATAGTTTAGAGACTTACGAATTGGGAATGTAATTCTCCCACTATTTCGTTCCTGATTTCGGGATAAATGACAATCAGATTGTTGCGTTGGAGATGGTGAGACATAAAAGAAGGTAATTCCTTTTGTTCGTTGTCCCAACTGACTGAACCCTGACGGGCAGTAATCCAAAGGAAGAGATCTTCTTCCTCAATCATGTTTGCCATCATTACGAAGTCATCGCCATTTTCAACTATTTTATATTCTGTCCGGAATTTATAACCCCAGTTAGAGAGACATGTCTCGATACTCTCATTGACCTCTGCCGGTGCACAGTATTGAACCGTACATCCGAGTTCAGTTCCCAAGTTTCCGGTTAATCGAACCCATTGATGGAAGCCTATCTCCAATTGAGCGCGTGGCGGAACATAGACAATCATTCGTGAGAGAGTGTTTAATGGTGCATAGCAACGTGATATGACAATCTGACGATGGTTTTTGATTAGCAACTGTTCCAATTTTGACCCCATGAATGTGTCGACAATAGTTGTCTTATGGTGCATCCCGAGAACGACACAATTTATGTCTCTTTCTTCAATGACGTTGTTGATCCCTGTGACAGTGTTAATGTCATATCTTTCAATTTGGGTTGTGTTGACCTCAGCAGAAGCCGCAACCTGGGCTGCCAGTTCGAGACAGGTGCGTCCTATAGTCTTGCTCTTTGACGAATTGTCATTTCTGACGTTCAAGAGAGTCACTTGATAGGAATTCCCACCCGAACGCTTTCCGAGAAGCAGCAATGCAAGTTCCATCAAACCGGGGGCTGTGACCGGGTTTGACACAGGCACGAGAACCCGAAGAGTTTTCGGAATGTACTCTTTAGATGGTTCCGAGACTTCCTCGTTAACATCGCTCTCGAGAATCCTCAGTCGGATCTTAGAGGCGGCCGAGGCCGTTATAATTGGTGCCAAAGCGCATGTGATCAATATTACAACGATGGTGGCATTCATGATCCGGGAGTCCAACATCCTCTCGCCATTTGGCAGAAAGGTAACATAGCCAATGGTAACAACGGCCAAAGCGACGGCTGTGTGAGCAGTCGTCAAACCGAACATAATCAGGGAGTCAGCTCTATGCATACGATAGAACAAACCACTCAAACGCGCTGCTCCCCATTTTGATACCAGTGCGACAAACAACATAATAGCGGCAGTAGTCAATGTGTCGGGGTCTATGATTACCTTCACATTCACCATCATGCCAACTCCGATAAGAAAATAAGGGATGAAGATTGCATTTCCAACAAATTCTATTCGGCTCATTAGGGATGAAGCAGCGGGGACATACCGGTTGAGAATCAATCCACCGAAGAAGGCTCCCAATACGCCCGACAGTCCAATCAGTTCAGCTATCCATGCCGAGAGGAAAACTAATGATAGAATAAAAACAAATTGAGTTACGCGGTCACTGTAGCGTCGTAGGAACCACCGCGTGATAAGAGGGTAGAGGAAAATGACGGATATCGCATAGATTGTCATTTTCACAATCAGCCATGCGAACAGCAACAGGTCAAATTCTCCGGTGTTAGTTATGTTGACAACGCCTGCCAGCACGAGTAGGGAACCAACAACGGTAATGATGGTTCCAACTACTGCAATCAATACGGCTGTGGTTTTGGTGACTCCATAACGTGCTGCAACAGGGTAGGATATTAGTGTGTGGGCAGCGAACATGGAACCCAAAAGGAAGGCGGTCAGCATATCAAGTCCCAAAAGGGTTCGGCTGACAACAATTCCTAAAGCCAAAGGAATCAGGAAGGTCAACAAACCGAAAAGGAGTCCTTTCTTGAAATTCAGCTGAAGATGGTACATGTCAATCTCAATCCCAGCCAAAAACATGAGATAGAGCAGTCCAACCTGTCCGAAAATCACGAAACTGCTATCATCGGCAAGTATATTGAATCCATAGGGTCCAACGATCACACCGGCCGCTATCATTCCTACTATAGGTGGAATTCTTAGTCGGTTAAGCAGAACCGGAGCGAGCACTATTATAGCCAATACGATAAAGAATATCGTAATCGGATTAGTTACTAAGGGCTCGCTTGACAAAGTTTAGGGGGCTTATTTTGAGTGACTGATTATATATTTGGCAATTTGAACAGCATTCAATGCAGCGCCTTTTTTGATTTGGTCGCCGGTTAGCCAGAAATTCAAACCATTGTCATCTGCAAGGTCTTTTCTGATGCGTCCGACAAAAACTTCGTCCTTACCGGCCAGTTCCAGGGGCATCGGATATCGTTTCGCCAACGGCTCATCGAGAACCTTGACACCATGCGCCTTGGAAAAAGCTTCCTTTACAGCCTCAACACTGACAGGAGATTCGGTTTCAACCCATACAGCCTCACTGTGGGACCTCATAACAGGAACTCTGACACAAGTCGCACTAACTCTTATATCTGGAGAATGCATGATCTTGCGAGTCTCGTTGAACATTTTCATTTCCTCCCGAGTGTAGTCGTTACTTTGAAAAACATCAATGTGAGGAATGACATTATAGGCAAGCTGATAGGCAAATTTCTCAACAGTCGGTGTTTCATTATTAGAGAGTTGGCGATGTTGTTCCACAAGTTCATCCATGGCCGCTCCTCCCGCGCCACTCGCAGCTTGATAGGTCGCAACTCTAACCCTTTTGATGGGGGAGAGATCGTTGATTGGTTTAAGAGCGACTACAAGAATAATAGTCGTACAATTAGGGTTGGCGATGATGTTTCTTGGTGCGTTGAAACAGTCAGCACCATTCACTTCGGGAACAACCAGAGGAACATCATCATCCATTCGGAAAGCACTGGAGTTGTCAATCATGATTGCCCCACCAGATGTTATCAAAGAGGCGTATTGTTTGGAAACTGAGGCACCTGCCGAAGTGAAGACAAAGTCGATATCTTGAAATTCCGGTCCGGAATTCTCGGTCAATTCTTGGACTGTATAAGATTTTCCATGAAAAATATAGTCTTTACCCTTGCTACGGTGAGAACCGAATAACTTGAGATTCTCTATAGGGAAATTCTGCTCGTCAAGAACTTTTAGGAATTCCTGTCCAACGGCACCGCTGGCTCCAACTATTGCAACGTTCATTCTTCTTTATTCGATTGTTAGTAGTGTGCCTCCTTCGAGATTTTCGGCACTGGTTATTCTGATTTTCCCGACACCTTTCTCAAGGGCATCAAAAGAATTCTCCAATTTAGGAATCATGCCTGCCGTAATGATTCCATTTGATTTAAGTTCATTAAAAAGACTCGGTGTTATTTTTTCGATAACCGAAGATGGTTCATCGGGGTCGGTCATGACTCCTGATTTTTCGAAACAATAAATCAGGGTAACATCCATTGAAGTAGACAATGACTTAGCTACCTCGGCTGCAATGGTATCAGCATTCGTATTAAGAATATGCCCTTGTCCGTCATGGGTCAATGGTGCAACGACGGCCACTACTCTCATTTCTATCAGTTTTTCGAGCAACCTACCATCCACATTAGTTACATCACCCACGTTCCCATAGTCGACTCCGTTTTTAGGAGGTCGTTTAACGCTGCGAACAATATTCATGTCGGCTCCTGTAAGCCCAACAGAATTAATGCCTCGTTGCTGAAGTTTGGCTACTACTGTTTTATTAACCAGACCGCCGTAAACCATTGTGACAATCTCCAGCATGGAGTCGTCGGTGACACGACGACCTTCAATCATAAGGGTTTCGACACCAAGTCGTTTTGCCATGTCGGTCGCTTGTCTTCCACCTCCATGCACAAGTACCTTGTTCCCCTCTACATTCGCAAATCGGTCCAAAAAAGAATTCAGCGATGACTGATTCTCTAGAATCGCACCTCCGACCTTAATAACTTTTACCTTCTTCACTTCACGCTTCTTTTTCAGCGAACTCCATCAGATAGGCCTTGATGAATCCCTCAAGGTCACCGTCCATCACTCCACCAACATCGGATGTCTGATAATTGGTGCGATGATCCTTTACCCTCCGGTCGTCAAAAACATAGCTTCTGATTTGTGAACCCCATTCGATTTTCATTTTGCCGGCTTCGACCTTTGCTTGTTCTTCGAGTCGATGCTGCATTTCCTTTTCATAAAGAATTGACCGCAAGTGGCGCAGAGCATTCTCCTTATTTTTTGGCTGGTCGCGGGTTTCGGTGTTTTCAATCAGGATTTCCTCCTTCTCGCCGGTATAGGGATCGGTGAATTGATAACGGAGTCTGACTCCCGATTCAACCTTATTGACGTTCTGTCCGCCGGCACCACCTGAACGGAACGTGTCCCATGACATAAGAGCGGGTTCAATTTTCACTTCAATCGTATCATCGACCAAAGGCGTAACGAAGACCGATGCGAAGGAGGTCATTCGTTTGCCTTGGGCATTATAGGGAGAAACCCTGACGAGACGATGAACTCCGTTCTCACTTTTCAGATAACCGTAGGCAAAATCACCCTCTATGTTGATGGTACAAGATTTGATGCCAGCCTCATCGCCTTCAAGAATATTAGCAATTGAAGCCTTATACCCGTTCTTTTCAGCCCAACGGAGGTACATTCTCATTAGCATCTGAGCCCAATCCTGGCTCTCGGTGCCTCCGGCTCCCGAGTTAATTTTAAGAACAACATCCATCTTGTCCTCTTCCCGGCGCAACATGTTCTTGAGCTCCAGGTCCTCGATTTTAGACAGGGCACCACTATAGATTTCGTCAATCTCTTCTTCTTCCATGACACCCTCTTTAACGAAATCCCATGCCAAAGTCAATTCGTCGACAGCCTTTTCGACATCTTCATATCCTTTAATCCATTGTTGGAGGTCCTTGATTTTTTTCATCTGGGCCTGAGCCTCTTTCGGGTGTTCCCAGAAATCGGGAACATGAGTTCTCAGTTCCTCTTCTTCAACTTGGATTTTCTTTGTGTCGACGTCGAGATAACGTTTCAATGCATCGCGTCGTTCCTGGACATTCTTTAATTGATCGGGTGTAATCATGATAGGTCTCAATAACAGTGCAAAGTTACTGAAACAACTTGCAAATCACAAACCTTTCCCGATAGGCATGAAAAGGGGCATATACTTTGACAGAATAAAAAGTGAAAAATCAAAAATTTGGGATTTCAAAGTCACCATTGTTCGTTATAGCCCAGCATTCCATTTCAATCAGCCAGCACGGACAACAGACCGATGCATGCACTATCACAGATGGAACATGGGAAAATCTACGGGTATCAAAAAAGAAGGAGGACCATTTAGCTTAGGTCCTCCTTCCTTGTTAAGAGAATATATTATCAGTTGCTTGCTGTTAAGTCTATAATTCCGAGTTCTGAAACACGAACTAACCAATTAGCTGCAGAACAATTGAATGACAAGTTGCCGTTCATTCCAGTGTAGGGAAGAGTACACATGAAGTTGTTGATTTCAAACTGATTATAGGGAACTCCTGCTGCGGTCGGGATAATTGGCTCGTCAGAGGTGAATACCAAACCGCTCTGACTCAATTTGAATTTGACACCCGGGATAATCAGTTCTTCCTGCGCCGGCATATTGCTCGAAAATTGCACATTATACATGTGGATATTAGCGGAACCGGTCGAAGGGGAAAGTTCAAGACCGTAACCAATTGTCTTATTGGTAAAGCCATCTGGGTCAGATGCTACTCCGGTTATAAGGGTTATACCATCAAGAGGTAGTATAGAAGCCGGTGTTCCACCAGCTGCCTGGTTCTTAATAAGTGCAAGAGGGCAAATTATAAAATCTTGATCATTGATTGTGAAGGAAACATACCACCATATGTGGTAGGAATAATAGCGGAAATCGTAAATTGGAACTCCGCCAGCGGTCATTGAAGGAACATTGGCCGAAAAAGATCCCAACTCAGGATTGCGAGTATAGACGATGGGGCCTGTAGAAAATGTCAGATTACCCATTAATGTAACCAATCCGTTGAAAGAAAAATCCATCGATCCCTGCATAGTGCTGAGATCTAATATCTCCAACATAGTAACCGAAGGAGGAATCGGGGCGAACTGATAGTCTCCGGTGGATGTACGAGTTCCCATAATCAGCTGGGAACTTGTATAGTCCATCTGATATTTTATTTCTCCTTGATCCGAATTTGTGCTACATGACCACAGCATTACGGAAGAAAGGAATGCTGCTACTGCCAGTTTTAAAGTGTTTTTCATAAAATTATATTTTTTAATTGGTTTTCAAATCGATAGTTTAACCCTGACTCCACCTCGGAAAGGATAACCTCTTTGGACGAATTCGTTACCTATAGACTTGAAATAGAATGTCGAATATTTGGTACCGGTTATATTTTCCATCCATCCTTCAAGTGTAATGGGACCTTTACTAAGCCTGATATTAAGATTGAGAAGTTCGTAATAGTTCTGTTTCAATATATTGCTTTCGTCCCACCAAACAGGTCCGGTCCCCTTGGCCGAAAGAGTGAAGCCACATTTTTCGAACCACAAATTTAGTGCTTTAATTGGAGTTTCAAAAGTACATTGTGCAAATGTTGTGGTTAATGGTGCATACGGGACATGCTTGCCTGAAAAATCATCGATTCCGTCATTGAATCTGATGAATCGAGCATCGGCAAGACCGGCTGAGATCCCAACGTTCCATTTGGGAGTTATGTCCCAATCAGCAGTGAATTCAGCACCCAGACTCCTAGAATGACCCGCATTTCCCATAATTCTTCCCGTAGTGGTCCCTGCAGGGAACATCGTTAGTTGCTGGTCGTGACAGTCGATATAGAAGAGTGCTCCGGAAAGTCTAAGGTGATTTTCTTTCAAGGGAACATGGAACCCAACCTCAAAGTTCCATGTTTTTTCAGGTTCATAGGAAACTATTTCCTCGATATCGTAGAGCATTGACAATCCCAGTTGCTGTCGAAGTTTCTGTTGCATCACATCGCTAAACATCTGGGTGTTAAACCCGCCTGGTTTATAACCTTCCGAAATATTCAAATAAACATTTCCTGACGATGACGAGTCCCAATGATAAAGTGCGGTGATTTTCGGTAGAAGTCGTATATAATCATGAGTCAGTTTCCCCTGCTCGTCAATGTCAATATTACCTTTCTTGAAAACTTCACCGGTAGCTGCATTATAGATTGTGTAGGATGTGTGAACTGTTGACATATAATCAAGAATCGCTCTTTCATAATCAAAACGAAGCGATGCTGAGAATGTCCAATTTTTTGTCTTGTATTTACTCTCATGATAAGCCGAGAGTCCCCATGAAGAAGGATAAAAACGGGTGTCAATCAAAAATTCACGATCGTTCCAATGAATAGGATAATCGGGATTCGCCTCGTTTCTATAATGTTCGATTAGTTCCCTAATTCCAGTATCTTTGAATACCACCGGGGCGTCCATTCGTCCCCATTTTCCCCATGCAAACAGTCCGTCGAGCCATGAATACCCGACTGACAATTCCGGTTTTTTCAAAATCAAATCCTGAGTGAATCCCGATTCCCTTGTCCTTTGTGACAAGGTAAAGTAATCTTGTGGCAAGAAGTCCTGGTCGAGAGTCATGTTGTCGTCGAGATACTGGTAACTGGTGACCGATGTCAACCCCAATCCATTCAGCACAGTTCCTTTGACTGTCAATCCGTCAAGGATACCTACTCGTTTATAAAAACAGGTGTCGTTGTAGCTGATTTCTCCGGTTGAGAGGGATTCATAGGGATAACCACCCTGGCGGTTCAAGGTTGTGATAAACGAATTGTCGATGGTCCACCCCCACGATGAATGGTATGTTCCTCTCAATCGGAACATGCCTTGTTTTTCCTTGTCGACTTTTGCACCGTTGTATTGGTTGATCCAGTAACCTGAAACTCCACCGATTGACGCCACCGCCGAAAGCGCGAATTTATGATGCAACAGACCGTACCAACCGACCGAGGTTTTCCACTGATTGCTTGAGCCAAACGATGCCAAGGCTGTCCAACCCTGGAACCTCATTGGAGAAAGTGTGAAGAAGTTCATCACTCCGGTCATGGAGTTTCGACCATACATTGCCGACTGTGCCCCCCGGATTATCTCGACCCGTTCGAGATCTTGAATGTCGAAATCGAAATTGTTACGATTCAGAATTGGGATATTGTCGATGTTGAATCCAATAACGGGTTGGTCGATTCTTGATCCGAATCCTCTGACGTATAATGAAGAGGTGATTCGGGACCCATAGTCGGGCATATAGAAATTAGGTGCCATTTCACTGACACTCTTTATGCTGGTGATATCCAGATCCTCTATTATATCACGACCCATTATGGTAGCTGCAAGCGGTTGACCGGCCACTTGTGATCCTATCTTCACAGCCGAAACAGCAAGTTCATCGAGTGTCAATAGAGTGTCACGCGGTTCATCAACGCCACCCGAGAGGGATCGAAGGGGCACCAACGACGAGAGTAAAAGCAAAAAAGGGCATCTAAGTCTCATTTGTAGTGAAAATCAACTTTAGGAGTTTCATGGAGATATTCTGGAATTCCTTCGCCGGTTGGAGCTCCGATATATGTAGGGTCGGATATAAAAAAACGTTTCCCGCCAGAAAAGTAGGAATCGCCCTTCATTTGGTCTTTGAGTTTTACTCCGACACTTTCATGTCCGGGATAATAGAGGAGTTGATTTTCTATACCCAGGACATTCCATAGAAGATAGGAATAGAAAATAGCGCGGTCCTCGCAGTCGTTTTTGGGATAATAAAGCATTTCTTCAAAAAAATAGGGCTTTTCAAATCCATGATAATCCTCATCAATAGCATAATCGAATTGTTGTGTGAAATATAGAAGGCTATTGATAGCTTCAATACCGTCGATATTTAACAACTGATTTTTAAATTGTGAGACTACGGAATCTCTTGTTTCTTGACTGACAACTGAAAGAGCATAATCGGCAGTTGGCATCTGAGGATAATTATAAAGAATAGGGAAAATATTTCCGTTTATTTCCCCATGGATACTGAGATTGCCATGGTTAATGTCAAATTTATAAGGTTTGTAGGCAAGATTAAGTCCGTCAAGTTTCAGTTCGAGGAAATTGTCCATGCTCTGTGTGCGTGGGAGCTGGCATGTGGAAATTCTCAGGTTATCGGGGTTGGTCAGGTCCACTTCATTATCAGCGAAGATATAATACCTGTAATTGTCAATCATCATAAAAGGCCGTCCGTAAACAGTTTGTTTGAACGGAACCAAAAGTACAGGATTATTTCTTGCCGATAGCCCGATTCTTACGTCAAAGCCCATGTTCGCAAGAAGATAATGGGTCATCGAAATACGAGAAGTTATATCAATGTCTTTGAAAGATTGGTCGACATATTTTTTGACAAGTTGGAAACAAAGGTAGTCGTTAAGCCCCATTTCATCGGCTTTCGAACGTAGTCTGTCATTTATGGCTTTATCGGCATCGGTTTTTTCAAGCTCTCTCCACTGAAGTGCATAATCGGTTGTGCCGGATAGTTTTCTGGCTATCGCTACTCCGGGTCTTTCAATTTCTAAAGGGATTCCAAAAAAATCAATAATAACAGTTGAATCGGCCTCTTGAAAGTCTTGCAAAGGAACCATCGAGCTATTTTCTGCGATGAAATCGCGAGCCTTCTGTACCGAGTCCTGAATTACTTCTGTTGCATTCCCATCGGGCGAAACAGGGACACGACGGGGCTTTGGTTTAGAACTCGATTTTTCGGGTTGCATTCCTTGATATTCCACCCAAACACCTTCAAGGAATCCATCGTAGTTTTCAAGAACTTGTGAGCGAAAGCCATTGTAATTGTCAAACAATCCCTTTTTGAAGTCGGCAAACGATTTTGAAAAATTATCCTGTGCAGTCATGGAAATCATAACCATGACAGCACAGGATAAAAGTATTTTTCTTTTCGTTAGCATTAACAGTCTCCCTTTTTGTTAACGTATCGATTAATAATCGAAACCAGCTTTTACGAAGTCGGAGATCTTTTGGGCGTGCTGTTGAGCAACTTCGCTTTCTTTCATGGCGTTTTCAAGTGCACGCATGCGAGCGCGTGAAGCCTGACCTTCGCTGACGATGAAGAACGTTTGCAGGTCATATGTGCCGTTGCCATTGTCGTGGATAACCGAATAGCTTTCTTCCATTTCTCCCTGGATTTCCTTTTCGACCTGACTTTCGAAAGCAGCATAGAAATGATTGAATGCAGCTTCATCGTCAAGACTTTCATTGTCGGCTATATCCTGGAGGATTCTTCCTTTAAGAGTTCTTCCGGCAGCCTGGGCATAGGAAGTCGCGGCATCGGTAATGGCACGCTGGTGGGCAGTGCTTTTTGATTTAACGTTGGTGGCGATACCGACAATTTCGTGACCGTCGGCTCCAAGTTCCTCAAGTTTCTGATAATGTTCGAGAAGTTTAACGTCGAGAGTGCGGGAGCTACCGAAGAGTTTCCATCCCTCTTTCTTGTACTCCTTCATTTTTTCTTTCTTTTCTTTTTCCTTGGCCTTTTTCAAATCTTTAGCTGAGTCGGCATAAACCGGAGCCATCAGACAGGCTGCGATAAGAAGCATCAAAAACTTTTTCATAATGTTGTGGTTAATTTATCAGGTTGTTTTTATGTTGAGATTCATTATTTTAACGCCCATCTTGCGGTCTTTTTTGCGTGCGTTGACAAGCCATTTTGCAAAGTCGTCGTAGGAAAGCATTCTTGGCATGTTCTCTCCTCCATATCGGTCGACACTTTTAACAAAGGGATTGGGCGAGAAGATTACATAGACCTGCATGATTTCATTGTAACCCGAATCGGTAATTATCATTTCGTCGACTTCTCCTGCATCCTTATAGACGCGATTGCTGTCGAAGAAGACATATTCCTCGTTGTGTTTTACCGGCATTTGCCCGGCTGAATTGCCACGATAGGGCAGAAGGCAGTATACATCGCGGTTATTGTCGACAACATAAACAGCAATATATCCGTCGGAAGGTGACTGGAAGGCAAGGTAGAGTTCATCGTCGGGTTTGAAAGAAGTGGATGCAAAACGTTTCTCGGTTCCATTCTTCAACACTGTCGCATTGAAAACGGCAGTTTCGTTCGAGATTGCTTTTGCTTTACCTTTGACGATGCACTTAACTATATAATTGCCATCGGTATCGAGACCCGGTGTTTCATAAACGGGCTCTCCAACATCGGCAATCCATTCTCCTTTGACTTCGGTTTCACTGAAAATCATGAAGTCGTCGAATTCTCCGTCGCGATTGCTGCCCTGGACGCTGACAGTCCCTTGTGTTACCTCGGTTCCAAAGGCTTTGGCAAGGGCGTTTATGCGGGCATACTGAAGTGCAAGCTGGCGACATTCTTCGGGAGAATGGTTTCGGTCTCCGTAGAATGTGTATTCGCCAGTAACGGTTTTGATATCATCGGCTTTCGTTAGAAATAAAGTCGATGAAATCAAGACAAACAATAATGAAACGACGTTCTTCTTTAGCATTTTTTTATCACGGACGAAGTTTCTTTTGAGTCAGAGCATCGCTAAGTTGTCCGTTGCTGGACACGGTTGGAGTTTGCAGCTTATGATTGACACGCAGAGACTCTCTCTTGACATTGTCGATGACGTAGTCGCTCAGTTCCTTGAGCGTTACATTGCCCTTGCTTTCCTGAAGTTTCTTGAGCAGGAAGTAGGTGAACATTCCATGATTCTTCTCTTTGTAGGGCATTGCTGTCTCGTTGTCGGCCGTGGCAGTCAGGATGAACATGTTGCCAACCGGAGTTGCCTTAGCCGGACGAACGGCGATTCCGCGGGCTTCCATCAGAACGTTTCCGTCGCGCTGTGAACCGCTGAAACATGCATCGACGAACACCATGACAGAATTTGCATTCAAGTCGGCGAGATTCTGATAGAATTTGTTCAGCGAATACCATGCCGACGGACCGCGGTCGGTTCCGTCGATCGGAACGATGAAAGCTTCGCGAGTTGCCTCGTCGGGCATTCCATGACCGGAGTAATAGACAATAACGTCGACATTTCCGTTCTTAGCTTTAACAAGGTCGTCGAGATAGTCGCCGGCTGTAATCAGATTGGCAAGTGAAGCGTCGGGGTAATAGAGAATGTTATGGTCGGGTATTCCCAGGGTCTCGATGCAATATTCACGGAAAATTTGTCCGTCGCGCAACGCCGACTGCACCTTCGAGACATTCTGATAGTTCTCGTTGGCAATGATAAGCGCGATTGTGTTGTCGTTGGGTCGGTTGGACTTCGGAATATTTTTGTCGACATCCGATTCGACAGTAATAACAGCTACCTGAGGATTCTGGATACCCTGACCTCCCTTGTCTGTAGGTATCTTAAACAATTCCGGGTCAATGTAAACGTCAACCGGAGCGGTGTAGGCCAGGTCGGACGCCGAATCGTAGCTTTTTCCGCCCGGTGCTACAAAAGTGATTGACTTAACCTGAACTTTATTGTCTTTGATGTAAAATCGAGGATTCTTAATCTTCACATTAGCGAAGTTGCTTTTAAAGCTTTCAGCTTCATGATTCTTCAAAGGAACCGGTACAATTATGGGTCCATAAGATGACTCAATCTGATAAACTTCGTTCTGTGTATCATAAGGTTTGTCAAGTTTCAGATCCTGAACAAGAAGCTGTCCTGAGTATTTCTCCAAATAGGCTTTCTGTGCTTCCTGGTTGAGGCGTTTGAATTCCTGTTGAATAGTTTCGGCCGTAACTCTTTTATTATATTCCGCCTCGGTCTCGTATTCTCCTTTTTGGGCCCATTCTTTCAAACGGGGCGAAACATACTCGGTTCCGAAGTTGGAATATAGTGGAATTTCCAGCACCGCACTCTCATTGGTAGCGTTGCCAAGCGGATCGGCATTTACAGCAATCAAAGAGGGCATACCGCCGGTTTTAACCGGAGCGTCACCCAAAGCGACTATCTTTTCGTTGATTCTTTCAAATTGGGGGATGTCATCGATGCAGCCATAACAAACTGCGAGAGCCTTCAGATATTTGACCGACAGGGGGTCGTTGGCAATCACTTCTTCAAGTTTCATGATGGCCGAGTCAAAGTAGGTGTTGGCTTGTCGCTTATATCGGCGTGCATTCTTTTCGTCCTCTTCCTGAATGGCTTTGTTGTAGTTCAGTACACCCAGGTTGAAGTAACAGGTGGCAAGATCTTTTGCGATGTCAAGTGATTTCGGATTCAATTCGAAAAGTTTCGAGTATATCATGAGTGCCTTGTCATATTGTTGGTCACGTTGATACAATGCAGCCTGAAGATTGAGCAACTGTACTTCGTTAGGTTTTATCAGCAATGCTTTGTCTAGGAATTTTTGAAGATAGGTCAGCTGTTTGCCATCGATGCTGTTCTGGATCCCAAGAAGAGCCATCTGATAGTTGGTGGGATATAGGTCGATTCCATTGACAAGGGCGCTAACTCCGATGCTGTAGTTTTTACTGTTCAATGCAGCTTGGCCAAGGAAAATATAAATTTGTTCGCGGCGTGATTCATCGCCGGTAGAAAGGTACTCTTTGAAATATTTGATAGCTTCGTTGTAGTTTCCTGAGTTATAGGCACCTGAAGCGGCTATATAAACTATCAGCGGGTAAGAAGTGTTCTTGCTTAGATTGTCTTCAGAAAAAAGAATTTGAGTGTCCACATAAGCTTGTGCAAACTTAGTCAACAACTCATTGTTCCCCAATGAGGAATAGTAGAATGCCCCTTCTTCAATTATTTTGGAAACATCGATAAGTCGCGATTTGCAGGGGCGCCATTCAACTCCACCAGGTTCAGCAACTTTCAGTCCTTCAAGATTGTCGATATAACATTCGTAGGCTGCATCGTAGAGTTCTCCACGCGGCCCATCTTCAAACAACAGTCGGCGCACTTTCTTGTAGCTTTCCGATGCCTTTTCGATTATATCTTCTTTGGATTCAGTTTCAACAGCGTTCTCAACCGTATCGGCCACCTCATTGTCGACGGGAAGAGGCAGGTCTATTTCCATTTGAGGAACTTGAGTTCCAATGGTATCCTGTAAAACGGGAGTTTCACCCGTGATACCCTTTACCTGGAATATCACGGATGAAACAAATGCTGATGAGAAAAGAAGAACCGACTTATATACTTTCATTTTTATGTTTTATAAAAGGGGAAACACAATCCTTAGAAAACGTCAACGATTGTGAATTCAGCTGTGATGCGACGGTATTCGCCACCTTTACCTTCGAGCACGTCGATGTAGTAGTTGGTGTCGGTGTTCATATCTTTAATCGCATCGACGTTATTGTTAAGATAATCGGTTACGCCATAGGCTCTGAGGAAAGCCAACTGTTCGTTTTGGGTTATGCCGCTTTTTTTGTTGATGCTGATTCCTTTGAGTTGCCCGTTTTGATAGACGAGTTCATTGTCAAAGTCGCCATATACTCCCGAATAAGGAATAGCTCTTGCGATTGGGCTTGAGTCGGCATTTCCATAGATTTTCACCATCAATTTCTTGCCAGGGGTCAGATACTGAGCCAGATCACCCTCAAATGCCTGCTTGATAATCGAGAGCATTGAAGAAGCAGCACCCGACTGGGAGACTTCATATTTTCCAGGGGCGAAATCTTCCTGAGCCGAGAAGCCGGGTTCAACCTCATAGGAGAAATTGACTTGATAGTTCAGGATGCGTTTGCCATCGGCATTATAATCGGGAACAATTCGAGAGTCAACAGTGATGTTGGTGTGATCCGAGATTACATTTTCTTTTTTTGCCTCATCCATGACACGTTGGCGAAGTTCTTGAAGTCGCAGTTCCTCCATTTGCTGTTGTTGAATTATTTCAATAGATACGAGGTCGTCATCGGATCCCATGAAACTCAGTGGTTTGCGGTCGAGATTGTCATAGATGTAATCGAGTCCGTTTTCGTTATTGTGAATCTTGGCATATATAAGTTCAAAGTTGTCATTATCCATTATACCGTATTTGGTATCGCTGAATTTAAGTTTGTTGACATCAGCGAATGCTCCAACTTCGGTCTCGGGAACCGGTAGATAGATGTTCGGCATGTTGTCGAAATCCAGCTCTAGAAGATTGTTACTACGGTCGTATTTACCAAGAGATATAGTCGACATACTCAGCAGATTGTCGGCATAGCGGGTCGACACCTCATCTTCAAAGAGACGCATTTGCTTCGCACGATTTTCATCACTAATACGTGCACGGTATTCTTCCATTGACTCGCCGGGCATCATCTTCAACCATTCGTTCATCAATTCGTTTACTTCCGAAGCAATGAGCTTTCCGAAATAAGGTTCAAGATTGGTGAGACGTTTTGCACCAACCGCATTAAGTGTGTTAAAAGCCAGAAGAGTCTTTTTGCTGCTGTCGAGAATCAGTTCAATGTCGCTGACAAGTCCAGTTGGAACGTTAATTGAATCTCTCTCTTCGTCGTTCAGAAGGTTAATGACCATGATGTTTTCAGGACTGCTGGCAACAGCAACATATTTTCCGTCGAAATTGAAGCCACCGTCGATGCCGTCACCGAGGTCCTCAACGCTTTTCTTAACGAGGAAATTGATTGTGTCGTAAACATTCATGTAACCATCTTTTGAAAGAACTGCAAACTGGGTGTTGTCTTTCGAGAAACCTATAGCGGAGACGCCTTCTTCAAAATTCCAGCTTTTTCTCTCTTTTTGAGTTTCGAAATTGTAGACAGTCACTTTCTCTCCGTTTGAAATCGCCAGAAAGTTGTTGTTATTGCTAACTGCAATTTCGGTTGGTTCATAGGGGAGTGGCATTTCTCCCAGGAGGGTAAAATTACGAGCGTCGAAAATTTTCAACCCGGTCGTTGTTGCGATTAAAAGACGACGAGCATCAGGAGTATAGGAAATGGCAGTTGGTTCGCCATATTTTTTGTTGTTAAGTTTGAAAATTTCCTTGTCGACTTCCAACGGATCGAAAACAGCAACCTCGGTTTTGTTTTTCTTACGTGAAATTACCGCGTAGCTGAGTCCTGCAGGGCTTTGCTGAACGTCAAGAACGTCGTCGCCGAATGTCGACAACTCATCGCCACGAAGCGTATAAGTCTTATTATTGGCATAGGCATAGATTACATTATCAGTAACTGCCAAACCAGAAGGGGTGGCTTTCTGCTTGAAAAGATAATCGTGACGGTCGGTAGTTCCCTGCGCGTTTCCGATACAAGGTATGAGCATCATGAGGACCAATCCAATTGTCGAAACAAATGTGATTTTTTTCATTTTTTGTTTGTTGTTATTTAGTGTGTTAATTACATTACAAACATGTATACCGGGAGATTGTCATCAGGAATTATCTCCTCATTATTGGAAAGAGTCAGGTCGACATTGTTGAGCAACTCGTCCATGTCGAAATTATAGGGGGTGATAATCAGAATGTGTTCTTCTTCAGGGTTTAGTCCATTGGCTTGTTCTCGTGTGACGGATTGTCCCGGGAGAAGAGAATAGCAACCGGTTGGTTGTCCAAGCTCTGAAATCACAATTTCGTTCTTGTCATTGTTTCTGATTTTTATGACATTAAAATAAAGTGGAAAATCCTGTGTGTTTTCAAAGGAAAAAATCAATCCACCTTCATCGGTCCTTTCATAATTGAAGTTGCCGGGAATTTCGGTTGCCGTGTAGCTTGACAAATTATTTAAAAGTTTAACAATGTGATGGCTTAGCGTTTTAGGGTCTACTTCGATATTGCTGCCATCTTTGTCATATACAGCCATAGAACGCTTGACTGCTCCGTTGTCAATGTATACGTTTGATTCACGGCTTTTGCCGCGAGTAAATTTCACATTCTTGGTTATGTCGTTCAATGCGTTTTCGCTGCGGCCGTTGATGAATATTTGCTGAACAGTGATTAACCCGGCATGGTCGGTTTTGTAGATTTTGGAATTCATTGTGTTAAGAATTTCAAGTGATGCACCTTTATCAAGTACAAGGACGTCACTGAACTTCAATTCCATTTCCTTCTGAACCGGTACTAACTCACCGTTTTTCTCAACCTGAACTTTTCCTTGGAAATTGAAAATGGTGTATTTTGAAAAGGCAGCTACAGCTCCAAAGATTATTAATCCGATTAGAAAGGCAAGCCGTTTCATGTTTGCGTGTAATCTATTGATTATGAGTTGATTTAGTCTTTCTTAGTTTCTTTAACTTTTTAGTCAGATACTTTCTTGCGACAACTCCGCCGGCCCATATATCGGCCGCGAAAAGTCCGAAGGTCAGAATCAGAATTGCATAAGACGGGTCAATGATCAAATTTTGTTTCAAAAATAATAAATATCCCGCAATTACAACTATTATTAACAGAATTAATTGCAGAAACCTCAAAATGATACCTTTGAAACCTGATGTCATGAAAACACTGACTGAAATCACAATGAAACACATGACAAAAGCTAATGCGAGACTGATGAATCTTGGTGGTACATTCAGGTAATCATGTCGCAGAATTGTCGATAATGCATATGCATGAACTAAAATTCCCGACATCTTCATATCCACCGGAGTGGGATGTATATCATCTATATCATTAACGCTCCCAACCAAAACAATATTGTTCTTGATTATTTCAGAATTGTCGATTATAGATGTTAAATCTCCCTTAATTATGCGAAATGATCGGGACGGATAGTTAATGAATTCCTTAGTGTTGCCACGTCGGCATAGATGATAATAGGCCAAGGGATCTGCAATGCGTGCCAATCCAGAAACAAATGAGTCAAGAGTGTCCCCATTTTCCAGTGGAAAATATCCAGGGAACTCTCTTTTTGTACCGTTTTTGAATCTTGACGGCAAATTGACTACTCCTAACGTTGGGTTTTCAACCTCTGGCATGAAAAAACATTCCTCCTTAACTTCAAACATGCCAGTGGTGTCGTTTTGAGCAAGGATTACAGGAAGAACGAGAGTCTTGTCGTAGGAATTGACAACGTTCAACAAATATTGGTCAATGTCTTCATCTCCCGGCTCTTCAAAGACAACATCGAGTCCAACAGCCGCCGGTTCAAAATAAGAAATGTATTCCAATGCTTCGGCGATTTCATTACGGGAGCAGTCACGAATGTCGACAATTATAATGCTGTTGTCGAGGGTCCTGACCGGACGAGAATCGGCTACGGAACTGTAGTAATCTGTAACATTATAGTCGCCACGCGCTCCTGTTGGAACCAGGACGGTAGTAGAGATGGTAAACGGTTGATAGAGAAAAAGTGAAAGAAGGAATCCCAAGACGGTAATAGCTGTCACTTTTAGCAACCCTATTTCTGTTTCCTTTTTCAAACGTTTCATAATGGGGGTTCAGTCATCGAGGGTGACAAAATAAACGGCGGTTGAATCACCTTTGGTGTAGGCGCGCCACCAGGTTATTCCAAGTTGCTCGTCGTTTTGGATTTCCACAGCGTCATAGGCGATTATTTCCCCATCGAGTTCAAACCTTCGGGTTTTCCGTGAAAAAGTCCCTAGGTGTCCATCGTTTGAGAGGTCACGAATTGATGTCTGTTCTTTATCAGCTGATTGAGTATAGAGTATGCCTGGTTCTCCAAAACGTAGTTCGATGCCTCTTGCTGAAAACCGAGCTCTATTATCTTTCATTTCGGCCAAGTCACGGTCGGTATAGGTAGAACCGTCGGGGAGGGCCGGATATCCGTTTCCTTCTTCTCTTCCGTTATGACCTCTTTCTTCAGAGGCTCCTTTGCTACAGGATACAAAAAACAGAAGCAACAGAGTGACGATAAAGGTTTTCATTTGGCTATTTCAATATAAAGTTTCCCGGTCATTGATAAGGATCTGAATTCAAGAAGATGTTTCCCTTGACTGAGTTCCGAGGCTTTGATTGATTCGCCGTCAAAAGCAGTGCCATCGACACTCCATGAAGCATCATCGGGGATAAAGGGAGATTTCAACCAGATGATGTCATTGATGGAATAATAGCCACGAAGCTGGTCATATTTTTCATCATACTGATTATCTTCGCCTGTTTCATTATTTTCATCTGAGCCACCTTGAAAAGGCGTGTTTTTTTTGTCGCCCCAAATATGGGAAACCATTTCAGGGAAGGTTACGAATACATTGATATTTCCCTGGATTTTCTCAATTAATCGGTTTCTTTGAATTTCTTCTTCGGATGGCGGATAATTGTCGTGGAATTCAAGAAGCATTTCTAAGGCATTTTTAGACAAAGACGGATAACTGCCATCGACCATAAAAACTTGACCATATGAGCCCCAAAGATCCATTGGATGGACGGTTGCCATATAGAAGAATGTGCGGGCAAATTCTCCACGGAATTTCTCGGGGAATGTCCAGACACCCTGGTCATGTTCGTCGGGTCCAATTGTGATTATATCGTTACTCCAATAAGCTTCGACCGGAGTGCCCGGCATATAATCATCTCTGGTGTTCGCAAAATCAATTTCAGCAGGAAAAATATTAAACAAATCGCTTGTTGCGTGTTCCTTTTCAATTTTCGATGCATTCCTGTACCAAATTGAGGGAACCAACCATAACGGGGTCAATCCAGATTTTGCCTGAGACAAAGAATAGGTTGACAACGAAAACCGACTCAAGACAGAATCATTCTTGAGGTCGATATCAAGAATCAATTCATCAATTTGGTTTGAATTTACATAGTTAGACGGGGAACAGTTGATTCTTACGGCTTCTTTTAGATTGACACCTGACAGATTGACTGACCATGAAGGGAAATCTTGACTTGAAAGCTTTGAAACGAAGCAAACCAATAGCGGAAAAACAAAATATCTCATTTTTTGGTTTCTTCAATCAGTTTGTCTATTAATTCAATCCATTCGCGGGAAGAAGCGTCGGATGGCATTCTCCAATCGCCTCGGGGTGAGAGGCAAATGCTTCCGACCTTTGGTCCGTCGGGCATACAGGAACGTTTGAATTGCTGGGCGAAGAACCTTTTAAAGAAGACTTTCATCCAATGGAGAATAATGTCTCGGTCAAATTTCTCCTTGAAGGCAATTAGTGCAAGAGAAAGAATCTTTTCGGGTGATGCTCCGAATCTAAGGAAATGATACAGGAAGAAGTCGTGAAGTTCATAGGGTCCCACCAAATCCTCGGTAATCTGACTGATCTCGCCTTTTTCGGTCGGAGGCAGAAGCTCGGGACTAACAGGAGTGTCAACTATATCATTGAGCACTTCGCGCATGCTTTTGTCCACGTTGTTATCTTCTGCAAAGCTTTTTATAAGATATCTGACAAGGGTCTTAGGAACTCCCGAATTGACACTGTACATCGACATGTGGTCGCCATTATAAGTGGCCCAACCCAATGCAAGTTCCGAAAGGTCGCCTGTTCCAAGAACCAAGCCATTCATTTTGTTGGCCAGATCCATAAGAATCAAAGTTCTTATTCTTGCCTGGGAATTTTCATAGGTTACATCATGAACCGAGCTGTCATGTCCGATATCTTCAAAATGCTGGTTTACCGCAGTTACAATAGATATCTTCTTTAGAGAAACTCCGGCTAATTCTGCGAGCTTTTCTGCATTGTTTTCTGTTCGGCTCGTCGTTCCAAACCCGGGCATCGTAACAGCGAGAATTCCCTTTTTGTCAAGTCCCAGCCTATCGAAAGCTTTGCAAGCCACAAGTAGGGCAAGGGTTGAATCGAGACCTCCTGACAGTCCAACCACAAGATTCCGGCATTTTATCGCATCAAGTCTTTGTGAGAGTCCGGCAGCCTGGATGTTTATTATCTCGTTGCATCGTTGCTGCCGCATAACGAAGTCGGAAGGTACAAATGGCAATGGATTGACTTTTCTGAGAATGTCTTCGCTGTTTCTTTCATGTCCTGGCTTTTCTGCTATAATGACATCTACAGCCTCTTCATTTCCGTCATGGAACGAATTTCTTACAATGCGGTCATGTCTTATTGCCTCAATATCTAAATCAGCAATCACCAACGATAGATCGTTGTTCCAGCGATGATTTTGCTCAAGAATGTGCCCGTTCTCGGCTATGATAGTTTTGCCGTCGAAAACCAAGTCGGAAGAAGATTCTCCGAACCCTGCCGAGGCATAGACGTAACCGCAAATGCAAGCTGCCGACTGATGTTTAATCAGTTCAAGAAGGTATTCATATTTACCGGTTGTGTCGTTGGATGCTGAAAGGTTGAAGATAATGTCGGCTCCGGCTTGACAAAGATTGACCGAAGGTGGATTCGGTGTCCATAAGTCTTCACAGATTTCTATGCCGATATTGACGCCTTTAAGTTGGAAAAGTTCCGGTTTTTCGATTGAAGGTGAAAACCATCTCTTCTCATAGAATTCATTATAATTGGGAATGTGTTTTTTTTCCACAGTCATTTTCACCTCTCCGGCATGCAAGAGGAGGGCACAATTGAAAAGCCTTCCGTTTTTAAGAATTGGAGTTCCAATGATAAATACACTGTCAATGTCTTTCGTCTTGCGGGCTATTTCCTGGACACCTTTCCAAGCCTGTTCAATCAATGTTTCTGTCATGAAGAGGTCTCCACAAGTATATCCGGTGACACAAAGCTCAGGGAAAACGGCTATGTCGACCTTTTCCCGATTTATCAGCTCAACCGCCGATATAATTTGATGAATGTTGAAATCCACATCGGCCACCCGAACTTTTGGACTGATGGCCGCAACCCTGAAAAACGGTGAAGGGAACATAAGTAATTATTTTTTGCGAATTTAAGAATAAAACTAACTTTGTACAAGAAAAGAAACTGCATATGTTGGATAAAAACTTCCGAAATAAAATAACCGATTTAATTAAAAGAGAAGTTGTGCCCGCGATAGGTTGTACAGAACCAATAGCCGTGGCATTAGCGGTTGCAAAAGCAAAGGAATTATTGGGTGAGTGTCCGTCTTCCATAGATGTCAAGCTCAGTGGCAATATAATGAAGAATGCCATGGGAGTTGGAATCCCTGGAACTGGAATGATAGGACTTCCGATTGCTATCGCACTTGGAGCTACAATCGGTAGGTCGTCTTACGGCCTGGAGGTTCTTAAGGATGTAAATAATGAAGCAGTCCAAAGGGCTAAAAGTATGATTTCGGAGAATCGAATCAACTTAAGTCATGCATCTGATGCATCATCAAATCTATATATACATGTGACGGTTAAGAATGATGATGGTTCGCGATGGGCGACTGTGGTAGTGGAGGAAGATCATACTAATTTCACGCTTCTTGCAACCAACGAAGGAGTGATTAATCGTAGCGTGTCGTCAAATGCTGATAAAGCCAAAGAAGAGGATGTTGAGTTGACGCTAAATCTTAGAACTGTTTGGGATTATGCCACTGAAACGCCCCTGGAAGAATTGGAGTTTATCCTTGATGCGAAGAAACTGAACCAGAAAGCGGCTGAATTGGCACTCAAAGGCAAAGGTATGGGACACAAGGTGGGCAAGACCATAATGGACGAATCCCATAACATCTTTGGTAACACAGCTTTGACCAAGATGCTTGCCTATACATCGGCAGCCTGTGATGCTCGAATGGCAGGTGAGCCTGTTGCTGTTATGTCAAATTCGGGAAGCGGAAACCAGGGTATAACAATCACAATGCCGGTTGTAACCTATGCCGAATCCATTGGCGCCAGCCATGAACAAACTGTCAGGGCCTTGGCAATGGCTCATCTGACAAGTATTTATATCAAACAAAGTCTCGGAAGATTATCGGCTTTGTGTGGATGTGTTGTGGCATCGACCGGTGCCTCTATGGCACTTGTCTATCTAATGGGAGGAGACTATGAGAAAGGATCGTTCGCAGTTAAAAATATGATAGCTACCCTTACGGGCATGATTTGTGATGGTGCAAAACCGTCGTGCTCGCTAAAAATTGCTTCGGGTGTGGGAACGGCCTATATCTCGACGTTATTGGCTATGAAAGGGGAGTGCGTGACTTCCGATGAGGGAATAATCGATGATTCGGTCGATTCCACGATCCAGAATTTCTCAATGATCGGAAGAGAAGCAATGGTTGAAACCGACAGAATGGTTCTTCGAATTATGTCGGGCAATTAGTCGACAATCTTCTTTCCGGTTAATGCGCGGGCGATGATTGCTACTACAACCGCACCAAGTATCAGCCAAATCCCTATGTTTAGGAAAACATTGGATGCACCGGCGGCAGTCGCAATATAGAATCCGAGTCCGGTAAAGCATGCAAGGAGTGCGATCACATATAGAACGCGGCTCCAGTTATAAGCACATTTAGTCATGACATTAAGTTTTAGTTTTATTTCATTAATTCTTCTCTATAGATGTCTAGTGATGCTCTGATCTCATCTTCGGAGACTGTGCAGTCAAGTATGACGTGTCCGACACTCTTCAGGAGTGAGCAATTTATTTTATCAGCTGAGAGATTCTTTTTGTCGTGATGCATTGATTGAATTAGAAAATCATAATCTTTGCAATCAAACGTGAAAGCACGATAGTTTTTATAAACGTAAGATGCGAATTTTCTCAATGTTTCGCTTGGGAATTGTTGTTTGATTGTGGAAAGGACAAGCTCGACCACCATGCCGTAGGCAACTGCGTATCCGTGAGGTATGGGAGCGTTCCTCTTCATGGCAAGACTCTCGAATGCATGGCCAACCGTGTGTCCCAAATTCAATGCTTTCCTGAGATTCTTTTCTGTCGGGTCCTTTTCGACTATATCACTCTTCACTTTGACATTCTCTTTGATAAGTTTCAACATTGAATCGGGGTCAAGTTCAAGAATGTCCTTTTTGATGAGGTCGTGGAAAGTTTTTGCATCAGAGAGTAGGGAGTGTTTCAGCATTTCGGCATAACCCGATTTGATTTCTTCGGCAGGAAGAGTGTTGAAGAAAATCGAAGATATTATGACAGTCTCAGCATTCCTAAACACTCCTATTTCATTTTTCAGGCCGTTGAAATTGATTCCTGTTTTACCTCCGACCGATGCATCGACTGCGGCTAATAGAGTAGTTGGGATATTTATGAATTTAATGCCACGCTTGAATGTAGCAGCGGCAAAGGATCCCATATCAGTTATCATCCCTCCTCCGAGATTTATCAGAAGAGAGTGACGCGTAGCTCCATGGTCGCTGAGATCTTTCCAAATATAGCTCAATGACTCCAACGATTTGTTTTTGTCGCCGGGACTGACAATAATCAGACGTGCAGCTCCAACAGCTTTGCTTATCGACTGTAACCGAGGTAAAACATTTAACGAAATGTTGTCATCAACCAGGATGAACAACCGGTCGGGATTTGCCTTTTGAACCAGTCGGTCAATGGTTTCTTCAACATGATTGGTGAAAATTAATTCTTGTTCCATTGTCAGAGTTTCTTAAGGTTTTCTCTTAGGAATTCAAAACAGGCATTCATTGAAGGTACTACTATGTTTGCGCCGCCCTTTTTCAATTCATCGGAAGGAATCGGTCCGGTAACAACTCCAACGGTGTAAGCTCCTGAGGCTGCAGCCGATTTTACCCCTAACGGTGCATTGTCAATGGCTATACATTCCCAAGGTGATAAACCGGCTTTTTCCATCCCCTTAATGAATGGTTCGGGATCGGGCTTCCCTTTCTTGACGTCTCTTGAGGTAACTCTCATTGACGCAGGAAAAACTCCTGGAAAGTCTTTGTCTAGTCTATCCAAAAGGGAACTTTGACCTGATCCGGTAACAAGAATGCAGATGATGCCATGATCAGTCAGAAACTGAAGTGTTTCGACCGCACCATTAATCACAGGCGGTTCCTTAAGTTCCTTGAAATAGCGTATTTTCAATTCATAGAACCGTGAACATTCTTCTTTGGAGAATTCTTTCCCAAGTTCTCTTTTTGCCAAAAGGTTTATAGTAGCCTCCCCGGTCATGCCTTCATAGAGGAAGAATTCATCCCGAGGAATTTCAAATCCAATATCCTTGACAACCCTTGACCATGCGTCGGCATGGAGTGGCATGGAGTCATACAGAGTGCCATCCATGTCTATCAGAGCACCTCTGATCATTTTTCTCTCATGAAGACGTTGATAGGTGTTCCATGGAAATCCCAATGTTCCCTAATCTTATTTTCAAGATATCGCCGGTAGGGCTCCTTGACCCATTGTGGTAAATTACAGAAGAAAATGAAAGTTGGAACAGCGGCACCCTTAAGCATTGTAATATATTTGATTTTTACATACTTGCCTTTGTTCGCTGGTGGAGGATAGGCCGTTATGTCCTCCTGGAGAACAGTGTTCAGCTTATGAGTGGGGATTATACGTTTACGATTTTCGTAGACCTTTACCGCTGTTTCAAGAACTTTGAAGATTCTTTGCTTCGTCAGTGCCGACCCGAATATGATGGGGAAATCGGTAAAAGGAGCGAAACGGTCTCTTATGGCCTTCTCGAAAAACTTGATAGCTTCCTGGGATTTATTCTCGACAAGGTCCCATTTATTGACACAAACCACCAATCCTTTCTTATTTTTCTGTATCAAGGAGAAAATATTCTGGTCCTGACCTTCGATTCCACGAGTCGCATCAATCATCAGAATACAAACATCCGACGCTTCAATTGCTCTTATAGAGCGAATGACGGAGTAATATTCAATATTTTCGTTGACTTTTGTCTTTTTTCTTATGCCTGCAGTGTCGACAAGATAGAAATCGAAACCATATTTGTCATATTTCGTGTATATGCTGTCTCGCGTTGTTCCTGCAATATCAGTCACAATGTTACGGTCCTCTCCAATTAAAGCGTTAATCAATGATGATTTACCTGCATTGGGTCGACCTACAATAGCGAACTTAGGAATTTGGTCAAGATTTTCTTCATTGTCTTTGTTTTCGGGGAGGTCCTTTACTACTTCATCGAGCAAGTCGCCTGTTCCATAGCCGTTGATAGCCGAAACAGGATAGGGCTCACCGAGTCCCAACTTATAGAATTCAGGAATGTTATAGACCCAGTCATTAGAGTCTACTTTGTTTGCTACAAGAATTACAGGTTTTGAAGCCCTACGAAGAATTTTTGCGACATGATCATCAAGGTCGGTAACCCCTATCATTGCGTCGACCACAAATAGAATAACGTCGGCCTGTTCGATGGCAAGTTCTACCTGCTTGTTTATTTCAGATTCGAATATGTCATCGGAGTTCACCACCCATCCTCCTGTGTCTACTATAGAAAAATCACGGCCGTTCCAGTTGACCTTTCCATATTGACGGTCACGTGTGGTACCGGCATTTTCGTCAACTATGGCTGAACGGCTTTCGGTCAGACGATTGAAGAGAGTAGATTTGCCCACATTAGGGCGTCCTACAATTGCTACAAGTTGTCCCATGTCAAACGTGAGTTATTGGCAAATTTACTAAAATTCCACGGTTCTGAACAGTTTCAGTCAATGTAACCGAACGCCTTGAGCTTATTTTCTCGGTTTCTCCAGTTATCTTCAACCTTCACGAATAGTTCTAGATAAACTTTTTTGTCGAAGAAAGTCTCGATGTCTTTTCGGGATTCCATACCGACTTTCTTTAGCTTGGAGCCTCCCTTTCCAATCAAGATCCCTTTCTGGCTATCACGTTCAACATAGATGACAGCCATTATGTGGATACTTTTCTCTTTTTCATCGAATTTCTCAACTATAACTTCCGTAGAATAGGGTACTTCCTTATCATAGTTCAGAAGAATCTTTTCACGAATTATTTCGGTCACAAAGAAACGTGCCGGTTTATCGGTTAATGCATCCTTACCAAAATAGGGAGGTGAATCGGGAAGGAGTTCAACTATCCTTCGAATCAGATTGTCGACGTTGAATTTCTCGGTGGCCGATATGGGAAATATCTCGGCGTTTGGAAGTATTTCTTTCCATCGGTCCATCAATTCTACGAGCTCGTTCTGACTTTTAAGAAGATCGATTTTATTTATTACCAATATAACCGGTATGGTTTCTTTTGCCACTTTGGATAGGAAATCCTCATTTTTTGTAGGATCCTCAACGACATCGGTGACATATAGCAAGATATCGGCATCAGTCAGCGCACCTTCCGAAAATTCCCTCATACTTTCCTGCAGTCTATACTTAGGCTTCAGAACCCCGGGAGTGTCAGAGAAAACAATCTGATAGTCGGGTGTGTTGACTATTCCGGTGATTCTGTGGCGTGTTGTCTGTGCCTTGGATGTAATGATGCTGAGGCGCTCTCCAACGAGATCGTTCATTAATGTCGATTTTCCAACGTTTGGATTACCAACTATATTCACAAAACCGGCCTTATGGTTTTTCTTTTCAATTTCGGCAGTCATTGCATTTTCTTTTTAATTACATTATCCCTCGTTTTGGGTTTTTATATATAAACAAAAAAAGCATCCTAAAAGGATGCAATTTTTTGTTAAAATTTAGATTTCTTTTCAATTCATGTCCCAAATGAGGTACATCGCACCCCATGTGAACCCAGCGCCAAAAGCGGTCAGAATGATTTTGTCTCCTTTTTTGAGTTTGTTCTTGTACTCGTCAAGACAAATAGGAATAGAGGCGGCCGACGTATTGCCGGTGTGTTCTATGTTGACAAGAACCTTTTCTGCGGGTATTTCGGCACGGGATGCCACAGCCTCGATGATTCTCAGGTTGGCCTGATGTGGTACAAGCCAATTGATGTCGTTTACTGTCAGGTTGTTTCTTTGAAGGATATCCTGAGTAGATGTCAACATGTCAGTTACGGCATGTTTGTAAACATGGCGTCCATCTTGGAAAAGATAGTGTTCACCTGCATCCAAGGTTGCCTGACAAGTGGGATGAACTGAGCCTCCACCTTTCATGTAGAGATGTTCAAGTCCATGACCGTCAACATGGAAAACTGCGTCCTGAACTCCGGTGTTTTCATCGGTTGGTTCAACAAGCACCGCTGCTGCACCGTCACCGAAAAGGGCACACGTTGAACGGTCCTTATAGTTGACCATCGATGACATTTTTTCGGCGCAAACTACCACAACCTTCTTTTTTAGTCCCGATTTTACGTAACCGGCGGCATCTTCAAGTGCCACGATGAATCCGGCACATGCGGCCTGGATGTCATAGGCATAGCAGTTCTTCAGATGACAACCGTAGGCTATCACTGAAGCAGTCGACGGAAAACGGTAATCGGGATTCGAGGTTGCACAAATGACCAGTTCTACGTCATCGGGATTAGTTCCGGTGCTCTCAAGAAGTTTGTTGACCGCACGAATACCCAGATAGGAAGAGCCGGTATTCTCTTTGTTAAGAATGTGTCTTTTCTTGATGCCCACGCGAGTGGTTATCCACTCGTCGTTGGTATCAACCATTTTCGACAGCATGTCGTTGTCGAGAATGTCATCGGGCAAATAGGAGGCTATTCCTGAAATACGGGCGTTTGGCATGATTTATGAAATCAGACTGCTGCTTTTTCTATTACGATATGTCCGCGATAATAACCACATTCACCGCAAACTGTGTGGTAAATGTGCCATGCACCGCAATTGGGGCACAATGCTATTGTTGGCATCTTGGCTTTGTCGTGACCCCTGCGCTTGGCAGTGCGCGCTTTGGATTGTTTTCGTTTAGGATGTGCCATTGCTTTCTAAATTATTTTGTTATTCTTCAGATTTTAGATTCTTTAATTTGTCCCAACGTGGGTCGGTCTTTTCTTCATCGGAGGAGGGGATGTCGGTTTCAATTACATCGCCACCTTCAATCTCAAAGTCAGCGTCGGAGTCGAAGTCGTCTATCTCATCAGGCTGACGTTCGCTTCGATGCTTCTTTAGCAAAGCACTCATCTGGCGATTGCATTTGCCCAATGGATGAACGTGCTTTATAGGAATGGCCAATGCGACGGTGTCGTAAAGCATATAGGCGACGTTAAGATAAGTGTCGCTTTCCGGTATCTCTAAATACTCGTCTCCTTCGTCATTGTATTTGTCTCCGTAGCGCACCACTATGTGGTAGGTGGTGTCGATCGGGAAAACAAGATCATCAAGACAACGGTCACACAAAACCACTACTTCACCAGTGATGTGGAAGTTAAGGTCGTATATGCCGTTTCTGTAGGTGAGTTCAAGGTCGGCTACAAGATTAGCATCATGAATGTCGGTGTTATCCATGTTTATGAAGAAAGGTTTCCCCATTTTGAAGGACATTTTGTGTACTCCTTCGGGTAAACTTTTCAGCTGTAACTTATAGTCGGTGAATTTTCCCACAGTTTTTGTCGTTTATGAAAAACGGTGCAAAATTAGAAAATTTTATTATTTATTCCAAATTCATTATTTGCAATGTAAAAGAATATTTATGGGGACGATTGGCGTCAATACGATAGGGCGCAAGTGTGCGTCCACCAAAGGAATTGACTCCTCCTACGCCATGGATGTTGTCGTCGATGTTGATGTTTACGAATTCACCGGTTGACATCTCATAACTGTGACGTTTGCCAAGTTCTTCCTCGCCGTAATCCCATGCTCTGATGCACAGTGGGTCAGGACCTGAAATTTTGAGGCTGGTTGTGTGTGATGAAATCTCGAACCAACGGACGTCGGTTCTGTTTCCGTTGTCCTGGGGCTTTACATAATCGGTTTGATAGTCGGATAATGGCATTTTATATATTCCGATTTTCTGGCTCATCTTCCTGTCGGGATAATTCTCCAATGGTCCTCGGCCGTAATATTCTATTGACTGGAAAGAATTGGGAATTCTCATTCTCATTCCGAATTTTGGCATATCGGGTAAATCAGATTTTTCGGGTTGATATTCTTGTTCGATCTTCAACTCTTTGCTCCCGAGAATCGTATAGCTGATTTTTAGAATCGCACCTATTGGCAATCGGCTTTCAAATGCCAACACAAGATGACCGTCGGTGACCGTGGTATAATGATTTACAGGTTGACGTTCGTCGCTTTGCTGTTTCCATATTCCCAATCTTTCGGTGTAACCGCTCATCCAGTTCTGATTGTCGTTTTCTGGTTTCCAGAAATAAGGCTCCAAAGGCGATTCCAACAATTCTATTCCTTTGAATGTCCAGCTTTCAAGGTTGCCGTTGTTGTTAAAAAAGAAGTGAGAATCCATGATATTAAGTGAATAACCGTTTGGTCTCTTTTCAACTCCCGTCAAATATATTTCTTTCGATAATGTTGAATTCTTTTTGGCTTTCCCTTCTTTTAAAAGGAATTGGTCGCTTGCCACTGCAAATCCTTTCGAAGCCCATTTCTCATTGGTCTTTAAACGGGCATATACGTTGATGAAAACTTCTCCGGGAATTTCATCGGCATCGGGAATTATAAGCTCATTTAGGGAGTTGGGTCTAAGCTGGCCCGATGAGACTATCTTTCCATCTTGAAGAATGTCGTAGGTGTAATCATATTCGTCTATTTCTGTAAAATAGTTGTGATTGGTAATGACCAATCTATTGGGGTTCTCAAATGAGAAGTATATGGGTTGATAAACTCTTTGAACCTCGTAATAATGAGGATGTGGCTTCCTGTCGGGTGCCAATAAGCCGTTAATCATGAAATTGCTGTCGTTGGGTTTGTCACCGAAATCGCCGCCATAGGCCCAGAACTCGTCTTTATCTAGTTCTAATTTCGATGAATGACGTAACTGACCGTTGTCAATTGGTTTGGCAAGTCCTTGGTCTACCCAGTCCCATATTGCGCCTCCGACAATGCTGGAATCGGCATAGATTATGTCCCAATATTCTTGTAGATTACCCACCGAGTTGCCCATGGCATGGGCATATTCTCTCATCATGAACGGCTGGTCGGTTATTTGACGTGCATGATTTCTCAGACTGTCAGGGTAGGGGTATGCCTCGTCATAAATTGCCGAGTAGCGTCGGTCGCTATCGCAGTAAGGAAGACGCGTGGGGTCCAACGTCATGATTGTGTCATACATGGCTTTGAAATTATCTCCAGCTCCTCCTTCGTTACCTAATGACCAGAAGATTATAGATGGATGGTTCTTGTCGCGCATCACCAACGACACGGCTCGGTCAACATGGGCTTTCTTCCATTCGGGATTGTCACCTATTATGCTATTTTCGATATCGTATCCATGAGATTCCTGATTGGCTTCATCCATTACATAGATGCCATAGATATCACACAGTTCATAGAGGTAGGGCATGTCGGGGTAATGGGATGTTCGAAGGAAATTGATATTAGCCTGTTTCATTAGAATAATATCTTTTTCCAAGGTCTCTTTGTCGACATAACGTCCTGTTCGTGGGTGATGGTCATGACGATTGACTCCTTTTAGCTTGACCGGTTGATTGTTTATGTAGAAAACTTCTCCTCGGGTCTCAACCTTTTTTATTCCTAAATTGGAATGGAATTGCTCCACTACCTCGCCGTTTTTCAGGAGTTCAATTCTGACTTTATATAGGTTTGGTTTCTCGGCTGACCAAATCTCAGGATTGAATAAATCTCCTTCCAATACTATTTCAGAAGGGCTTCGGTTACCAACAGGTTCCTCCAGGACTATTTCTATGGGTTCTTCTTTTGTGTTTTTCCCCTCGATGAACATCCTGACTTCAACCTCGTCATTGTCTTTCAATGAACGTGCTACTTTAACTTTTGCACCTACTTTCGCTTCCGTCAGATCTTCGCTGGGATTGGCTATTAGCGTGTAGTCAACTATATAATCCTCCGGTCGTATTCTCAAATTAACATCGCGAAATATTCCGCTCAGTCTCCACATGTCCTGATCTTCGAGGTAACTGCCATCGGACCAACGGTAAACCTCCACTGCCAATTTGTTGGGACCATCATTAACAATATCGGTCACATCGAATTCGGCTGGCGACATCGAGTTCTGACTGTAGCCTACCATTTTTCCATTAATCCAAACATAGAATGCCGATTCCACTCCACCGAATTCGAGAAACAATTTTTTCCCTTCTTCAGGTTTATAATCAAACCATGTTACATAGGATCCGACAGGATTGCGATGGTCATGAGCATACCAGTCGGCAGGCGGTTCCGATGTGACTCTTGGCTGGTCACGCTGGAACGGATAGGCTATGTTGGTGTAGATAGGACGTCCGAAATTCTGTGTCTGCCAGTTTCCGGGAACGGTGATGTTATCCCATCTCGATGTGTCGAAGTCCAAATTCTGGAATCCTGACGGCCGGGAGTCGGGATCGGGCGACCATTTGAATTTCCATTCGCCATTCAATGAAATGATTTCTTCGTCAACCATTGACGGAAGGTTTAGAGTCGTGTGATAATCCAGTTTGTTTATTCCAATGACATCAGGATTTTCCCAATCAGGCTTTTGTTCTTCTTCCATATAAAGTATCTCTATGTCATCATAGGCAATACGATTGCCCTCAGCTAACTTCAAAGCTTCAAGTTTGATTATTTTGGCTTCTTTCCCTCCTAATGCAATGGGCTGCCAAATTGGATTGTTTACAATATTTGAGAACTCTCCCTTAGCAATCTCTTCCCAATTGCTCCAATCTTTCGAAATGGAGAGGGAATAGTGAGTCGGAATTCCTTCCTTACCTTTCTGCGGAGGAAGATATCTAATCCCGGATATCTTCTTTATTTCGTCTAAATCAATAAATAATTGATTTTCACCACCAAAGAAAATGTGTAAATCCGATGAGAGTTTCTCGCCATAGTCTTCGTGGGATTTCTGAATTTCAGGAGCATTGTAAAGTCCTATTTCCGAAATGACGGGAGATGCCAGACTTTCTTCTATCGTAAACTTAATAGAGTCGGTCGTCACAGTCGGGAAACAGATGATTCGTTTGTATCCTATTGTTGTTAACCCGTCACCGTTATCGGCCAACTCGTCAGTTAGTGCTGACCATTTCCCATTGACCTTAGCTTCCAGATAGAATTTTTTTACGCGTTGTCCTAATTGAATATATTCTCCTGCTACAAATCGGTTAAAGGTCTTTTCTTCGGGAAGTGCAATTGTCAAGGTCGCCCTCAGGACATTGTCATCGGTTGCCCAGTAACTGTCCTTGTCACCATCAATCGTGTTTTCGGGAGAATATTTTTGACTGTTCTCTCTGACATTCGAAGATGTTATGTTAGCCCCATCGACGAGATTGTTTTGGAAAATGACATCTATCATTTGGGCAAATAGTGAACCTCTGAGACTGTCGGTGGAGTTTATACGACCATTTGGCATTATTGGAAAGTTCAATAACAAGGTTGAATTGCGGCCGACCGATTTATAGTATGTGTCCATCAATTTTGACAAACTCTTCACGTTTGAGTCTTCGCTCTTATGATAGAACCATCCGGGTCGAATGCTGGTATTCGTCTCTCCGGGTACCCATGAGTCACCGCCTTCCAAGCCATAATGCAACATGTGCCAGTTGACTTTCCCCTCGTGGTTCAATTGGCTCCAGTTTGTGTCACCAACATTTCCCGCTTCAGTTCCAACCCAACGAAGGTCGCCTCGGTCACCGCCGTCATTCCAAATCATGGCATCAGGCTGCAACTTTCTAATCATGGCATAGGTTTCAGGCCACTCGTAATAGGTAGTCAAGTCAATCGTTCGATTTTCGTTGGCACCACCATACCATCCGTCGCCACCGTTTGCTCCGTCGAACCATACTTCGAAAATATCACCATAGTTTGACAACAGCTCATTCAACTGATTGCGAAAATAGTCTATGTAAGATCTTTCACCATAATCGCTTCTATTTCTGTCCCATGGCGAGAGATAGACAGCAAATTTCAACCCCGCTTCCCGGCATGCTTCAGCCAATTGGGCTACAATGTCACCCTTGCCATTTTCCCATGGGCTGCTCTTAACTGAATAATCTGTGAATTCCGAAGGCCATAAACAAAAACCGCAATGATGCTTTGCCGTCAGGATAATTCCTTTCATCCCTGAATTTTTGCATGTCTCTACCCATTGCTTAACATTTAGGTCTTCAGGATTGAAAAGTAGAACGTCTTCATTGCCGAACCCCCACTCTTGATCGGTATAAGTATTAAGAGAATAATGCAAAAAAGCATATGTTTCTAAATTTTGCCATTCAACCTGTTGCGGGGTAGGAACAGGACCGTATGGTTCAGGATCAGACGCATAAGTTATAGTTGATGATAAAGCAAAAATTGATAAAGAAAGAATATATTTCATCGTTTACTTGAATTAAGACTCCGCTAAGATAATGAAAAGTTTATAGTTTACGGTTTTATAGTTTATGATTTATAACAATAAGGTGCAGTCTTCACAGTAAAAAAAATTTGATAAGTAGAAAAATAATATTACTTTTGCAGTTGAATTCGGTTCCTTGGTCGAGTGGTTAGGCAGCGGTCTGCAAAACCGTGTACAGCAGTTCGATTCTGCTAGGAACCTCAAATTAGACTTCGCCCATGGCGAAGTCTCTTTTTGGAAAAGGTCCGGTAGCTCAGCTGGATAGAGCATCTGCCTTCTAAGCAGACGGTCATGC
>JAFLTL010000014.1 GCA_022510505.1 Muribaculaceae bacterium | reverse complement strand
AAGGTGTTACGGCTCCGATTGTCGGTGCCACCAAGCCACATCACTTTGCAGATGCCATTAAGTCGGTAGATTTGGAACTGACAGCTGAGGAGGTGAAATATCTTGACGAATCCTATCTTCCACATACAGTAGTAGGACCGCTTCCAGAAGGGTCTAACCCGTTGCCTCCGTTCATTAAATAAAAATTCAGCACGGAAGGTTCGGATTGATACGTTAATGTTTAATCCGAACTTTCCTCAAATTATTAATCTATGAAAAGTCTTGTAGTATTTTTTTCTCAAACAGGTCATACAAGGAAAGCAGCTCATGATATCGCTAAATACCTTGGCAGCGATGTATTGGAAATAAAACCGGAAATTCCCTACACGGAATCAGACCTCGATGGTTATAATGAATCGTCAAGGACATTTAAGGAACAGCATGATCCGGAATCAAGACCTGAAATTCAAAATATTCATTCGGATATAGAAAATTATGAAAGAATTTTCATAGGCTTTCCCATTTGGTGGTATATAGCTCCTCGCCTGATTTATACTTTTATAGAAAAGTTGGATTTGAGAGGAAAAGAAATTTTCCTTTTTGCTACATCATATGAAAGCACAATCGAAAAAGCTTATACTGAATTTAAAGAAAAATACTCCAATCTGGATTTTAAAGAACCGAAATTATTGAATAACGAGGTAACTATAAAAGATTGGATAAAGAAGGTATAAAAAGGTAAACTTTTTTATGAATATATTATATTTATTGACTTTTAACAAAATGTTTAGCAAATGTGCCAAATGGTTTAGCAGGATGACAGGGTTAAATCGAAAAAATTTGATAGTATGAAAGTATTGATGATAAACGGCAGTCCGCACCCTAATGGATGCACAGCCAGAGCGTTGAAAGAGGTAGCTGACACACTTGCTACGCAAAGCGTTGAATCGCAGATAATAAATGTTGGCAATAAAGCTGTTCGAGGATGTATCGGTTGTAATTACTGCCGTGAACATGGTAAATGTGTGTTCAATGACCTTGTAAACGAAACTGCGCCTCTGTTTGAAGAAGCCGATGGATTGATTGTAGGTACTCCTGTCTATTACGCTCACGCAAATGGAGGAGTAATTTCATTTCTTGACCGACTGTTCTATAGTACTCCGTTCTCAAAAGTTATGAAAGTGGGAGCCACAGTAGTTTCGTCTAGAAGGGCCGGCAGTACCTCGGCATTTGATGACATCAATAAATATTTCACAATCTGTGGCATGCCTATAGCATCAAGCACCTATTGGAATGAAGTGCATGGATTTACAGCAGAAGATGTCGAGAAAGACCTTGAGGGCTTACAGACAATGCGTAATCTTGGATTGTCGGTGGCATATCTTCTAAAGAGTCTCGCTTTGGGTCGCAAAGAATTGGGAGAGTTGCGTTTGTCGAGCAACGTAAGAACCCATTTCATCAGATAATATTAAATTTGAAGATGAAACCTGGGAAAGCCTGAAGGAATAAAAATTATTTAAACATAAGAGTGGAAAATTATATCATTGAAATTTTATTATTCATTTCATATTAAAATCTCTATCCGTGGTCTCACCGTTGTACAAGATTTGGGATTTGGTTAAAACATAAAATCTCTAACGAGTGTGTTTCAACAAGTTAGAGATTTCGATTTGTGGTGTCACCAGGAATCGAACCGGGGACACAAGGATTTTCAGTCCTTTGCTCTACCAACTGAGCTATGACACCATCATTAAAATATTGAAAAAAAGGTTGACTACCTTTTAACGCTGCAAAGGTAGCCAATTTTTTTTATTGCGCAATATCTATTTTGTTTTTTTGAGTAAATCGTGTTTAAAAATTCCGAGAGAAAAAATTAAACGCGATCAGAGGGTCCATCTACTTGTTCCTGATGTTCAATGTGTTTTGCATCTCCTTTCATGAAAAACCATAAACCTGTAACTGCTCCACCTAGAATGCAAAGAAGAATTATTGTCCACAAAATCTTTGCTCCGCGAGCTTTTCTCTCATTATTAGTTTCAGAACGTGCCATGATCTTTTCTTTTTAATTATTTAAAATATTAACAATTTAGATTCGATATTGTTTTTATTCATTGAAGAGTTTTCGTCCATATATTGCAGAAATCAATGCGCCAAGCAAATTGAAACCAATGCAAACTATCAATACGAGTGTAATCCCACCAAGCTTTAAAAGCCATGGCATCAGGAATACTCCCCCTATTGCACCGACTTTTCCCAGGAATGCTGCAATGCCATTACCGGCTGCCCGGTCGGCAGCAGCAAACACTTTGGGAGGAATGATGAAGGTAATAAGGTGCGGACCAATATTGAGGAAGAATTCGAACAAAAGAAATCCTATCAAGGAAATCGCTACCGGAAAATGACAAAGATGGGAAATCAAAATAATGCCCAAACCGATCGCTGCCCATATAAATCCTTGAACAAGCATCTTATAATGTTTAAAATGGGATAACATCAAAATGCCCACTACAAATCCAACCAGTATAAAACAGTTGATAATGGCTGTCAACACGACCGAGTCAGTTATTTTAGGCATCCCCGAAAGATGGGGATTCTCCAGTCCCAGCGACATGACAAGAATAGGCAAAAAGACTCCGACACCATAGACTCCTACACCTTCGCAAGCCCAGGGAATACCGCTAAAGATTACCCTGTTTAGGTTTTCTCCTTTGAAAAGTGACCAATAACTGTTGTTTTGCACAACCGGAGAGGTCACAGGGGGAGTGAAAGTAATTTGATTTCCAAAAAATTTTTCCAAGTCTTTTTGAGCACTTGCTATTCCTTTATGACGATAACTCCACTGGGGTGATTCGGCCCAACTGATTCTCATCAAGAAGGCGATAATCCCAAGTGCCGTGATTAACAATGCCAGAACCGGCCATTCCTTAGCCATGGGGTCACCTTTCAGTATGACATAACTCAAAGCTGCCACACCAATAAAGCCTAGTGAAGAGGATGCCTTGGCAACTCCAACCATTGTCGACTTCCAGCGATCAGGCATTAGTTCGGAGATATAGGCCGAGTCCAGACTATAACCTCCTCCGACACCAAAACCTGTTATGAACAATCCAAGGATAGTCCAACCGATATCATCGATAAAATAAACTAACAGCGAACCGGCTATGATTATTAATGGACACAGACGGAAGAAGAACAGATATCCGTATTTATCACTCAGCCTACCTATTATTGGCGACCCTATTGCTATGCCTATTAATCCGGATGCACCGGCCAGACCTTGCAATCCCGATGATAACTCGGGATGTCTTAATAAATTGATCATCGGAATGATTATTCCTGCCAAGGTCGAAAGCCCGGCGCCGATGATTTGCTCCATGCTGCTGACAATGACAATCCACAATTGTCTTTTGCCAAAGGGAGCATTCGCAATGCTGGTCATCAAGAATATTTATATCGTTTGATTGAGTGTTTCGGAGTTTTTTCAAAGGGCTCTTCCCTCAATTCAAGGGAAGATAGTTTAGAATAATTTGGTAGTGCCTCGTTTATTTCCTTTAAGTTGGTGTCCATTACCTTTTTGATTTCGTCGGCCGAAAGATTATCGTTGGCAATCTTTTCTTCATCGGGATACACCAGGGCTACGAGTTTCCCATCGCGGGAAACTACTATGGATTCCGAAATCAACGGCTTACGATTTAGAAGCGCTTCTATCTCTTCGGGATAGATGTTCTGACCCGAAGGCCCCAATATCATCGTCTTACTCCGCCCACGTATATATAGTAGTCCTGTTTCATCCTGTTGCACCATGTCTCCGGTTCTCATCCATCCGTCCTTGTCAAGTATCTGGGCTGTTGCCTCGGGATTGCGATAATAACCCAACATGACATTATCACCCTTGACACTTAATTCACCGGGAATATTCACCGGATCGGGAGATTCAATCCTCCCATTCATGCGATGCACGATTCGCCCGCAACTTCCTGCTCTACGGTCATTCCATGGCGCATAGGCTATCAACGGCGCACATTCGGTCATTCCATAGCCCACCGTGAATGGAAAATGGATCTTTCTCAAGAATTTTTCAACCGAAGGCATGAGTCCCGAACCACCTATTATCATTTCATGAAGATTCCCTCCGAATACGTCAAGGAGGGTTTTCAAAACCTTCTTCTCAATGACTCCTCTCAACCCAGGAGTCTTCATCATTAATTTTGGCAACGGCTTTGTGAGTTGAGGTAGGACACGCGTCAGTATTATTTTTTCAATAACCAACGGAACCGTTATTATTAGTTTAGGCCTAACCTCGGCAAAAGCATCCAGTAATATCTTTGGAGAAGGAACTCTTCCCAAAAATCTTGTGTGGGCACCAACTGAAAATGGGAAGATCACTTCTACCAGAAGCCCATACATATGTGCCATTGGTAAAATCGATAGAATTCCATCTCCTTTTTTTAAATAAGGCATTAAATCCTGTGCAAACTGAAGGTTTGACATCAAAGCTCTTCGTGGCACCATAACACCTTTTGGATTTCCCGTGGAACCTGAAGTGTAGTTAATCAGTACCAGTTCATCGGGTTTATCCTGACTGAATCTAATGGATTTCTTTGTTATCCCTCCCGGATAACGTTCATCAAACGCCGTTATACGCTCTTCCCACGACTTCAGTATCTCCTCTGATGAATTCCATGAAAGTTCGAAACCGTCATTTAACGTAATCACCCCCCTTAACTTTGACATCTTGGTAACATCGATCCTGTTCAGAATGTTCTTTTCTGTGAAGAGCAAAACGCTATCGGAGTGTTCAATGAGATTCTCCAAGTCAGCCGGGGTAAATTCATGTAGAAGGGGCACTGCCACACAACCTTGGGATATGATTGCAAAAAAAGCTACGGCCCATTGAGCCGAATTATTGGCACATAATGCTATCTTGTCACCGGGCTTGATGTTGGCCTTCTCGAAGAATATGCCCATCAATTCTATTTCGCGTGCCACATCGGCAAAGGTGTAACTCCCATGAGATTTGAAGTTTGTCAGTGCCGGAAGTTTCCAGTTATGTTCTATTGATTGTTGAAGCGAGTGGTTAAGAGATTTTGTCATGTCTAACAGAATATTTTTATGACCCTCAAAAAGTAAAAGGGATTGTTTTAATAACCCCCTTTTATATTATTACGTTTAGATTATTAAAAAAGTTTAATGTTTGAGGGAATATTGTAATTTTGTGGGAGAACATAATACCTACTGAAGATGCCGAATTTAAACCGCAGACCCTGGTGGCTTCTGGTAATTATAATTATAGCGGCGTTGCCGGTCTTCGCATTTCCAACTCTCTTGTCTTTGATGAATGAGGTTAACAGCGAGATAAAAAACATCACTTGGTTTTATCTCTATTATGTTATTGGAACTGCCTACCTTGCATGGATTTGCTGGCCCGAAAGAAAATACATGACATGGATTCTTTTGGTCCTTCTCCTGATGTCTCATGTCGCTATCTGGTGTCTGGCTCTTTATAACCCTACGAATCAATAAGAAAATAAAATAAAGCAATGAAAAACAAATCGTTTTTAATTTCAGCGATTATTGCAAGCTCGCTCTCTTTTACCTCCTGTTCGGAAAAGAAAGCTGAGAATGACCGCTCTAATAAAATCGTGAAAGTTGAAACTTTAACATTGAACGGAAGCTCTATTGATGGCAGTCGAAATTACTCGGGAACGGTCCAGGAAGAGGAAGGCACGGCTGTTAGTTTCTCTACGGCAGGTACTCTTAAAAGTTTGACAGTCAAACCGGGTGATCGTGTTGCCGCCGGTCAGGTCATTGGTAAACTCGACGATTCATCTCTAAAAAGTGCCTATGAAATCGCAAAAGCCACGTTGGCTCAGGCACAAGACGGATACAACCGAATGAAAATACTTCATGATTCCAACTCTTTACCCGATGTAAAATGGGTCGACATTCAGCAGAAACTGATTCAAGCCCAAAATGCTGTTGATATCGCAAAAAATGCTCTTGATGACGCAACTCTTAAGGCACCCTTCTCCGGAATCATCTCAGAAAAATATGCCGATGTCGGCCAAGTTGTCGCTCCGGGAATCCCTGTCGTAAAGTTAGTGACAGTCGGACGGGTGAAGGCGGCAATCTCTGTACCTGAAAATGAAATCTCTCAATTCAAACTAGGACAGAAAGCAGAGATTAATGTATCATCAGTAGGGAAAAAGAACTATACCGGAAAGCTGACTGAAAAAGGTGTCAGCGCTAATTCTTTGTCAAGAGCCTATGACGTGAAATTCACAATTGATAACCACAAAGGGGAACTGTTGCCGGGAATGATTTGTAATGTTAAGGTTCCTACCGATACTCTTGTCGATGCTTTCATCCTTCCACAGTCGGCCGTTCTTCTCGATGAAAAGAATGTGAATTTTGTCTGGATTGTGAGCGACAGTGTGGCAAAACGACAGAATGTAAAAATTTCCAATTTGCGTTCAGATGGAATTGAGGTGACCGATGGACTCAATCCTGGTGACAAGGTTATAATTAAAGGGATGCAAAAGGTTTGTAACGGAACTAAAGTTGAATCTATCAACGATTGAACATGGCCGACGATAAAACTAACGGAGGGTTGCTCGCTAAACTTGCACCCGTTAAAGATATCCCAATCGTACAATGGGGATTTAAATATGCCGGAGTGGTGGTGCTCGTATGCACAGTGCTATTCGGATTCGGAATCTTCGCCCTCCATGAAATGGATAAAAACGAATTTCCTCCATTTACAATCAGGGAAGGTGTCGTTGCAGCTGTCTATCCTGGCGCAACTTCTCTCGAAATGGAACAACAGGTTCTGAAGCCACTGGAAGAGTATATCTTCAGTAAGAAGGAGGTTAATAAAGTCAAGACCGAGAGTGATGCGACATCGGGTATCGTCATGATCTTTGTGGAACTCGACGATAATGTTGATGATACCGAAACTTTCTGGAACACTTTCACTCGGGAAATTCAAGGTGTAAAGGCTCAAATGCCCTCAGGTGTTCTAGCAGTCGAGGTCATCTCAAATTTCGGCGATACTTCGGCTCTTCTTGTAACCATGGAAAGCACCGATAAAACCTATCGGGAACTTGGTGACTATATGGATGAACTGAAAGACAGATTGAGAACTGTAGAGAGTGTCGGTACAATGACAGTTTATGGTAAACAGAATGAAGAAATTAACATTCTGGTCGACCCTGACCGTCTTGTGCATTATGGCGTCTCGGAAAAAACTCTGGCTCTTAATCTTCTGACTCAGGGATTCACAACAACCGGAGGCGAAATAAGAACTTATAGCTATACTTCGCCTATCTATGTCGACAAGCCTTTAAACGATGTAGCTGATATTGCCGACCAGATAATCCTTTCCACTCCTTCGGGAGAAATAGTCAGAGTAAGGGATATAGCTGAAGTCAAACGCGAGTATCCCGAACCATCCAGTTACATCACTAACAACGGCCGTAAATGCATCATGTTGTCCATCGAAATCAAGAAGGATAACAATGTCGTGGCCATGGGACAACAGGTTGAAAAAATTCTTTCAAGTTTCGAAGAGGAACTTCCGGCCGATGTGACTCTTTTCCGAATAACTAATCAACCTTATGACGTAAATAATAGCGTCAATGATTTTCTACGTGAACTTTTGATTGCTGTTCTGGCCGTCATAATCGTGATTATGTGTTTGTTGCCTTTCAGAACAGCTTTGATTGCCGCGGCTACAATCCCCATCACCATATTCATTTCTCTGGCTTTATTCTATGTCTTTGGAATAGAACTCAACACTGTGACTCTGGCCTGTCTGATAGTTTCACTAGGTATGATTGTCGATAACTCAGTTGTGATTATCGACGATTATGTGGAACTGCTCGGAGAAGGTATGTCCCGAAAAGATGCCACTCTTCGTTCTGCCTCGGAATTCTATAAGTCTATCTTCTCGGCTACTCTTGCCATTTCGATCGTATTCTTCCCGTTCCTGATTACTATGACAGGAATGTTCCGGGATTTCTTGACCGATTTCCCATGGGGCATGACTATCATTCTCGTGGGATCTTTCTTCATCGCTGAACTCTTGGTCCCTTTCCTTCAGTATATATTGATCAAACCCGATAAGGTCGTCAAACTGGCTCAGAATGAAGATGCAATTTCTAAAGGCAAGAAAGCTCCAGGCACCCACTTCTCTTTGATGGCATGGCTTCAAAAAGAATATGATAAGGCGATCCAGAAATGTTTTGATCATCCGTGGATGACGATTATAATCAGTATCATTCTGACTGTTATCGGTGCCTGGGTATTCATGGAACGTCCAATCGTACTTATGCCTATTGCTGAAAGAAATCAATTCGCTGTCGAAATCTACCTCCCGGTGGGTTCTTCTTTAAATGAGACAAATGCAATTGCCGACTCTCTGGAGAAAATCCTTAGCAAGGATGAACGTGTGGTTTCTGTAGCAAATTTCCATGGATGCAGTTCTCCACGCTTCCAAACAACTTATGCTCCTCAGGTCGGCGGACCCAATTTCGCTCAGTTTATCGTTAATACAAAGAGTAATGATGCGACCATAGAAGTTCTGGATGAATATGCTCCCGTCTATACCAATTATTTCCCCGGTGCTTATGTCCGATTCAAGCAATTGAATTACTCGACAGCTAAGTATCCGGTGCTCCTTCATATTCTGGGTGAAGACCTTTCGACACTGAAAGGATTCTCCGATTCTATTCTCGATATAATGAGACGAGCCGATGGACTTGCAATGGTTATGTCATCGGCTACTGATAAGTTGATGTCTACCGAAGTGAAGCCCGATTATACCATGATGTCCCGACTAGGACTCTCGAATGCTTGGCTCGAAACCTCATTGGCAATGAGATTCACCAAGTCGGGGTTGCCAATCGCTACCGTCTATGACGGAACCTATGCCGTTCCCGTTGTTCTCAGAACTCCGGTGTCGGAAACTTCTACGGTTAGTGATCTCGAAAATCAGCTCATTCCTGTCATGGGTGTTTCTTCGGCTCCCCTTAGGCAGTTCGCTTCGGTGGAACCAAGCTGGAATTATGGTAAGATCAGCCATAAGAATGGTATCAGAGAAATTGTACTCATGGGACAAACTGATAGGGGTGCGAATGCCATGAATATAACGAAAGAATTGAAAAAGGAGATTGATCGGTTGGAACTCCCTGAAGGTATAACTATAGAATATGGAGGCGACTGGGAGCAATATGAGAATATAGTGCCAAACATCGTAAAAGCTATTGCTATGGCGGTGTTTATCATATTCTTTATTCTCTTGTTCCACTACAAGAAAGTAAAGGTTTCACTTTTGCTTCTGCTTTGTATCATTTTCAGCGTCCCGGGTGCCGGTTTCGGACTTCTCATTATGGACGGAGTGTTTAGCTTGACCTGTACTTTAGGTATTATTTCATTGATGGGTATATTGGTCCGTAACGTCATCATTATGATAGACTACGCCCAGGAACTTCACGACAATGAATCTCTGACAGTCAAGGAGGCTATATTCGAAAGCGCCAAACGCAGGATGCGACCGATCTTCCTGACATCAGCAGCGGCAACCATGGGTGTCCTACCGATGGTTCTCAACGGTAGCGCCCTGTGGAAACCAATGGGTACCGTTATCTTCTGGGGCACTATGATTACTTTTATCTTCATCGTAACTGTTATTCCTGTTATTTACTGGAAGGTTATGGAGACTAAGAACCCCCAGGATAGTAATGCAACTGCAAAAACTGGACAAAATGAAAACTAAAACGATATTTATCCTGACTCTACTTATATTGTTTTTGTCGGGAGGGAGCTCTATCGCTCAAACAAATTCGCCCATAATTCTGTCGTTGGAGGAATGTAAGAAATTGGCCTTTGAAAATAATTTCAACATGAAGAATGCCAACGATAAAATAGAAGCTTCAAAGCAATTGTCACGTCAGGCTTTCACAAACTATTTCCCTAACATTAGTGCCGCAGGGTTCACTTATTGGACTAACCGAGGAGCATTACAGTATACTCTTGATATTCCATTGGGACAATTGGGATTGGGGAACCTCGGATTAGGTGACAATTTTACCTATGATATCGAACTACTTAAAAGAGGTACAGCCGCCGGAATAAATTTAGTACAACCCATTTTTATGGGAGGGCGAATTGTTAACGGCAATAAGCTGGCCCATGTCGGAGAAGAGGTCTCCCAACTTGAACAGCAGAGAACCCACAACGAGATCTCCTACAAGGTTGAGGAGTATTATTGGAAACTTGCAACACTCAACGCTAAGAAGGGTACGTTATCCGACGTGATTGAAATGCTCGATACTTTGACTGCCTATGTGCAAAGCTATGTGGACGCCGGAGTGACAACCATGAATGAACTGCTGCAGGTTAAATTGAAGCGTAATCAAATGCAGTCCAATATGGTTGATCTCGATAACGGCATTAATCTGGTTAAAATGGCATTAGCTCAGACATTGGGAGAAGGTCCTAATGCGAATATCGATGTGAATCCGTCACCGTTGAACGAAGAAGTTCCAACTATGCCACTTGACCTTTATGTTGAACCCGAAAAAGCTCTACTTAATACGCCTGATTACCGACTCTTGAATTCGGCTGTTAAAGCTTCGGAACTTCAGGAGAGAATCGCTGTCGGGGAAAATCTTCCAACAGTTGCCGGAGGAGCAGGATATTTCTATGAGCATCTTCTGGGACAGAATCATAATTTCGGTGCTCTATACATAACTGTCGCTGTTCCAATTACGGATTGGTGGGGAGGTAGTCATGCTATCAAGAAACGCAAAATAGAGAAAAGAATTGCCGAAAACACTCGTGAAGATATGTCTCAGATGCTGATCATTAACATGACTAACTGTTGGAACGATATCAAGGCCGCCCGAGATAAAATCACTATAGCTATCGAGTCTATTTCTCAGTCAAAAGAAAATTTGAGGCTGAACAAGGCTTATTATGAAGCAGGAATAGTCACATTGACCGATTTGTTGGAAGCTCAGACTCTTTATAAAAATAGTAGTGACGAATACATCGAAGCTTATGGTAACTTTATGTTGAAAACACTCCAGTATAAGCAGGCGACAGGACAAGAATAATATCACAATTTATTGCGGATGAATAAATTTATAAGTTTTTTGTATCTACTGCTTGTTTGCAGTATGATAATGGAAGCTAATGACAATGCTCCGACTGAGACTTTCCGTTACGTTGATGTCGTTGATTTTCCTCACATCGGACAAATTCCTGCGCAAGCTGCACTGGAAAGCCCTTACGATCGGCTTCCTATGGCATTGAAGGATTCCATTAGAACCGATTTGTGGAATCTTGGGAAAAATTCTGCCGGTGTCGCTGTCCGATTCCGAACTGATTCTAAAAAACTAAAAGCCCGATGGGAGGTGCTGAATGACTTCAGTATGAATCACATGACACCGGTTGGTATTAAAGGTCTCGATCTCTATACATTAGATAACGGACGATGGTATTTCGTCGGTTCGGCTCGACCCGGATTGAGAAAAGGTCCCCATGAAAGTACTTTTATCTCTAATCTTGATGGAACCATGCGTGATTACATTCTCTACATGCCACTTTATGATAGCGCCCAGAAGGTCGAAATCGGAATTCTTGACGATGCCGTTATAGATCAGCCCTCGAATGAATTTCCTCCACAATCCAAACCGGTGGTCGTTTATGGTACAAGTCTGACTCAGGGCGGATGTGCAAATCGTCCGGGAATGGTATATACCAGTATCCTTTCTCGATGGATGAATCGTGAATTCATAAATCTCGGGTTCTCCGGAAACGGACGATTGGATTATGAAATAGCCGAGTTGATGGGGCAAAGTGATGCAGGCTTGTTTATACTCGATCATTTGCCAAACTGCACAATTGATAAACTTGACCGACTTCCTCGGTTTGTTGAAATCCTGAGAGTCAATCATCCAAATACCCCAATCTTGCTTTTGGGTAACGCTCGATATACCTATGACCGTTTCAACACAGTTAGTCGTGGAGAAACTATAGCAAAAAATAACCGTTTGGTTGAAATATATGAAAAGCTGAAACAAAACGACCCCAATATATATTATCTCCCTTCCGATGAATTGGTGGGTGAAGATGAAGAAGCTACGGTTGATGGGACTCATTTTTCCGATTTGGGATTCATGAGAATGAGTGAAAATCTGTTGCCGGTGCTACAAAGGATATTGGGAGAGTGAATCTAAAATTTAAATGTTATCTTTGCAGGAATAAACAAGATGACAATGAAGCGTGTCAGACCAAAAAAGTCACTCGGACAACATTTCCTCAAGGATGAGGAAATAGCTCGTCGTATTGCTTCGTCGATCGACAACTTTGTCGACCTGCCTGTTGTTGAGGTAGGACCGGGGATGGGAGTCCTGACTCGCCCGCTGTTGGAAAAACATCCTAATCTGACTGTCATAGAAATCGATACTGAAAGTGTCGATTGGCTAAAAGAAAATCTCAAGAGTCTCTCTCCCGAGAATATTATTGAAAATGATTTCCTTGAAATGAATCTGGATGATTTGTTTCCGGGTCAAAAAATCACTATAATTGGAAATTATCCCTATAATATCTCTTCTCAGATTTTCTTTCATGTGCTTGACTTTAAAGATAAAGTGGAGTGTTGCGCCGGAATGTTGCAGAAAGAGGTAGCCGAGCGTCTGGCTGCTAAAGAAGGTACGAAGGCTCGCGGTATACTGAGCGTGCTATTGCAGGCATGGTATGACGTCGAATATCTGTTTACTGTCGATGAAACTGTTTTTGACCCCGTTCCAAAAGTCAAATCGGGAGTGATTAGGATGGTCCGGAACAAGGTCACAAATCTCGGATGTGACGAAAAAACATTTAAAAATGTCATCAAGACTACTTTTTCTCAGCGCAGAAAAACCTTGAGGAATTCCATAAAAAGCTTGTTGCCGCCAAATACGACATTGGATGATGAGACAGAAAAACTGATGTCACTGAGGCCCGAACAACTGACTGTTCAACAATTTGTGCATCTCGCTAATATAGTAGATTCCGTGAGAAAACAAATTTGATTTTAGAACCTTACTAAAAAACATTTAACCGGTTTAACCAACTCAAATGGCAGTAAAAGAAATTACACCTGAATATTTGAAAGAACTTGCCGATATTGTTGCAAATCGTGAAGAGGAGCAGGCAAGAAACGAGTTGGTTGACATGCACCCGGCCGACATTGCCGAACTTTATCGTGACCTCGATGAAGATGACGCTAAGTTTCTGATTGACCTTCTTGATGGTGAGGTTGCCGCCGATGTTCTGATGGAACTCGATGAAGATGAACGTCGAGATCTTCTTCAGGATATGGACGCCGAGGAAATCGCCAAGCAGTTTATCGAAAATCTAGAAACTGACGAGGCGGTTGACCTTATACAGGAACTTGACGAGGAAGACCGAGATGAGGTCTTGACTCATATCAATGATGTTGAACAGGCAGGTGACATTATTGATCTGTTGAAATATGACGAGGATACAGCCGGCGGATTGATGGGAACCGAGATGGTTGTCGTCAATGAGAATTGGAGTATGCCTGAATGTATTAAGCAAATGCGTCTGCAAGCCGAGGATATGGACGAAATTTACTACGTCTATGTCGTCGATGACGATGAAAAACTTAAGGGAATCCTTCCGCTGAAGACCTTGATTACCCATCCGTCGGTTTCCAAAATCAAGCGCATCATGGAGGAAAATCCTGTGTCGGTTAAAACTGATACTCCAATAGATGAACTGACGCTCGATTTCGAAAAGTATGACCTCGTTGCAATGCCTGTTGTCGATTCAATCGGCAGACTTGTCGGCCGTATAACGGTCGATGACGTCATGGATCAGGTGCGCGAATCTCAGGAACGTGACTATCAGTTGGCGAGCGGTCTCTCCAGCGATGTTAGTGCCGATGACTCTATTCTTTCACAAACTAAGGCTCGAATCCCTTGGCTCCTAATTGGAATTTGTTCCGGTATACTTGCTTCCTTGATTCTTAGCGTGTTCGAGAACCAACTTGCCGCTGTGACCGCTTTGGCGCTATTCATACCTATAATAGGCGGTACAGGTGGAAACGTCGGAGTACAGGCGTCGGCCATCGTGGTTCAAAGTTTGGCTAACGGATCGCTTGATGTTACCGAGTTTTCACGGCAGCTTGGAAAGGAAGTTCTTATCGGACTTCTCAACGCATCAATTATTTCAGGGGTCATACTTGTTTATAATCTCATAATGTTGCCCGGTGAACTTGCAGTGACTCTCTCGGTTGCTTGTTCTCTGTTTTGTGTGGTAATGTTCGCCACTGTGCTGGGAACTGTAGTCCCTTTGACCTTGGAAAAGCTCAAGATAAATCCGGCTCTTGCTACCGGTCCGTTTATTCAAATCTCCAATGATATTTTCGGATTGATAATTTATGTCGTGATTGCTAAGTGGTTCCTAACAATCTTTGTGACATGAGCGACTTTAGGGTCTTTTATCTTGGAGTCGGTTCAGCAACACCTTCGCTTCGACATCAACCATCTTGCCAGGTGATTGATTTTCGCAGCCGACTTTTTATGGTGGATTGTGGAGAGGGGGCCCAAATTGGTATGAGACGAATGAAACTCAAGTTCTCCAGATTGGAACATGTCTTCATCTCTCATCTTCACGGCGATCATTTTTTTGGACTGCCCGGATTGTTGTCAACCATGGCGCTTCACGAGGTGGGCGGTTCATTGACTGTCCATTTCCCCGCTGAAGGAGTCGACTGGCTTATTGACACAATGGACCGTTTCTGTAAATACAGAAGCTTCGATATAAATATCGAACCAATTCCATCAGAAGGGGGGCTGATTTTTGAAGATAATTCGCTGACAGTTGAGGCTATTCCTTTAAATCACAGGATACCATGCACCGGATTCGTATTCCGGGAAAAACCAAGGCTCCGTTCATTAAAAAAAGACATGGTCGAATGGTTGGATATTCCAATTAAGCTCCGACACGGTATTAAAGAGGGGAATGATTATATAACCGATGATGGGAGAGTATTCAAGAATGAACAGCTGACAATTGACCCGGCTCCCGCTAAAAGTTATGCCTATTGCTCCGATACTCGTTTTGAACCGAAAATCGCTTCTTATATTGGAACGACCGATGTCCTGTATCATGAGTCTACTTATCTCGAACAGGACCGGCAGAAAGCCGATGAACGATTCCATTCTACTGCAGCCGATGCAGTTAGAATGGCAGCACTCGTAAAAGCTAAAGTTCTTGTCCTGGGACATTATTCAAAGTCCTACCAGGAAACTCAGGGGCATCTGGACGAAGCCAATGAAGTAGCACAAGAATTATGCCCCGAATTGAAAATAATTTGTGCCGACGAGGGATTAGTACTGGATATTTAAGATAATTTATTGATATGAAGAATATATTTGGAATTGCAATTTTATTTTTTTTGGCCAACATCAGTTTAAAGGCTCAATGCCCTTTGATTTTCGATGGCAATGAAGAGGCTTCGGTTGGCATTTATATAGAGGATCTCAAAACCGGAGAAATCCTGGTTTCTTATAATGATCGCAAGGCTCTGACTCCGGCAAGTATTCAGAAATCATTGACTACCGCTACTGCTCTTCAATTGCTCGGGCCATATTTCCGCTTTGATACCGGTTTTGATCTAATTGGTCCCGATCCATTAAACGGAGCCTGTGACATCGTGGTTTCGACATCGGGTGATCCCACAACAGGAAGTCGAGAATTTAAAGAAACGTCCTCATTACCGGAATATCTTGTGTCAGCAATAAAAGAATTTGGGCTATCAGAAATTACCGGAAATATTGTTTTTAACGATTCGATTCTTCCCGATGCCGGAATCGTACCACAATGGGAAGTCGAGGATCTGGAATGGAGTTATGGAGTCGGACTTTATCCGTTTAATTGGTTCGATAATTATCTTGAGTCTGATTACATAATTACCAATCCTCCTCAACATTTTGCCGAAACACTTATGGAAAAACTTGCCAGAGACAGTATAACCCTGTCAGCGACATTCTTCGAGGAGGATGTTCCAAACGATACAATATTTCTTTTCAGGACTTTGTCAGCACCATTGATAGAGATTATGCACAGTTTGATGGTCAGAAGCGATAATCTTATGGCCGAAGGTACTTTACGTGCAATTGCCCCTTATCAGAACAGGGATTCAGCTATAGTGAAACTGAAATCCTTCTGGAAGGAAAATGGTATTGATCTGAAAAATAGTCGAATGTTCGATGGAAGCGGACTTTCACGTGGCAATGCGTTTTCCCCTGCCCAAATCGGTTCCATTCTGAGCTTTATGGCTCGCTCAGAAAATTGTGATGATTATGTCTCAATTTTTCCTGTCGCAGGTAAGGAAGGTACAGTGAAGTCATTTCTTCGGAAAACCCCTTTGGAGGGTAAAATGGCTGTTAAAAGCGGAAGTATGACCGGCGTCCATTGTTATGCCGGATATCTTCTGGATGATAATCTAAAGAAACCAACCCACACTGTTGTTGTAATGGTAAACAATTTCTTTTGCCCGAGAACACAACTAAGAGAGGCAATCGAACGTTACTTAATAAAGACCTTAAACTGATAAACTGTCATTCTCAAAACTATTTGGAAAATGGAAGTGGAAAAAATACTTTCTTTAATATATGAAATGGAGGGACTCCTTCTTCTTTACCGTGAACGAGGTGTCGATGCTTTGCCCGATTCGGTCAGGAAGCTTTTGATTGCAAAGAATCAACAGGTTTCTGAGATGATGGGTGAAATACTCTCGACAAAGACAACAGTCCCCACCTCTGACACTGATTCGGCTGAACGTTTGGCCGAAACCGTCGAATATGAACAGGAAGAGGATTCCGAACCCGATGCGGGAGGATCCAACCAAGAGGAAACTTTCCTGGATGAGGCGCAGGCCGAGGAGGATGAGGCCGACTCGGAAAATGCCGAAATAGAAGAAGCGCGTTTTAAAGATGACCACTTTATTAGAAAACAGGTTAAAACCGGTAATGAAATTATGAGTCGGCTGACGCTTAATGATAAATTCCGGTTCGCAAAAGAATTGTTCGGCGGAAGCGTTACGGCGTTGAATAATGTAGTTGACGCAGTCGCTCTGTTTTCCGATTTGGAAAAAGTGAAGCAATATCTGATCGAACAACAAGGTCTAAACCCGGAAAATCCAGTTACTAAGGAATTCATTGAAATTCTATCGCTAAATTTCGCTCATTAATGCCCGGAAAACTTTTCATCGTTCCAACGCCCGTGGGTAATCTCGGGGATTTTACCCCCAGAGCTGCCGAGGTATTGCAAAACGTTGATTTGATTCTTGCCGAGGATACGAGAACAAGTGGGAATCTTTTAAGACACTTCAAAATATCTACTCCTACATCTAGTTTCCATAAATTCAATGAACATGAAATAGTGAATTCTATCCTCCGACGAATTGAGAACGGTGAAACTATGGCACTGATTAGCGATGCTGGAACTCCCGGTATTTCCGACCCGGGATTTCTCCTCGCAAGAGAATGTAGAAAAGCAGGTATCGAGGTTGAAACGCTTCCCGGACCCACTGCTTTCGTTCCGGCTCTCGTCAATTCAGGATTACCGTGCGACCGATTCTTCTTCGAAGGATTCCTGCCAACTAAGAAAGGACGTGCGACTCGTCTCGAGTTTCTTTCAAAACTTCCTGTGACATTTATTATCTACGAATCTCCCTTGAGACTGATAAAAACATTGGAGGATATTACGGCTGTTTGCGGACTCACCCGTCCGGCGTCAGTATCTCGCGAAATCTCAAAACTTCATGAAACTGTTGTCAACGGAACTCTAGCTGAATTGATCGAGTTTTTTAAAGCACACACCCCTAAAGGTGAAATAGTCCTGGTTGTGGGAACCTCACAAGAGAATTCTAATGAAAAAAAAGTTCACAAGAACAAATATCGAGAAAAGCAAGAAGAATTATAATAACAGCAAAACTCTGTAGCAATGAAAAAAATCCTATTCCTTTTCGCAGTTCTCGCCGTGACATTGGCGAGTTGTGATACAAAATCAAAACCCAAAATGAGTGATGACGAACCGACAACCGCCGATTCGCTTAGAGAGGCTCTTGCAAATCAGGATTCACTCCTCGCACTTTTCAATGAAATCTCGGCCGACATGATGTCGATCAAGGAGATGGAACAAATATTGGCCAACCCTGCCACTATGAAAGCCGAGTCGGTTTCAAAACGCGAACACATAAAGAACGACATGGCAGCCATACAGGAGGCCCTTCAACAACGTCGCGAAAAAATTGAAGAATTGGAAAAGAAATTGCGCAATTCTAATGCCAATAACAAGATTCTTCAAACTACTATCGATAACCTGAAAGCTCAAATTCTTCAGCAGGATAGCGCTATACGCTACTATCAGGAAGCCCTGGAACAAAGACGAATCATTATCCTCGCTCAAAGCGAACGTATCGAGGACTTGACTCAAGATCTCTCGGCTGTATCGGAAGCTAAAAATCAAGCCGAAGAAAAAAATCTTCAGTTGACCGAAGAACTCAACACTTGCTACTATGCTATCGGTACTAAAAAGGAACTCAAAGCCCATAATCTCATCGAGTCAGGTTTCCTTCGTAAAACTAAGATACTACCTGGTGAAATTGACCTCTCTTTCTTCCACCAAGGTGACAAACGCACTTTGAAAACCATCAACCTATATTCCAAAAAAGCAAAGGTCGTAACTGATCAACCTAAGAGCTCCTACTCGATTACTCAAGAAGCCAACGGGGAAAAAGTTCTGAATATATTGGATTCAAAGATTTTTTGGGAGAAAGGTAATTTCCTAGTAATTCAAATTGATTGATACTGAGGGAAAGAATCGGGTCTAACCCATTCTCTTCACTTGATGTAATTTCAATGGGGCCTTTTATACCGAAAGGGCTCCATTGAAACTATAACTATAGATGTAACCTGCATGAACGTTGAAAAAAATTATAAGGGTCTGAATTCCAGGGAAGTACTGGAAAGTAGGGAATTACATGGTTCAAACATTTTAACGCCTCCGAAAAAAGTCTCTCCTTTTCTGAGGTTTCTTGAAAAGTTTTCGGACCCTCTTATAATTATTTTGCTAATTGCAGGAGCTTTGTCAATAGGTATTTCTTGTTATGAGTATTGGTATCTAGCGCAAAGTGTACATGTCTTTTTCGAACCTATCGGAATTTTTATAGCTATTTTTCTTGCTACAGGACTTGGATTCGCTTTCGAATTGAAAGCCGATAAGGAGTTCTCTATTCTCAATAAAGTAAATGACGACGAACCGGTTGAAGTCATCCGAGACGGAAAACCGGTGGAAATACCTAAACGTGACGTGGTCGTCGGTGATATTGTAATTCTAAACACCGGCAATGAAGTACCTGCCGATGGTCTTTTGCTCGATGCTGTTTCATTGACAATCGATGAGTCAACTTTGACAGGAGAACCCATCAGCTCAAAAACAGTCGATGAAACCCATTTTGATAAGGATGCTACCATACCTTCTAATATGGCCATGAGAGGCACAAAAGTTATGGAGGGACATGGAGTAATGAAGGTCCTTGCAGTTGGGGATGCGACTGAGAACGGTAAGGTATATGAGGCTGCACAAATCGACGACAGTGTCGTAACTCCTCTCGATGAGCAATTGGAAAGATTAGGCCGATTAATATCTCGAGTGTCCTATGTTCTTGGAGTTATTATAATTATAGGGAGAATTCTTGCCTACTTTTTTGAGGTTCCTGGACCCGTTGAATGGGTGCGCTTCGGAACTTATTTATTGCAATCAGTTATGATTGCTGTCACCCTTATAGTAGTGTCGGTTCCCGAAGGACTGCCAATGGCAGTGACGCTTTCTCTCGCATCTTCGATGCGACGTATGTTGAAGACAAATAATCTTGTCAGGAAACTCCACGCATGTGAGACGATGGGTGCCACAACAGTTATTTGCACCGACAAAACGGGGACTCTGACCCAGAATCGTATGCAAATAGCTGATGTGATTCTATTTGGCAATGAAGATCTTCTCTGTCAGAATATGGCTATTAATTCTACAGCTCTGCTCGATTTGACAACCAATCCCCCTTCTGTTCTTGGAAACCCTACCGAAGGTGCATTATTGCTCTGGCTGTTTAAGAAAAATATTGGTTATCAGCACCTGCGAGAATCAATCCGGCTTGTCGATGAAATTCCTTTCTCTACGGAGAGGAAATACATGGTGTCGTTAGTAAAAAATTCTAATAACGAAACTTATCTGTTTGTCAAAGGAGCTCCCGAAATTGTTTTCGCTATGTGTAATGCTCCGTTCGGTGTAACATCAAAGGAGATTGAGGCTCAGTTATTGGTTTATCAGAACCAAGGAATGAGAACACTAGGATTTGCCTGTAAGAAACTGGTCGGCGACATAAAGTCTCTTAAGGAGGATTTGCTAAACAATCTTGATTATCAGGGAATGGTTTCTATCTCCGATCCGGTTCGCGATGATGTACCCGAAGCAGTCAAAGAAGCTGTCGGTGCCGGAATTAAAGTTAAGATTGTGACAGGGGATACACCTGCGACCGCTCGAGAAATTGGACGACAGGTAGGACTGTGGGACGATACAATTGATGACGAAAGAAATATTATTACAGGAGTAGATTTTGCCTCGCTGAGTGACGAAGAATTGTTGGAAAAGGTAGGTGACATCAAAATTATTGCACGAGCTCGCCCTCTTGATAAAAAACGAATGGTCGAGGCTCTTCAAAAACATGGCGAAGTTGTCGCCGTAACAGGTGATGGAACCAATGACGCGCCTGCATTGAAGGCCGCACATGTTGGACTTTCAATGGGCACGGGAACCTCTGTCGCTAAAGAAGCTTCCGACATTACTATCATCGACAACTCTTTCGCTTCTATAGGCCGAGCGGTCATGTGGGGACGGTCATTGTTCCTCAATCTTCGCCGGTTTATTCTTTTCCAAATGACTGTCAATGTTACTGCATGCCTGATTGTACTTGTCGGAGCTTTTATGGGTACACAGTCACCTTTGACTGTGACTCAGATGCTTTGGGTAAATCTGATTATGGACACTTTTGCGGCAACAGCACTCGCATCTCTTCCTCCAACTGTTGCCGTTATGAGAAATAAGCCCAGGAAAAGAAGCGATTTTATTATTAACCCGGCAATGTGGAGACAGATTATAGGAGTGGGATGTATTTTCTTCGTCCTACAGTTCCTGCTACTTCTCCTTTTTGAATTTGCCAGAATCGAAAGTCTCTCTGATATTTTCCACCCTGTTTGGGTGCCCTATCATGATTTAAGCGAATATGAAGTGTCTCTTTTCTTCACGATATTCGTGTTCATGCAATTTTGGAATATGTTTAACGCAAGGGCTTATGCAACCGGCCGAAGTGCACTGAAGCTTAAACACTGCGGAGAATTTCTTCTGATTAGCTTGATTATTGTGGGTGGACAAATACTTATAGTTCAATTTGGTGGAGATTTCTTTACAGTTGTTCCATTGACATTCTCCGACTGGTGGATTAGTTTCCTCGGCACATCCTTCGTTCTTTGGATAGGAGAGTTTCTCCGATTCGTTAACCGCAAATGATTCCAACATCAAAGATATTTTTTATCTTTGGGATGAATTGTGATTTGGACGATGAAAAATTTAGACGACGTTAGAAAAGAAATCCTCTCCGACGGTAAGGTTGATGAAGAAGATGTGAACACTTTGAAGCATCTTATGCAGGAAGAAGGGCGAATTAATCACGATCTTGCTAATTTCCTGTTTGACATCAAGAATACTGTTTCTCCTACTAAACTTTCACCCGAGTTTAAGTCTTTTTTTGTAGAAGCATTGAGTAATCATTTGCTTTTCGATGAAAAATCACCGGGAGAAATAGATGAGAACGAGGCTCGCTGGCTTCGTGGCAAAATCCAGGCGAAAGGTAACGCCGACGAATATGATAAGGCTTTGCTCGAAGATCTGAAAAACCGTTCGATTAATTTCCCTAAGGTATTGCATTACAAGAGTCTGCAGGCTCGACAATTCGAAAGATTACTCTATAGTTCCCGATACCTTTCTCTGATTGCTGTGATAGGTTCGCTGGTTTCATCGGTGATTCTTTTTATTCAGGGAATCGTCATTATCTTCAAAGGTCTTGTGGAATATTTCATGAATCCTACCGAGAAATATGAGGTGCTATTTGAAAAACTGGTCTCTTCTGTCGATGTATTCCTCTTTGCACTTGCCTTGATAATTTTTGGAGTGGGAATCTATGAACTCTTTGTCACTAAAATCGATCCCGTCGAAAAAAATGTCGACAGCCGACCATCTTGGCTGCAGACCCCGACTCTTGACGATCTGAAATCTTCTCTCGGAAAAGTGATTCTGATGGTCCTGATAGTTTCATTTTTTAAACACGTTCTTGAAATAAGTAACGAAATGTGGGACCCGAAGGCGCTTCTCTATCTGGCTATCGGCATTCTTCTGATTGCGGGGGCACTATATCTGACCCACAAGCCGGGACATGAAAAAAAGAAATAAACCGAATAAAAACATTTAATACTTTCTACCATGAGGAAAATACTGACCGCCGCTATTCTAACTGTTTCGTTGGCAATCTCATTGATATCATGTGCTTCACGATCTTCTTCGACCGCTCAGGAAAAGGGGACCAACGATAGCACTTTGATTATTTACTATTCACAAACGGGGGCTACCCGCCAATTGGCTGAACAGCTTAAGAAAGAACTTGGAGCCGATATAGTCGAAATTGAACCCGTTGAACCCTACGACAGCGATTATAATGCCACAATAAGCCGATGGATTGAAGAGGTGGAAAACAATAAAAAGGTACCTATCAAGTCTCTTGACATTGACCTCGATGATTATAACAAAATTCTTCTTTGTTTCCCGGTTTGGGGTGGTACTTATGCTTTACCGGTGAAAACTTTCCTCGATGAAAATGATCTCAAAGGCAAAACTATCGTGACTTTCGCTACTTTCGGAAGTGGAGGAATTGCTACTGCTACTAACGACCTTGCAAACGCCGAGCCTGATGCTAAGGTCATTAAGGGTTATGGTGTCAGAAATGCACGAATGGAAAAAATGCCTTCAGAACTTGACCGCTATCTGATTGAAAATGGCTACAAAGAGGGTGTGCTTGAACAACTGGCAGCCTACGAAGAACCTACTATCTGCAATGAAGAAGCAGTCGAACTCTTTAATCAGGCGACTTCAGGTTATCGCTATCCTCTTGGACAACCGGTTACCGTTGCAAAAAGAAAAACACCTAATGGAACTGACTACCGTTTCCAGGTTAAAACTAAGGGTCCCGATGGTGAAGAAAATGAAGCAACAGTATATGTGACTGTCGATGATACCGAAGGAGCTAAACCTGAATTCACTGAAGTTCTGCGCTGAATTAACTATTAGATTTTAAAGTTTATATAACTTTGTGAGGAATTAACTGGTAGCCTATGAAAAAATCGGTGTTTTTCTGCCTCTCTCTCCTTGTCTCATTTTTTGCTTCATCTCAGATGTTGGATCCTGTCGAATGGAATCTGTCGGCACGACTCCAATCAAACAATGAAGGTACTCTTGAAATAAAGGCTTTGATTGAGGACGGTTGGCACCTTTATGGGTTTGACTTGCCCGAAGGGGGCCCAAATTCAACTTCAGTTGTGATCACTCCTTCCGAAGGGGTCGAACTGATAGGAGAACTGGTTCCTTCACGTAAACCCATCAAAAAGTATGATAACATTTTCCAACTTGACTTGACTTGGTGGGCTGCCGATGTCGATTTTGCTCAGAAATTCAAGATTAATAAGGGTGTTGAAGGGGCTTCCTTTGATGTCAAAGTAAGATTCCAGGCTTGTGATGACAAAACTTGCACCGCCCCGCGAACTATTGAGCTGAACGCATCTGTTGGGACTCCGGCACCCGTTTCTAATAATAATGCTGTTGAGGTCTCGAACTCCGAAACTGAGGTTACTGAGCAACAACAGATAACTAATGCCATTCTGGAATTGGAGGCTCCGAGTAATATCGACAGGATTTCTCAATGGTGGGCCCCCGTTACATTCCCCGGGGAAAAAGTCGAACTCATTTCTCAAACCCCTTGGTGGCACATTTTTATCTGGGGTTTCGGTGGAGGTTTACTCGCTCTCCTCACTCCCTGTGTATGGCCTTTGATTCCAATGACCGTCAGTTTCTTTTTGAAAAAAACCGGTTCTAAAAGAAAAGCTGTCGGTGATGCGATAACCTATGGCATCTCTATAATTGTCATATATCTGGTTCTCGGATTGGCTGTAACGCTGATTTTCGGAGCAAGCAAGCTTAACGATTTGGCAACTAACGCTATATTCAATCTGCTTTTCTTCCTTCTCCTTATAGTCTTCGCAATCTCTTTCTTCGGAGCATTCGAAATTACTCTGCCTTCTCGTTGGAGTAACTCAATGGATAACAAGGCCGAAAAGACAACGGGACTGATCAGTATTTTCTTCATGGCGTTTACACTCGCCCTTGTTTCCTTCTCTTGCACCGGTCCTATTATTGGTACGTTGTTGGTAGAGGCTGCTTCTATGGGCGACATCACAGGGCCAGCTATTGGCATGGGAGCTTTCGCTCTTGCTTTGGCTCTGCCATTCACCTTGTTCGCTATTTTCCCATCATGGCTGAAAGATATGCCCCGGTCAGGTGGATGGCTCAATTCTGTAAAGGTTGTACTCGGTTTTCTTGAACTGGCTCTTTCGCTGAAATTTTTGTCGGTAGCCGATTTGGCCTACGGATGGGGTATTCTAGACCGGGAAGTATTTATCTCTCTTTGGGTCGCTCTGTTCGCACTGTTGGGTCTCTATCTTATTGGTAAACTACGTTTCTCCCATGATTCTCCAAAGGACCATGTCTCAATCCTGGGATTCTTCCTCGCTCTTGTCTCTTTCAGTTTCTCAGTTTATCTGCTCCCGGGACTTTGGGGTGCACCTTTAAAAGGGGTAAGTGCTTTCGTACCTCCTCTCTACACTCAGGACTTTAATCTTTATGCGGGCGGACAATTCGAAGAATTCGATGACTTTGATGCCGGAATGAAGTTTGCACTTGAGAACAATCGACCGGTCTTGATCGATTTTTCCGGATATGGATGTGTTAACTGCCGAAAGATGGAAGGTGCCGTGTTCGACACTCAGGAAGTGGAGAATGTCATAAAGGAGAATTTTGTGTTGATAAAGCTGATGGTAGATGAGAAAACCAGCCTGACACATTCTTTGACTCTCGAAGAAAATGGGCGCAATGTCACCCTGGAAACTGTGGGAGATAAATGGAGCTACCTACAAAGAACAAAATTCGGAGCTAACAGCCAACCCTATTATGTTGTTCTCGATAACGAAGGTAAACCACTCGCTCCTCCTGCCTACTACGATGAGAATGTGACTAAATTTGTCGATTGGCTCAATGGAGCTCTTGAAAATTATAAAGAATGAATCAACATTCAAGATCAGAAAAAATTGAAGCGCTCGGCCGCGTTATTGATGTTTTGGGACGCTTAAGGGTGGAGTGTCCGTGGGATCGTAAACAAACTAATGAAAGTTTGCGCCCAAATACAATTGAGGAAACCTATGAACTTTGTGATGCGCTGATGCGCGACGACGTTGCCGACATTAAAAAGGAACTTGGCGATGTTCTGCTCCACGTCCTTTTCTATTCGTTGATAGGGGAGGAGCAGGATCGTTTCGATATCGTTGATGTCGCTGATGCTCTGAATTCTAAACTGATTTTTCGGCATCCTCACGTTTTCGGAGAGGTAAAAGTTGACAGTACTGACGATGTGCTGAAAAACTGGGAACAGCTCAAGCTAAAGGAAAAGGGTGGTAACCGAAGTGTACTCGCCGGTGTACCGTCGGCTCTTCCTGCATTGATTAAGTCCGAAAGAATTCAGGAGAAAGCAGCTAATGTTGGATTCGACTGGGAAAAGCCAGAGCAGGTGTGGGATAAAGTCAAGGAGGAAATCTCAGAGTTCGAACAGGAAGTCAAGAAGGGGAACGAGGCTGACATGGAAAAGGAAATGGGCGACATTTTCTTTGCTCTGATTAATGCCGCTCGTCTCTACGGAATAAATGTTGAGAATGCACTTGAAAAAACAAACCTGAAGTTTATTAAGCGCTTTAATTATCTCGAAGAAAAAGCTAGGGAAAAAGGGCTTCAACTTAAGGATATGACTCTTGCCCAAATGGATGAAATCTGGGAAGAAGCTAAGAAGGAGGCGTGAAGACATGTTGAAATTGTTACTCATATTGACTGTGCTTGCCATTAACAATTCCAATGGTGATGGAGTGACACGTGTTACCTGTGGAATTGAAGGAACGCCCCACACTTCCGATCGCATCGATAGTGCCGTGCTTTCTACAGGTGGCAGGAACTATGAAGCTACCGATATCGATGGAGTTGATTTTCAACGATATTTCCAACTCGAGGATGAGGGCGTCATTCAAATTGATCTTGATTTCCCCCTCTGCAAGAATCTCTCCTACAATGATTCTATCGTTCTGAAGACCGTCCACGGAGATGTGGGGGCCCCCTTGAGAAGCGCAGTAAACCACATCAAGTGAAGGTCTGCATAACCGAGAAACCCAGCGTCGCTCGCGATATCGCATCGCTCCTTGGAGCGCGCAATCGAAAGGATGGCTATTTCGAAGGAAACGGCTATTGCGTCACTTGGACTTTTGGACATCTTTGCACGCTGAAGGATCCCGCCGACTACACTGAACGGTGGAAAAGATGGGACCTCTATTCATTGCCCATGATACCACCTAAGTTCGGTATCAAACTAATCGACAACGACAGCTATATAAAGCAGTTTAAGGTAATTGAAAATCTTGTATCAACCGCTTCCGAGGTAATTAACTGCGGTGATGCGGGACAGGAAGGTGAGCTGATTCAGAGATGGGTTCTTCAGAAGGCCGATGTGAAATGTCCTGTGAAACGTCTATGGATCTCGTCTCTAACCGATGCTGCTATCCGAGATGGATTCCAGAACCTGCGCGATTCTGCTGAATTTGATAATCTATATTATGCCGGACTTTCACGAGCAATTGGCGATTGGCTCCTAGGACTGAACGGCACTAGGCTCTATTCCCTTAAATATAGCGATCCGGGGATAACTCTTTCGGTCGGTAGAGTGCAGACTCCCACCTTGGCAATGATTGTCGAGCGTCATCGTGAGATCGAAAACTTCAAACCTCAGGATTACTGGGAACTTAAAACAGTTTACCGCGACGTTACTTTCAATGCGACTCCGGCTGTCAAGTATTCTTCCCTTGAAAAAGGAAAGGAGGTTCTCGAGAAAATTAAGCCGTTTCTCCTCGTCATCGACGACATCTCGGAAAAAACAGGTCGAGAGTCGGCTCCGCGGCTCTTCGATCTGACATCTTTGCAGGTCGAATGTAACAGTCGCTTTGGATGGAGCGCCGATGAGACGCTGAAGCTCATTCAGTCACTTTACGAAAAGAAACTGACTACCTATCCACGTGTCGATACCACCTATCTTAGCTCCGACCTCTATACTCGAATCCCCGAGATTCTAAAGAATATGGTCCACTATAGCGAGTTGACCGATGAAATCCTTAAGGGGAAAATAGAAAAGTCCAAGAAAATATTCGACGACTCGAAAGTAACCGACCATCATGCAATCATTCCAACAGGAGAGTCCCCTAAGAAACTGACTGACCAACGCGAACGTCAGCTTTATCATCTAATTGCACTTCGGTTTATAGCAAATTTTTACCCCGAGTGTCGTTTCACTACAACGACAGTTCTGGCATCGGCAGAGGAGCAACAGTTCCGTGCAACTGGTAAAGTAATTAAAGATCCGGGGTGGCGCATTGTACTAGGTAATTCTTCCAATGAAGAAAAGAAGGAGGATGAGACGGTTCTTCCCGAATTTACAAAAGGTGAAAGCGGACCTCATAGACCCAAACTACAAAAGAAAACAACGACTCCACCCAAGGATTTCACTGAGGGAACATTGCTGAAAGCAATGGAATCGGCCGGAAAGAATGTCGACGACGAGACTCTTCGCGAGGCAATGAAAGAAAACGGAATAGGGCGTCCGTCAACACGTTCATCCATCATCGAGACATTAATTAAGAGGGGATATGTCAAGAGAAATCGAAAGAAAATACAGGCAACTCCTGCAGGAATCGCATTGATAGACACGATCTCAAATGAGCTCCTCAAGAGTCCGAAGTTGACGGGCATGTGGGAAAACAAGTTGCGACGAATCGAACGTGGTGAGTATTCTCCCAAGGAATTCATCGACGAACTGAAAACCCAACTCAACGAAATCATTGTAGGGGTGCGCAACGATAGGTCCGGAGTGAAAATCGAGGCGAAACAAAAATAGGTTTTATTATGTTTCAGTGGATTATTGTTGGAATTGTTCTTTTGCTTGTGATCTGGAGAATTGCTGTCGGGATTTTTAGAAAACAGCCAAATCAGGACAAAGGCTGTGGCTGCGGATGTGATGGGTGTGTCCTAAATGAAAAATGCGATTCCGGCAATAAGGGAAAAGTATGAAGTAGTAACCGGCAACTATTTTATATTTTCTTAAAACTTTCCGTTAAGTGCGAACGTCAAATTATCAGTATCTTTGTAATTCAGTTCTAAAACGATATTTACATGATACCACGCTGGAAGCGAACTACTATAAAACTCCTTTGGATTTTCTTCGGACTCGGTGCCGTAGGAATGATTTTCCTTTTCTTTTTTATATATCAGGGAAAGATCGGCTATATGCCACCGGTTGAAGAACTTAAGAATCCAACAGATAAATTTGCTAGTGTACTTTACACTTCTGATGGAACAGAACTCGGACGATACTTCCGCAACACCGGAAACCGCGTATATGCCGACTACTACGACATCTCGCAAAATGTCGTCGACGCTCTGATTGCTACCGAGGACGCCCGATTCCTCGACCATTCGGGAGTCGACATGCGTGCCGTGGCCCGTGCAATGTTCAAAACAATCCTCTTAGGACAGAAACAGGCCGGAGGTGGATCAACAATCACCCAGCAACTTGCAAAGCAACTTTACTCCCCGGGGAGTAACGGACTGCTTGAACGTGCACTTCAGAAACCCATAGAATGGATGATTGCCGTCAAGCTTGAGCGTTATTTCAGTAAGGATGAGATAATCAAAATGTATCTCAATCAGTTTGATTTCCTATATAACGCTGTCGGAATTAAGAGTGCGGCCTATGTTTACTTCGGCAAGGACGCCAAGGATCTTAATATCGAAGAGGCTGCAACTCTGGTAGGGATGGTAAAGAATCCTTCCTACTATAACCCTGTTCGCCAGAATGAAAGAACCCGTCAACGTCGCAACACGGTCCTTGACCAGATGTATAAGGCCCACAAGATAACGAAAGCCGAGCGCGACTCTCTTCAAGCTCTTCCTCTTGAACTCAGCTTCCACAAGGTCGATCACAAGGATGGTCCCGCCCCCTATTTTCGTGAAGAGCTTAGAAGGATGCTGTCGGCAAAGAAACCCGTAAAAAGCGACTATCGCGGATGGGAAACCCAGAAATACATCGACGACTCCATCGCTTGGGAGAAAAATCCCCTATACGGATGGGTCGAGAAAAATCCCAAGCCCGACGGATCCCACTACGATATCTATAATGACGGTCTGAAGATTTACACTACCATCGATTCCCGTATGCAGGCCTATGCCGAACAGGCTGTCGAGGAACACATGGCATCTCTGCAGGAAAGTTTCTTCAAGGAAAAGAAGAACTCCCCGTCGGCGCCCTATAGCACTAACCGTGAAGAAATATCAGCCGACCTTATAAAGACGATGATCGACCGTGCCATCACTCAAACCGATCGTTATCGTGCCATGAGGGCAGCCGGTAATTCAGCTGAGGAAATCGATAAGGCTTTCAATACACCCGTCGACATGAGAGTCTTCAGCTATAAAGGACTCGTCGACACCGTCATGACTCCACGCGACTCACTTCTCTATACGAAGCATTTCCTTCGTGCTGCTATCATGTCGATGGACCCAGTAAACGGCCATGTAAAAGCCTATGTGGGAGGTCCCAATTTCTCTTTCTTCCAATATGACATGGTTTCAACCGGTCGTCGACAAATCGGTTCTACTATAAAACCGTTTCTTTACACCTATGCGATGGAAGAGGGCTATACTCCCTGCGACGAGTTCCTGAACGAACAACCTGTACTTGTCGACGAGGTGGGACGTCCATGGACACCCAGAAATGCCGGTACGGCAAGAATAGGGGAAATGGTCGACCTGCGATGGGCTCTCACTAACTCTAACAACTGGATCTCGGCCCGACTAATGAGCACTCTCTCACCGTCGACCCTGGCTCGAAATATGCACAATTTCGGAATAACAAACCACATAGATCCGGTAATGTCACTGTGCCTCGGATCTTGTGAAGTCTCGGTTAAGGAAATGGTGGGTGCCTATACCGCTTATGCCAATAAGGGTATGCGCGCCGAACCGGTGTTCGTCACCGCAATCGCCGACGCCTCGGGGAATATCATCTCAGAGTTCGTTACAACCCACACCGATGTCATCTCGGAACCCGCTTGGTATAAGATCAACTCAATGTTACAGAATGTCGTCGATGGTGGTACCGGCGGCCGACTTCGACGAGCTCCTTTCAACATCACTGCCAACATGGGTGGTAAGACCGGTACGACCAACTATAATGCCGACGGTTGGTTCATGGGATTTACTCCTGAACTTGTTTCCGGTGTGTGGGTCGGCGGAGAAGAACGCTACATCCATTTCAATTCGATGGCACAGGGACAAGGAGCCTCAATGGCGCTCCCAATCTATGGTAAATATATGAAAGCTGTCTACGACGACCCAACGTTGCCCTACTCTCAGGAGGTACGATTCCCTGAAGCACCGTTTGACCTTTGTGAGAAAGTCGACTATGGAGAATTTGTCGAGGAACACGTCGTCGAAGAGTCTATATCAGGAGCATTTGATTAAAAACATAGCCCGAAATCTCTAAACCTCCATTTTATTTGTTAATTTTGTGGGCGAAACATGATGCTTTATGAAAGAGAATTTCGATGACATCGCACCCTACGACGACTCTCTCTTCCCCTCCAAGCTGGAAGCCCTCGTGAAGGAACCCGGATTCCAGCACGCCGTCAAGTATATATTGCCCGACATTGACTATCATTCCCTGGCCGACAATCTTGTTAAGGTGCGCGGGAAGGAAGAACTGCAACTGAAAATAATGCATCCCTTCCTCGAAATGCTGGCTGAGAAATATACAGCCAGTCTCGACTGTGTTGGATTGCATTCCCTCGCCGACGGACTGCCGCGAATATTCATGACAAACCATCGCGACATAGTCCTCGACTCGGCATTCCTTAACCTCTGCTTTATACGTGCTGGAATAACTACCTCAGAAATTGCAATTGGTAACAATCTCTTGATTTATTCCTGGATAGAAGACCTTGTTCGACTCAACAAGAACTTTATCGTCCACCGAAATATCAAGGAACCTCACATCGCCCTGGCGGCTGCCGTTCACCTGTCGGCCTATATTCACCATTGTATTCTCGAAAAGAAACAGTCAATTTGGATAGCCCAAAGAGAAGGCCGTGCGAAAGATTCAAGTGATAGAACACAGGAGAGCCTGATAAAGATGATGACTCTTCATGGAGAAGGCACACCGCTCGAAAAGCTGACACCACTGAATATTACTCCGACATCCCTTTCCTACGAGTTTGATCCCAACGATTATCTCAAGGCACGCGAATTCCTTCTCAAGAGTAAGGACCCCGAATATTGCAAGAGTCAGCGTGATGACCTGCTAAGTATGGAAACAGGGCTTCTCGGCTTTAAGGGCCGCGTGAACATCTCGGTGGGTAACAGTATCTCCGACGAACTCGCCCGTCGACTTCCGGTTGATGCGCCGCGCAGCCAGGTTCTTAAGATGGCCTGTCATCTCATCGACCACACCATCCATTCGGGCTACCACATCTATCCCATCAACTATATTGCGTGTGACCACTTAGAAGGAAATAATCGCTGGCATGACCTCTATACAGAGTCTGACCGTCGTGCTGCTGATGATTATTGGAATGCTCAGCTCGATAAACTCGAGAATAAGGACAGCTTCTCTGCCGACGATCGCCGGTTCATGCTCGAGAAGATGTGGACAATGTATGCCAACCCACTTAAAAACAAACTGCTGGCATGCGAATCCCCCTCATCCCTGTAATTATTTGGATTATAATAAATCTCGCGATAGATCTCTATATCTATCGCGTGTTGAAGTCGCGTCTTCCAAGAAACACATTTTGGCGCCGACTCCATCTATGTCTGTCCGTCCTCCTTCTGGCAGTCATTATCGTTGCATTGGCTTTGCCAATCCGCAGCGGAAACGATTCGACGCTGCTCACTGTCAACTGGCTTCTGTTTATCTACCTGACAGCCTACGTCCCGAAGTATCTATATTTCCTCTTCGACATAATCTCTCGAATCCCTCGGCTTCTTGGTTTCCATCGATGGAAATGGCTGGGACGAACGGGTGCAGTCATCTCTATTGTCATGTTCTTTGCCTTTTGGTGGGGAACCCTGATTAATCGCTTCAACATCGATGTTCGTGAGGTTACAGTAAAAATACCCGGACTGCCCAGCCAGTTCGACGGCTATCGAATTGTCCAGTTCAGCGACTTCCATGTGGGTAGCTATGGCTCCAACGATTCCTTTGTTCGCGACGTCGTCGCCACTGTCAATGCCCTGCATCCCGATGCCATATTCTTTACAGGTGACATTGTCAATCGCTATACCCATGAACTACCACCCTTTGTGCCTGCAATGAAGGAACTATATGCTCCTGATGGTGTGCTCGCTATTCTCGGCAATCATGACTATGGCGACTACCATTCATGGCCCTCACCGGGCGCCAAGCAGCAAAACATGGAGGAACTCTATGCCCTTTTCGAAAAGGCAGGCTGGAAACTCCTTAGAAATGAGACATCATGGCTAGTACGTGGCAATGATTCCATAGCCGTAATCGGCGTCGAGAACATCGGTGACCCGCCGTTTCCTGTCTATGGTTCTCTGTCAAAAGCCTATCCCACGATCGACGACGACAAGATCAAGATACTTTTGTCTCACAATCCTGCCCATTGGGTCGACTCAATTGCCGATCATCCTGCAGTCAATGTGCCCTTGACACTTTCGGGTCACACTCATGCAATGCAAATGTCGGTTGGACGTATTTCTCCTGCCTCACTGCGCTACAAAACCTGGGGAGGCCTCTATCACGACACTGATGGTATTCACCAGTTATATGTCAACATCGGTCTTGGAACTGTCGGACTCCCCATGCGTCTTGGCGCTACACCCGAAATCACCCTCATCACCCTAAAACCTAATTCTTAGTTTCTGGTTTCCGAGTTATCCGAAAGCGGATGACAGATGACTAACTGAACAAAACTGCCCATGGTATGTTTTAATATTATAACTAAAAACATAAAGTCATGAGCACAAAAGTTACCTATCTGGACCACAGCGGGTTCCTTATTCAAAGACCCGAAGTAATATTGGTGATGGACTATTATAAAGACCCTTCCGACGCAGTCAAGAAAGCACTGCGTGAGAATCCTTCGACTCCTGTAGTCTTTTTCGTGTCTCACCATCATCCCGACCATTTCAATACCGATATCTTCAACCTTGCCCAGTCCCATAAACGTCTCTATGTTCTTAGCGATGACATCTTCTCACGCTTAGTACATGACGATATGCCTGTTGCATGGATGCGTCCAGGTGACACAGTAGAAAATGTACTTGGAGGAATAAACATCTCGGCCTTCGGTTCAACTGATGTGGGGGTAAGTTACCTGGTAACCTTCGCCGACGGTTCAAATCTGTTCCATGCCGGTGACCTCAACTATTGGCATTGGCAGGATGAGTCAACCGTAGCAGAAGTTAAGGAAGCTTATGGTAAATTTGTCCATGAGATGAATCGCATAATGGAGAAGGTGAAGAAAATTGATATCGTCTTCTTCCCGGTTGACCCTCGTCTGGGAACCGACTACGCAAACGGTGCGCGTCTGTTCCTGGAGAATGTCGAGGTAGCCAATTTCTTCCCGATGCATTTCTGGGGTGATAAAAAAGCTGCATGCGATTTTGAAGACTATGCGACCGACAACACCGACTGCCACTGTCTAGCAACACCCGGGGCACACATTGAACTAAAGTAAACATCGTAAGCCATCAGGTGCCGACTGACAATACAAGTTATATAAATATTAACTGTTAACTTAGCAATCTAACAACCATAAACTTGGTAAACCACATAGACTCACGAGGTGAACTCACTGTAATCGAAGGGCACGAGGTGCCCTTCGAAATTCAGCGTGTCTATTGGATTAAGGAAGTGCCGTCGGGCAAGACACGTGCCGGACACGCTTCGCGTCTAAACCAAGAAGTCCTCGTTGCAATCCAGGGTAGCTTCGATGTGACCGTAGACGACGGCTATATTGCCACTACAAGCACAATGTCTTCCGACTCCCAGCCATTGCTGATTGAGTCCATGAGATGGCATACGCTCACCAATTTTTCACCCGATGCCATCGTTCTTGTACTTGCTTCCCGACCCTATGATGAGGCAGATTATATCCGTGACTACGAAGAATTCAAACTAAGAACTAACATCTCTTCTCATGATAAAATTTCTTGACCTGGAAAAAATTACCAACTCCCATAAGACTGAAATTGACGATGCAGTTAAACGTGCAGTCGATTCAGGTTGGTATCTCCAGGGAAAAGAGAATGAGAAGTTCGAAAAAGAATATGCCGAATTCATTGGAACCGACTATGCCGTCGGAGTTGCCAACGGACTGGACGCCCTAATCTGGATTTTCCGAGCCTACGTGGAAATGGGAGTGATGAAACCGGGTGACGAAGTCATTGTCCCGGCCAACACTTATATCGCTTCTATCCTCGCCATAACCGAAAACAACCTGGTTCCCGTACTGGTCGAACCCGATATCAACACCTATCAAATCGACCCTGAGAAAATCGAAGAGGCAATCACACCTCGAACAAAGGCCATATTGATTGTACACCTCTATGGTCAGAATGCCTACACAGATAAGATAGGGGAGATCTGCAAGAGATACAACTTGAAGCTTGTGGAGGACAATGCTCAGGCCCATGGCTGCTATGCCTCCGATGGAAGGCGAACGGGTTGCTTGGGCGATGCCGCCGGTCACAGCTTCTACCCCGGCAAGAACCTGGGAGCCTTGGGTGATGGGGGCGCGGTGACAACCAATGACCCCGAATTGGCCCGGACAGTCCGTTCACTGGCCAACTATGGTTCTTCGAAGAAATATGTATTCAAATACAAGGGTCGCAACAGTCGCTTGGACGAAATACAGGCAGCGGTACTCTCGGCAAAGCTGAAACATCTTGACGAGGACAATCAGCGACGCAAAGATGTAGCCCGTCGCTATATCGAAGGGATAAAAAATCCGGCCATAATCCTGCCGAAAGTGACCGACTGGAACTCCCACGTGTTCCACATATTTCCAATCAGAACGGAGAAACGTGACGAACTGCAAAAGTTCCTCGCTGATAACGGTGTCCAGACACTGATTCATTATCCCATTCCACCCCACAAACAGGAATGTTACCGGGAATGGAACAACAGGAGTTATCCAATCACTGAGCAAATCCACGCTGAGGAACTCTCCCTCCCAATTTCCCCTGTTATAACTGATGCTGAGGTCGACGATATAATAAAACTAATGAATAGTTTTATGGACTAACGCAGATATTGGTTATCACAAACGCGATGTCGCTATGTTGTGATGTAGAATAACGCCATGTCGAGCCCGGAGAAACAACACAATAACATTACAACATAACAACATTTATCATTATCTTTGTGGAAAATCTATACCATGAAGAGATATTGTATTTTTGGAATGGCCATGGCAATGACGCTGGGATGTGCCGCCATCGTGCCTCAAATTGAAAAAAAGGGAGTTTCCTCCGAGTGCCAAAAATGGGTAGACTCAGTTTACCAGACACTGAGTGAACGTGACCGCGTTGCCCAACTAATTTTCCCAAAGTTTAATCCCAAAACCGGTGAGGAAGGATTAGAACGCCTGAAAATGCTCGTTGGGGAAAACCATGTTGGCGGATTGCTTTTCTCGGAAGGTTCGTTGGAGAACTACGTCGAAATGACCAATTATGCCCAGTCGATCAGCAATGTTCCGCTGTTGATGGTGTTTGACGGCGAATGGGGTTTGTCGATGCGAATTCCCGAAACACAACGTTATCCGAAAAATATGGCCCTTGGAGCCATGAACGATACCTCTCTTATGCGTGCTTACGGCGAGGAGATGGCACGTGAATGTCGCCTGACCGGTATACATGTGAATTTCGCACCTGTAATGGATGTAAACAGTAATCCTCAAAACCCGATTATTGGTGACCGCTCCTACGGTAGCGACCCTCAAAAGGTAAGCGAACTCGGCATTGCATACTCTCGAGGGCTCGAGGCCGGTGGGACGCAGGCCGTGGCAAAACATTTCCCGGGACATGGCGATACATACACCGATTCTCATAAGACTTTGCCGACCGTCAATTTATCGAAGGAGGAAATTGATAACGTACATCTCTATCCTTTCCAGAAATATATCGATGCAGAATTGTCGGGTGTGATGATAGCACACATCTCGGTTCCGGTGTATGATCCTTCGGGGATGCCCGCTTCACTATCTCCGGTTATGACTACTGATCTACTCAAGAACAGCATGGGATTCGAGGGATTGGTCTATTCCGATGCATTGGGAATGCACGGTGCCGATGTTCCAGAAGACCAGAATAATGCGTTGCTGGCATTGCAGGCCGGCTGTGACGTGTTGGAAGCCTCGAGAAATCCAATCAGGGACCTGGATGTAATCTATGAGGCTGTGATGAAGGGTGAGATTTCTATGAATCTGGTAGAGAAGGCATGCAAGAGAATTCTAACTTATAAATATTTGCTCGGACTCCCTGAAGAGGGTCCGATTGTGATGGAGGGTCTGGTAGAAAAACTGAACTCCCCGGAGGCAATCGCCCTGAACCGTGAACTGTCGAATGCAGTGGTGACCGTGTTAAGCAACAATGACGAATTGCTTCCTATCGGCAATCTTGACAAGAACAAGATAGCAGTGGTTAGTCTGGGTGCTCCGGTAAAGAATCAGTTCTCCGACATGGCAGCACTTTACACTTCAGTCAGTCAATGGGACAAGGTTGATGAGACTACCGCTCCGGAGATTCTGAAAAACGATATTGTTATTGCAGCAGTGTTTAAGGCCGATTCGGCTGAGGTTGCACAAGCCCAACAGATTTCCGGTGCTAAACACCTGGTACTGGTGTTCCTGACAAATCCCTATAAACTCGAAGCGTTCAAACCGGCGATAGCCGAGGCCGAGGCAGTGGTCCTGACCTATGATGACTCCCCAATGCTGAGAGAAGCAGCTGCACAGGCATTGTTTGGGGGTATTGACGTGAACGGAGTGATGCCTGTAACTGTCGATGGTATAGCGAACCGTGGTGACGGAATGAAGCTAAAGAAGTCACGTTTAGGATTCTCTTCGCCATTGAACGAGGGGCTGAATCCTTCGTTGACCTACAAACTTGACTCGATTGTAGAACATGCTTTGGAAATGGGTGCATTCCCGGGCTGTCAGTTACTGATAGCAAAGAGCGGCAATGTGATTCACAACAAGTCCTACGGTTTGTTGACTGCTGGCGGGGATGCTGTGACTGATAGTGTTGTCTACGATCTGGCGTCGGTGAGCAAGGCTCTTGGAACTCTCCCCGGGGTCATGAAAGTGTTCGACGAGGGTTTGATTGAACTTAAGGCTCCCGCTTCAAAGTATATTCCACAGTTGCGCGGTACACCCAAGGAAAAATTCACTATAGAGGACTTGTTGTATCACGAGACCGGAATGCCGGCAGCGTTGTACATGTTCTCGGTGATGCTTGATCCCGAAAATCCGGGGGAGCTCAGAAAAGATATCGTGTCGTTTGAACAGAACGAGGAGTTTCCGATCGCTGCGGCCGACGGAATTTATGTTGGGCAGGCTGCTGTCGATACAATCATGCGTAGAATTTATGACATTCCGTTGAAAAAGGATAAAAATTATCTTTATTCCTGTCTGAATTTCATTCTGTTGAAGAATATCGAGGAAAATGTAACGGGAATTCCTCATAATGTGTTTGTTCATGATAGTATTTTCGCACCGTTGGGGGCCTATACCACAACCTATCGGCCTCTGGAACTTCATGAGCGCAGGCTGATAGCACCCACCGAGATGGACTCTGTGCTTCGACATCAGCTGGTTCACGGTTATGTCCATGATGAGACGGCTAATTTCCAGGGTGGTGTTTCGGGAAATGCCGGTTTATTCTCGAATGCAATGGATCTGGCCAAAATTTGTCAGATGTGGCTCAATGGTGGTGTTTATGGAGACAAGAGAATTCTGAGCGAGGAAACCGTGAAACTTTTCACTCAGTCGAAGACTCCAAACAGTCGCCGCGGACTGGGCTTTGACAAGCCCGACACGGTGAATCCCAACGACTCCCCGACATGTGATGAAGCCGACCCTTCAGTGTTCGGTCACACCGGTTTCACCGGCACCATTTTCTGGGTTGATCCGGTGAATGAACTGATCTATGTATTCCTTTGCAACAGAGTGAACCCCAGTCGTATCACTCCCAATTTCGCAAGGTCTAACGCACGTCCGGCCCTATTCCGCGAAGTTTACCGTTCGCTATAAGAAATGTTGTTAAGGTCTTTAAGGACCTTAAGGAGTCTACAAATTGTTGAAATGAGGAAAAATTGTTATCTTTGCACGAATTTTTGAGAAGATAAAAATAGAAAAAGAGTTTATGTTACAACCAATTAAAAAGACCATTACTCTGCCCGACGGTCGTGAAATCACATTGGAGACCGGCAAGCTGGCCAAACAGGCCGACGGAGCAGTGGAGTTGCGCATGGGCAACACTATGTTGCTTGCAACAGTGGTCTCGGCACAAGAAGCCGGTGAGGGCGTTGATTTCATGCCCCTGACGGTCGAGTACAAAGAGAAATTCTCTTCGGCCGGCCGTTTCCCCGGAGGATTCGTCAAACGCGAAGGAAGGGCTTCGGACTATGAGATTCTGACAGCCCGTTTGGTAGACAGGGTATTGCGGCCCTTGTTCCCCGACAATTATCATGCTGAAACATTTGTTAACGTCACTTTATTCTCAAGTGACGGTGTAGATATGCCCGATGCTTTGGCCGGACTGGCAGCTTCGGCTGCTTTGGCTGTGAGCGACGTGCCTTTCAACGGTCCTATTTCGGAAGTGAGAGTTGCACGTATCGATGGGAAATTTGTTATTGACCCAACTTTCGAACAGCTTGAAAAGGCCGACATGGAACTGATGGTTGGTGCAACCATCGACAACATCATGATGGTCGAAGGCGAAATGAACGAAGTCAGCGAGGCCGACCTTTTGGAGGCTCTCCGCACTGCTCACGAAGCTATCAAGGTTCAGTGTCAGGCTCAGATTGAACTTGCCGAAGCTGCCGGTAAGACTGTCAAGAGAGAATATAACCACGAAGTCAACGACGAAGATCTCCGCAAGGATGTAAATGACAAGTGTTATAAGAAAGCCTACGATGTAGCAAAACTCGGTTTGGCCGACAAGCACAAGAGAGCCGAACTGTTCGGCGCGATCTGTGACGAATACATTGAATCACTTCCTGAAGAGGAAAGAGAAGAAAAGGCTTCTTTGGTAAAACGTTACTACCATGAGGTAGAAAAAGAGGCCATGAGAAGATGTATTCTCGATGAGGGAACACGTTTGGATGGTCGCAAGACCACCGAGATTCGTCCCATCTGGGCTGAGGTCGACTACATACCCGGACCTCACGGATCGGCTGTGTTCACTCGTGGAGAGACTCAGTCGCTGGCAACAGTAACTCTTGGAACCAAACTTGACGAGAAGATTGTTGACGACGCTCTGGTTCAAGGTAAGGAAAGATTCCTTCTTCACTATAATTTCCCCCCATTTTCGACCGGAGAGGCTAAAGCTTCTCGTGGTGTTAGCCGTCGTGAGATCGGTCACGGAAACCTTGCTCACCGAGCACTGAAGCGCATGTTGCCCGATGACTTCCCCTATGTATGCCGTATTGTTTCAGATATTCTGGAAAGTAACGGTTCATCATCGATGGCTACTGTATGTGCGGGAACTTTGGCATTACTTGATGCAGGTGTGAAGATGAAGAAACCTGTCAGTGGTATCGCAATGGGACTGATTTCCGACTCACGCGATGGAAAATGGGCTGTACTGAGCGACATACTCGGTGACGAAGACCATCTCGGTGATATGGACTTCAAGGTAACAGGAACGAGAGACGGTATCACCGCCACTCAAATGGATATCAAATGTGACGGTTTGAGCTACGAGATTCTCGAGCAGGCTCTGAATCAGGCGAAGGCAGGTCGCATGCATATTCTTGACATTATCAGCCAGACCATTCCCGAGCCACGTGCCGAATATCGTCCACATGTTCCACGCATTGTCACACTCACCATTCCGAAAGATCTAATCGGCGCTGTTATCGGCCCGGGTGGAAAGATTATCCAGGGTATCCAGGAAGAGTCGGGTGCTGTAGTAACAATTGAAGAAATTGGTAACGAAGGTATCGTAGAGGTTGCTGCTCCCGGTAAGGAAGCAATCGACAAGGCTCTTGAGATGATCAACGCTATCGTTGCTTTGCCCGAACCTGGCAAAACCTATACCGGCAAAATCAAATCGATTCTTGATTTCGGTGCGTTCGTAGAATTCATGCCAAACCGCGAAGGTTTACTTCACATTTCGGAAATCTCCTGGGATCGCCTGCCCACGATGGAACAGTCGGGTCTTAAGGAAGGGGATGAAGTGACAGTTCAATTACTTGAGGTTGATAAGAAGACCGGTAAGTATCGCTTATCGATGAAGGCTTTGCAACCGAAACCCGAAGGATATGTTGAACCACAACGCACTCCGCGTCCCGACAGGGGTCCGCGTCGCGAAGGACAAGGTCCTCGCCGCGATGGTCACGGTCCACGTCGTGACGGAGGTCGACAGAAATAACAAAAAAGGCAGCGAAAGCTGCCTTTTTTAGTTTACAGTTTACAGTTGCTTGGTTACATAATAACCACAACAGTCCAACATTTCTTCAGCTAATAATTTTCTACATTGCCACAGGCGTCGGTGACGGTTAAAGTCACTTTGTGATCTTTCCCCGGAAATCTCTCCGGATCAATCTTGAATGATAGAGTGGAGGTTTTGCCATCGAGTTCGAACAGCGCGAATTTGCCATCAATCTCCCCACGCCATGACTGGATTCCGCTTAGCTCATCGGTAATTTTGAATTTGATTACACCTGTCGACTTCCATCGTTCTTTAGCTATTGGAATAATCTTAGGGGGGACAGTGTCGACTGTCACGGCATAGGTGCCGAACGTCGATGGTCTTGCGTCAAGCCATCCGTCGGAGTAAGTGGCACTCTCTGCCGACCGTCTGCTACCGTTGATTCTGACGAGACAATATTTCTGTTTGTCGACAACAGTGTCGTTGTCAATTGCTATGGAGAGTTCAAAGGAATTGGCCGTTGCAATTGCCGGGTCGCCAACCGTTATCACTTCTGACAGATAATTGGGATTTTTTCGGCGTTTCAAGTCGATGAACTCGTTGTCGTAGAGGGTTCCTTCAGGCACTTCCACTATAATTTTTTCATCCTCCAGAAGATTGTCGCAATTCCATAACATGAGTTGTCCCGAAGCTATCGGAGAAGCAGCGATTTGGTTATCGCCTATGATTTTGAAAGGTTGTCGTGTTATGTTGCCATGCTCATCCTCGAGTAACCATGTCATATCGTAGGTCTTACCACTGTCGACAGTAAGAATCCCACGGTTTTCGGCCCATACCATTTTCCCGAGGGGAGCCGAAGGGGGAATATAGGTCCACATGACCCATGCATTGTCTTTGGCAAGATCGCGGTTATTGACTAGAGTGTGAATTGCCCTTGTGCTTTCGAACGGTGACTCGTCGATTACCCGACGGTAGATCGTGTCACTGTCGAGCAGCAGAGTTAGGTATTTAATACCATAGATATTCTGTGTTCCACTCATCCGGTCGTAGGCCTTTATAGCCGGAATGACGGGTCCGTGAGCGTGGAAAGTGAGATTGCCCGATGGCTGACGATAACTGCCAACCGACTCCTTTCCTTCGACAGTTCCACCTGGAGCCGGGAAAAGAATGACCTGTCGCACTTCAGGTTTTACATCATCCTTAATTCGAGTTCTATAATATTCGAGAGGATCCAAAGCATTCCCCGTTTTTGTGTCGCGCACGTCGAAATGGACATGAGGGCCACCCGAGGATCCGGCATTTCCACTCGATCCAATTATATCTCCGTTTTTTACAGGAATTTCATCGGGCTCAAAAGAGACATCGATAGTGAACGTTTCCTTTTCATACTGGAGATTTCGTACCCTTCGGTCAATTTCGGGCGAAAAAGCCTCAAGGTGACCGTAGACGGTGGTTATTCCCGAGGAGGGATGTGTAACGTAGACCGCACGACCGAATCCCCAGGGAGAAACTGTGGCACGACTGACATAGCCATCGGCTACAGAATGAACAGGAAAACCGGTACGACCCTGAGTCTTAAAGTCGATCCCACTGTGGAAATGGGATCTACGCAACTCGCCGAAGTTTCCGGCAAGGTAAAGAGGAATGTCAAGCGGACTTCGTAACTTAATGGTATCAGAACGACGCACTTCACCCGAGATGGGTGAAGTGGCCGAAATTGATAACAGGAGGGTCAATAGACCCACAATGTTTCTATAATTCAAAGGTTTTTAAATTTCAGAGAGAGGCAAGACGGCGCTGATTAAGTTCTAGAGCCGCACGATAGGCGAAGAGTCCCTGGCTCGACAGTTCGGTAATCACCGAAGTTCCGTCGCCCAATGGGAGCGACACGTGAGTCGAGTCGACCCAGGTCAGCAGTTCATAGCTTTCACCTGTCACAGAGTCGAGGACACTCCATGTCTGGGTGTCGACACAGAAGTCGAGTCGCAGACTCGTGCCATCGTTTTTCGAAATAATATCATAACCTTTACCGTCGCATTTCACCAAGTAGACGCCATTCTCGGTCTCGATTTTCCGTGTTCCCTTGGCCGCAGGGTTTTCACCGCTCCAAAACTCGATGCTATTGAGCACAATCAAATCAGATAGGAGTGCGACCTCATAGACCGGTATGACCCAGAAAGCGATGAACACCAGTTCGTTAATGCCTTTCGGTCCGACGGTCTCGTTCCAGGCTTCAAGTTTATGGAACATTGAGAAGCTACCAATACATGAAGTGCATGTCAATGAGAGGGCGATTGCCGAGATTAACGAGATTTTGAAACGTCTCATTCTTCAGTGAAATTAAGAAATCGGATGTTATTTAATGTTTGCTTTCTTAGCAATAGCCGAGGGAACGGCATTCTTGTTGACGAGGAGAGAAAGAGTTTTGCCAAGGAAATAGGGCTCAGATACATAGAAAAACCCTTCGTAGATGTGTCCGTCGGCACCCCATGAGTTCTTTACCTTGTAATATTTGTTACCATCCTGGTCGACAGCTGTTCCAACAATAACCATACCGTGGTCATCGGTCGTTTCCATGCGGTCGAACATGTTCTGACGCATATCTTGAGTTACCTGAACTTCAGGTACGGGTCCGTTGAAATTGTAACGGTCTCGCTGACGTTCGGCTGGAGTCAAAGCAACCCAACGAGAGAGTTCTGTACCTTCCAAGCTGTCGGCTGTTTTTTCAGCAGGGAGAAGTGCGACGCCATTACGCCATTTGAAGCCCGGTTCGGAGACATCGGCAGCCCATAGAACAGTGTACCCGTTTTCAATAGAGTTGTCGACGAGTTGTTTCATTTCCTCCATGGGAAGGTTGTAGTATTCAGCCCAGAGCCAGTTATCGGCAACCTCAAGAGGGAAAGTCTGATAGAAAGGATGATGGTTGAATGAGGTTACAGGGACATAATCGTCGGTATTGATCTTGAACGACTGGGCATAGGACTGAGGTGTGTAAGTAACGCCATCAACGACAAAAGTTTCAGGAACTTCTCCAAGATAGGCATCGAGTATACCTTCCAGACCTTTTTTCCAAGCAGTCGATAGGCGACGGTTGGGGTGTTTGTTTACGGCATCGAGATAGGCAGTCAGCACTGAGTTGAGTTCGCCGTGGACGTGGGTGTCCTCACCATAATTCAATCCGGGATAGACACTTTCAGGAAGCGCGCCATAGGTAGAGAAAACATATCCCACATCGGTAACTGCACCGCCGGGACCGAAGTTTCCATGACCACCGACACGAACATATTTATCGGCCTTGTCAAGATAAACCTGACGAACTGTGAACATTTCGGAAAGGTCGACTTCCTTACCCGACTTTTTCAGAATGTCATCCTCGATGAAAGAGGTTCCTGAGAAGCTCCAACAGGTTCCGCTGGAATTCTGGTTTTTCACTGAGGTAGTAGGGATAACCTTGACATCCGTGAAAACGAATCCAAGGGAGTCATTTTTCTCCTGGGCATTGCTCGAAACAGGAGTAAGGAATAGGGCACACAGGAGTCCTGATGCTGCAAGAGATAATTTATTATTCATTGTGTGAAAATATGTTATTCTTTGGCAAATATATAAAATTAAATTGACGTGTAGACCTTTTTCAGTAAATTTGCAGAGAATTCACGTTTTCAAATAGAATGAGAAGATTTAAATCACTAGTAATCGCATTTTTAGCGTTTGTCACAATGTCACATGCACAGACAGTTTCCAATCCATTTCTAAAACCATTCGACACAGTTCACGGTACACCACCGTTTTCACAGATTACCAACAACGGCATTGAAGAAGCCATAGATTCGGGCATTGAAAAGGCGTGGGCCGAAGTGGAGGCCATTGCCATCAACCCTGAGCCCCCGACGTTCGATAACACTATCGTGGCTCTCGAAAGAGCAGGATCTGATTTGAACCGAGTGCTGGGTGTGGCGTATCCCTTGATGGAGGCTGCAAGCAACGACGAACTGATGGAGATAGCCGTCAGAGTGTCGCCCAAACTCAGTGAATACTCAACGAAAATCACCATGCTCGAACCATTGTGGGAACGAGTGAAGGCCGTCTACAATAAAAAGGATCAGCTCAACCTCGACAAAGAGGATCAAATGCTGCTTCAAAATACTTATGACTCATTTGCTTTGGCCGGAGCCGACCTGAAGGGAGACTCCCGTGAAAGATACAAGGAAATCAGATCGGAACTATCAAAACTGACGACCCTTTTTGGTCAAAACGTTCTTAAAGAACTCAACACCTATGAAATAGAACTGGAGGCAGCCGACCTAGACGGACTGCCAGAAAACATCATAGCTGAAGCAGCAGAGATAGCCAAAGAAAAAGGGAAGGAGGGCAAATATATCTTTACTCTTGCCCAACCTACCTATGTAGCATTCCTGCAAAACTCCACCCGCGGTGACCTCCGTGAAAAAATGTGGCGCCTGTATCAAGGTCGAAATCAACAAGGGGAATTTGACAACCTGGAAAATATCAAGAAGATTGTAGCGTTGAGATTGGAGATGGCTAAGATTCTGGGACATGACACCTATGCGTCCCACAGCCAGCAGAAAACTATGGCCGGAGGGCCCGACGCTGTTTATAACCTGCTTGACAACCTTCGCGAAGCCTACCGCCCGGCTCAATTGGCCGAGATGATTCGTCTGACCGAATTCGCATCGGAGACAGAGGGTAAACCAGTGGAGATCATGCCATGGGATTATAGCTATTACAACAAGAAGTTAAAAATCAGAGATTACGATTACGATTCCGAGGAGATGAGACCATACTTTTCTTTGGATAATGTAATTGAGGGAGTGTTCGGCTTGGCCGGTAAACTTTACGGGATTAAGTTCGTGGAGAATCCCGAGATAGAGGTCTACCATCCCGATGTAAAAGGCTGGGATGTGGTAGACGCTGACGATTCGTTCCTTGGAGTTCTATATACTGATTTTTTTCCACGGGAGAGTAAGCGTCCGGGGGCCTGGATGACAAATTTCAGGGAGCAGAGGATAACAGCAGAGGGCGTCGATGAGCGTCCGCAGGTTTCGATAGTGATGAATTTTACTAAGCCTGTGGCAGGCAAGCCATCGCTTCTTAGTCCGGGAGAAGTTGAAACATTTCTTCATGAATTCGGACATGCCCTCCACGGACTTCTAGCAAAGGGAAAATATGCTTCTACATCAGGCACTAACGTTTACAGGGATTTTGTCGAACTGCCATCGCAGTTCAATGAGAATTATCTATATGAGAAGGAATTTCTTGACGGTTTTGCCAAGCATTACGAGACAGGAGAGCCTATCCCGGCTGAGTTGGTAGAGAAAATGAAGGCTGCATCGCAGTATGGCGCAGCCTATGCCTGCATGCGTCAGTTGATGTTTGGCTATCTTGATATGGCATGGCACACTATTACCGACACGGTCTCCGATCCGGTGGAATTCGAGAGGAAAGCCATTGAATCGGTAGCCATTTTTCCCGATATTGAGGGTTCCATGACCTCACCTCAGTTCAATCACATATTCTCGGGTGGCTATGCGGCCGGATATTACAGTTACAAATGGGCCGAGGTTCTGGATGCCGATGCCTTCGAGGCTTTCAAGGAAAACGGTTTGTTTGACAAAGAAACTGCAAAAAGTTTCCGAGAGAATATACTCGAGAAGGGTGGATCGGAGAATCCGGCTGTGCTTTACCGCCGTTTCCGTGGCAAAGAGCCTTCAATAGACGCATTGTTGAAGCGTGATGGAATTAAAACAACAAAAATCAATCAGACGATGTAACTTTTCGAGGGAGAGAAACGTCTAAGAAGTATGTCATCACCAATCATAACACTAAAGGATGTAAACAAGACCTATCCCGGCATAGTTCCATTGCATGTGCTGAAGGGAATAAATCTTGAGATAGGTCGTGGAGAGCTTGTTTCCATCATGGGTGCCTCAGGTTCTGGAAAATCCACTTTGCTCAATATCTTAGGGATATTAGACAACTATGATACCGGAGAATATGTGCTCGACGGCACTCTTATTAAGAATCTGAGTGAGAACCGTGCGGCCGAACTAAGAAATAAAATGATCGGTTTTGTTTTTCAATCATTTAATCTGATAAACTATAAGAACGCTGTGGAGAACGTGGCGTTGCCACTGTTTTACCAGGGTGTGTCACGCAAGAAAAGAAACAAGCTTGCAATGGAACAGCTTGACAGAATGGGGTTGGCCGATCGAGCTCACCATTTGCCGGGCGAGCTTTCGGGAGGACAGAAACAAAGAGTTGCAATCGCACGTTCACTGATTACAAATCCGTCGATCATACTTGCCGATGAGCCAACCGGAGCTTTGGACAGCAAAACATCGAAAGAGGTTATGGACGTGTTCCGAGACCTGAACTCATCGACAGGGATGACAATCATAATAGTCACCCATGATCCGGGAGTGGGAGCAAAAACCAATAGAATAATTCGCATTTCCGACGGAATGATTTTACCAGACGAAAATGTTTGATCTCGCACGAGAAATAGGTCAGACCCTTTCCAACAACAAGCTACGCACTTCGCTGACAGGTTTGTCGGTAGCATGGGGTATTTTCATGCTTATCATACTTTTAGGGATGTCGCAAGGGGTTGTGAATTCCTTCAACGAGGGGTTCATGTCGCAGGGGTCGAACTATATCAATATATGGGGTGGTCGAACCTCAAATGCCTTCAAAGGATATAAGGAAGGTCGTTCTATCGATCTGAAGGAATCTGATCTCAATGTCATCGATTCGCGAAACGGAAACATCGTTGACAATATAAGCTCCAGCATAAGCGGTTCATCGGTAGTTATTTCATCTCCGATAGATTATATTTCATCGGGCTATGACGGTGTTTTCCCCGATGAACTAGACAAACGAGGAATTCCTTTGTCCTACGGCAGATTTATCAATGAACTTGACCTCGAGCATAGGAGAAAGGTCGTTGTCCTGACAGAACAAAATGCGGCCATACTCTTCAAGACAGCCGAGAATGCCATTGGCAAACAAGTCAAGATGAAAGATCTTTCGTTCACAGTTATCGGAGTGATAAATCCTCGTTTTGGTCAGGAAACCTATATACCCTTTACAACTGCCCTTGCACTTAAAGGTGGTGATTCGGTTGTCGACGGAATTTCAGTCGAGCTGAAAAATGTCTACACTATGGAAGACGGCGAGAAAGCCGAGGGCGATATAAAGAAAACGTTGGCCCACACTCACGATTTTGATACTGAAGATAACGGAGCGGTACACATCTGGAACCGTTTCAACCAGCATCTGACGATGTCGAGTGCTTTGAACGTTCTTCAGTTAGTAGTATGGCTGATTGGTCTTTTTACCTTGTTGTCAGGAATCATCGGAGTCAGCAACATCATGTTTGTCTCGGTAAAAGAAAGAACTCATGAGATAGGAATAAGAAGGGCAATTGGTGCAAAGCCAATGAGCATTCTGATACAGATTATCACGGAAAGTGTGGCAATCACCGGAATATTCGGCTATATCGGAGTTTTCTTCGGTATAGTGATTATCGAATTCCTTGGAAAAATTTTCGAAGGTTCAGAGTTTATCGGTGATGTAACTGTCGATATATCCATAGCAATAAAGGTTACCATTGTTTTGATTATCGCCGGGTGTCTGGCCGGTTTGTTTCCGGCATTGAAAGCCTTGAAAGTTAAACCGGTCGAAGCATTGCGCGACGAATAGATAGGAGAATTGAAATGAAACTCGCACTATTTGATGCAGAAAACTGGAAAGAGATTGGCTCAACACTGGCCCGAAACAAAACCAGGACCTTTTTGACCGCTTTCGGGATATTCTGGGGAACGGCGATGCTTGCGATGCTGATGGGTGGCGCACAGGGTTTGGAGAATTGGCTGAGAAGGAACTTTGAAGGTTTTGCCACCAATACTGCGATATTATTTCCTGGACGCACGACAATGAGCTATAAAGGGTTCAACAAGGGAACGGCATGGAACCTGACCTTCACCGACCTCGACAATCTGAAGAGAGGCATACCCGAGATAACAGCAATAACTGGTATCAACAATATGGGCGTGACAGTTGGAAAAGGAAAATTGTCGACGACAACAACTGCCACGGGTGTAGAATCGGACTATTCCAAGATTTTCGAGCCGATAGTTCTGGAAGGACGTTTCCTGAACGAGACCGACGATTTGTTGGGTAAGAAGGTTTGTGTGATAGGCAAGAATGTCGCCGACGAACTTTTCCCGAACTCATCTCCTCTGGGAGAATTCATAGAGGTCAACGGAGTATATTTCCTTATAGTCGGCGTTGTTTATCAAACGAGTGAGGTAAATATCGGTGCTAAACTCGACGACTCGGTCATCATCCCGATGGATATGTTCCGAAGGGCGTTCAATCGCGGAGAGTCAATTGGTGGCCTCATGTTCACCGTCAAGGACGGCATGACTCCAACTGATGTCAGAGGCAGGATCCAAAGAATCCTCTCAAATAACCATCCGTTGCATCCCGATGATGAGAACGCAATGTTCTTCATGGATGTCTCGGAACAATTCAAAATGGTCGACAATTTGTTCATGGGCGTCACGCTACTGGCTTTGTTTGTTGGTGTTGGAACCCTTGTTGCGGGTATCATCGGTGTTGGAAACATCATGTGGGTCATCGTGAAGGAGAGAACTCAGGAAATCGGTATCCGAAGAGCAATAGGAGCCAAACCCATCGACATCATCGTTCAAATTCTTTCGGAGGGAATCGCATTGACAGTCATCGCCGGGTTGGCAGGAGTCAGTTTCGCTACATTCGCACTGAAGATTCCCGAAATTCTGACGGCCGACCCGATAAAAGGCACAGTGAATTTCACGTTATCGTTCCATAGCGCCATGGAAATAGTGATAACCTTCATAGTGCTAGGCGTAATCGCCGGCATAATACCAGCGCTCAAGGCAATGAAGATAAAGCCCATCGAGGCTATGAACGCAAAATAGGAAAACAGACAAAAAATCAAAAACATCATATAAAATGAAAAAGTTCTTCAGAATATTTCTTTGGACATTGATTGTAATTTTATTTGTCGGAACCTTCGTGTATCTTTTCTTGAAGTCAAGACCTGAAGCCGTGGACTATGAGTTGGTGAATCCACAAAAAGGCGAGATTGACCGCACGACAGTCCTGACAGGAACAATCGAACCTCGTGACAAGATTGAGATCAAGCCTCAGGTGTCGGGAATCATTTCGGAAATAAATGTTGAAGCTGGTGACCAGGTTAAAGAAGGAGATATCATAGCAAAGATCAAGATTATACCCGATGAAGGTCAGCTTGCTTCAGCCCAGAGCCGTGTAAGACTTGCCGAGCTGGCATTGGCGAATGCTCAGACTACTTTTGACAGGACTAAGGCACTTTATGAGAAGAAATTCGAAAGCCGTGAGAATTTCGAACGTGACGAGCTGGCTCTGGACAATGCAAAGGAAGAATTGGAAATAGCCAAGGATAACCTGTCAATTGTCAGAGACGGTATCTCAACAACGAATGCATCGGGTTCGAACACGTTGGTTAAGGCTACGATATCGGGGCTTGTTCTGGAAGTGCCCGTGAAGGTCGGTAGCTCGGTGATCCAAGCCAATACCATGAACGACGGAACCACAATCGCAACAGTGGCCGACATGAGCGACTTGATATTCGAAGGAAAAATAGACGAGACTGAGGTTGACCTTCTAACCGAGGGAATGGAAGTTCAAATTACCATTGGCGCTATATCCAATGGCCATTTGGATGCTACAATCGAGAAAATCGCACCGTTGGCCACCGATGACAACGGGACCAACACATTTGAAATCAAAGCGGCAGTGACTCCCGACCCTACGATGAAACTTCGTGCCGGATACAGTGCAAACGCCGCGGTAATCCTCGAGAAAGAAGAAGACGCCTTGTACATACCTGAAAGGGTAATCGAATTCAAGGGTGACAGTTCGTTTGTCTATGTAGCCAAGCCCGGTAAGGACGGTTCAAAGAGGGAATATGAGAGAATTCCCGTTACGACAGGTATATCCGATGGTGTTAATATCTCGATCAAGAATGACAATATCACAACAGAAACGCAGCTAAGAGGCTCCAAACTGGGCAAAGAGAGATGAGAAATCCAATTTTGAAAATCGTTGCAGTGTCAATAATTGTGATCAATGCGATGACACTGAAAGCCGAGACGACAACGATGGCGTTGCCCATCGGCTCTCCGGGAGCATGGAGTCTTGACAGTTGCATTAGCTATGCGATAAACAACAACCTGTCGGTGAAGGCTCGACAATTAGACCAGCTCAACGGAGAGGTGGCGGTCACTCAAGCCAAGAATAATTTTCTTCCCACTGTCAACGGTTCGGTAAACGAAATGATAAATTTCGGTCGCGGACTGACATCGGAAAATATCTACGCCAACCGCAACACCACCAATTTCCAATGGGGACTCAACGCTTCGCTTCCGTTGTTCCAAGGTTTGAGGAATATCAGGAATTTGAAATATGAGCAAGTTAATCTCACCACACTACTTTATCAGGTAGAAGCCGCAAAGGATGACGTTACATTGAACGTTATTACGGCCTATTTGCAAGTTCTCTACAACTACGAGCTTTTGATGACAGCACAGAACCAGCTGGAGCTTTCGACCTATGAGTTCGAGCGTCAGAAAGCTTTGGCCGAGAATGGTAAGATAGCCGAAATAGATCTTTTGGAGGCTGAGTCGCAAAAGGCACAGGATGAGTTGCAGATAGTCACTTCGAGAAACGATTACACCAATTCGGTGTTGGATCTGACCCAACTGTTGCAATTATCGTCAATCGATAATTTCAGTATTGTCCCACTGAGCGAGGACGAGGTTCTACCGATTATCCCGACAGCTGAGGATGTTTACAGGAGCGCGTTGATCAATAACAACAATTTGAAGGCGTCGAGAAATGCCATTGACGCCGCAGAGAAATATGTATCGGTAGCGAAGAGCGGTTGGATTCCGACACTCTCGTTCGTGGGTGGAATCGGCAGCAGTTATTATACGGTCAATGGTTTCGACAACCAGAGTTTCAAGGACCAGATGAAAACTAACTTCACCAAGACTTTAGGTTTCTCGCTTTCAATTCCTATCTTTGACGGTTTGTCGACGAAAAATAATGTCAGAAGAGCACGCATCCAGCAATTTCAAGCTAAATTGCAACTTGAGCAGGCCGAGACAGAACTGTATCGAACCATTCAAACGGCCTATTATCAAGCATCGGGGGCCCGGGAGACATATTTGACATCTCTTGAGACCGAGAGAATATCCCAGGAAGCGTTCAACGCGATGCAGGAGAAATACAATATAGGAAGAGCGACTCCTCAGGAGTTTGAGCAGAGCAAGAATTCATTGCTTGCCATGACTCTTCAAAGGATCCGCTCGCGCTATGAATGTCTGTTGCGTTACAGAGTTCTTCGATTCTACGAAGGAAATATTAGATAGGCATCACTTCTTTGAACATATAACGACGCATTCTTCCGTCGTTTTCTTTCAGCAACAGTTGTCCAGTTAGGGCAACTGTTACTATTGATGCGTCGAATTCTTCGCCGTTCGACATATCTTTCCAGCGATGGACTCCGCTCTTGCGCCATAAAAGACCCATATAATCACTTTGAATCGGAGGTATGGCTGAATTGTCGTGGTTCAGGATGGTTATTTGGGGAGCAATCTGGCTGACACAAAGATTGATCATGTTTGCCAATTCCGTCATCAGAATGTCTAGATCGTAGTATTCCTTTGTCAGCATTGACAAGGAAACGGCATTAGGTGCAGCTGCCGAAAAGAAGGTCTGGTTGATGTTGACTCCGATTCCGGCGATTGAATGAAGAATTACTCCCTCGGCTTCCAGATTGTTCTCGATCAGAATTCCTGCGATTTTTCTACCGTCAACGAGAATGTCATTTGGCCATTTTATTTCAACACGATGATGTTCCATTCCCGGTTTGAGGAGAAGAAACTTGGTTACGCCTAATGCGATGGCTTCGGAAACGATGAAGTGCATCGAGGGTTTGACGGCTCCGGGGCGAAGTACCATTGAAAATGTAAGATTCATTCCTGGTTCCGATTCCCATGTGTTTCCCCGTTGTCCACGTCCGGCTGTTTGCTTGATTGCCCTCAGAGTCGTACCAGACGGAAGCCATTCGGGTCCGGCTACCATTTCCTTTAACGTGGTGTTGGTGGAGGCACACTCTTCAATGGTGATTATTCTCATTGAAACAGTAGATTAGTCGTTTTCGTGGTCGTCGATGGTGATTATGCGGCTATTGTCGGCTGAATTCACCGACAAAATGACGTCGACAGTGTCGAGTGGCAGGAGTGGGTCAATGACATCGGGCCATTCGATAAGACAAAGAGCTCCCGACTCGAGATAATCTTCCACACCTATATCCACAGCCTCTTCAATGTTCTCAAGACGATAGAGGTCGAAATGATAGATCAGTTGAGCTGAAGAGTCGGACCGATATTCGTTTATCAAAGAGAAGGACGGGGAATTGACTGCGAGGTCTTCATCGACTCCAAGCTGTCGTGCCAGCTCGCGGATGAAAGTGGTTTTACCGGCTCCCATTTCTCCATGGAACGCAAACACGGTGTAGTCGCCCATCAGGTCGATGAACTTGTTGACAGCTTGGGGCAATGCCTCCAGGTTATCTATTTTGATTGTTTGTTTCATGATTTGTTTTTTAGAGTTACAACAGGGAGTATCATTTCCTCCAGAGAAATTCCTCCATGCTGATAGCTGTCCTGATAAAAAGATGAGTAATGGTTAAAGTTGTTGGGATAGACGAAATAATCACCCGGTCGGGCGCAGATATAGGATGCCGAGAGAAAAGGAGACGGCAATCCCGCTATTGTCGGACTTTTGATTTCAAAGACATCCTTTGATGGAAATGAAAGATTCTTCCCGACTTTATAGCGAAGCGCATCGTTTGTGTCTCGGTCGCCGATGACCTTAACAGGATTTGTTACTCTGACTGAACCATGGTCGGTAGTCAGGATAAGCGAAGTTGGGGAGGATTGAACGGCTATTTTACGAAGGAGATCTCTGATGGGTGAATGTCGGAACCATGAAGCTGACAAGGAACGATAGGCGGCATCGTTAGAAGCCAATTCCTTAATCATCATCGAATCGGTTTTGGAATGAGAAAGAATGTCGATAAAATTAATGACGACGACCGATAAGTCGAAAGAGTCGGGGTTATATTCCTTCAGAATCTTTTGTAGAGCAGCAGAATCGTTGGCCTTATAGTATTTCAGCCTTAGGTTTGATAGTTTTTTTGAGTCGAGCCAGTTTTGCAACAGTGGTTCCTCGTTAAGATTCTTGCTCTCGGGTGAATCTTCGTCTACCCAGAGCTCGGGGAAACGTTTCCGGATGTCCAGTGGAAGGAGTCCTGAGAAAATCGCGTTACGACAATATTGAGTGGCAGTGGGAAGTAAAGCCGAGCAAGTGTTCTCTCGTTCTATATCGAAAATATCTAGAATCAAAGGCCGCAAGGCAAACCATTGGTCAAGCCGCAAGTTATCGATTAGCAGCAGGACAACCTTTTTCCCATCGTTCAATTTAGGTAAAACGAAGTTTTCAAGAATCTTGTGGCTTAATATGGGAGCGTCTTCGGACTGCCCAGCAATCCAATCCAGGTAGTTTCGTGAAATAAATCGGAAAAACCCTTTATTTGCTTCGTCGAGTTGTGTCCTGAGTAGCTCGGCCAAATCGGGAGCCGATTCTCCGAATTCGATGCTTCTAAGTGTCAGGCGTCGATAGATTTCCGACCACTCGACGAATGTCGAAGCTTGCGAGATCAGGTTGGAGATGTCGAGGAATTCACGTCGGTAGCTATTGGCGGCTTGTTCGGTGACAAGTTGTTCGCTATGCAATATTTTCTTTAACGAGGAAAGAATTTGCCGCGGGTTGACCGGTTTTATAAGATAGTCGGCAATTTGATTACCGACGGCCTGATCCATTATGTTTTCCTCCTCACTTTTTGTAATCATGATTACTGGGAGGTGGGATGCGATAAGTTTCAATCGTTCAAGCGTTTCAAGTCCTGAGAGACCCGGCATGTTCTCGTCGAGCATGATAATGTCCCAATTATGACTGTCTTTTGCGAGCAAATCGAGTGCTTCGGTACCTGAAGATGCGCTGTCGACATCATATCCTTTCTGGTTCAAAAAAAGGATATGCGGTTTGAGAAGGTCGATCTCATCGTCGATCCAAAGAATTTTGTGACGATGTTCTCCTTTACTCATGAGCGTCGATTAAGAGTCAGAAGATGTTCCATGATGAGTCGGTCATTGGAAAGTCGTGGAACTTTTCTTTGTCCGCCCATTTTTCCTGTAGAAGCTAGCCATTTGTCGAAAACTCCTTGGTTAGCCACTATTACTTCGGCTTCGTCAAGAAACAGAGAGTGGGAGCGCTTTGCATCGTAGTCACTGTTGACATTTCTCAGAGTGCTATCAAGAATGTGAGTGAACTTCTCCAATGAATCGGGCATTTTGGAGAATTCAATAAGCCATTGGTGTCGACCACGCATTTTGTCGTGGGCATAAACCGGAGCGGCGGTATAGTTGAGCACATGTGCTCCGGTCGACTTACAGGCTTCCAACAATGCGGCGTCGGCATTGAACACCATTACTTCTTCTCCGAATGCATTTATAAAATGTTTGGTTCGTCCCACAACCTTGATTCTCAGCGGGTCTACCTCACATACCTGCACTGTGTCGCCGGGTGAATATCTCCATAGGCCATTGCAGGTAGTTATGAGCATCTCATAGATTTTTCCCGGTTTGACATCCCATGCGGGAACTGGTACTCGTTTCCCCGCTTCAAGGAATTCAAAGAAAATGCCAGCGTCAAGTAGAAGTCTCATGGCTTTGTTGGCCGGTTCGTCTTGAACTGCGAAGAATCCTTCTGAAGCATTGTAGGTCTCTACGTAATGCATGTCGGAATCATTTCCTCCGATAACTTTATGGTATTGTTCCCGATAGGGTTCGAAATTGATTCCCCCGTGGAAGAACACTTCAAGATTAGGCCACACTTCTCGGATGCTGTTTTTTCCGGTGTAGTCGAGGATAGATGTCATGACTGTCAGGAACCATGAAGGAACCCCTGAAATGTTGGTGACATTTTGGGTAGAAGAAGCGGTGACGAGAGCAGGGAGTTTCTGTTCCCAGTCAGCCATCAATGCGATTCTTTTCGAAGGTACCCTATAGAAGAAATTGACAAATTCGGGAACCCGGGAAATCAGGGTCGCCGATAGGTCGCCAATCTTGACATCTTTTGGTAGTTTTGTGTCGAGAGTGGAAGAAAAGCTGCCCCCGAGGATAAATCCCCGTCCGGAAAACATTCGTGAATTTTGGTTAGAGTTTAGATAGGAAGCAACCGCATAGGCAGCTCCCGCTATATGGTTTCGGGTCAATCCTTCATGAGTGATCGGGATGTATTTGCTTTTGCCATCGGAAGTTCCTGATGATTGGGCGAAGTTTTTCACTTTCCCGGGCCAAAGGATATGGGGCTCACCCTTTACAACTCTCATTATCAACTCTCTGACCTGCTCATAATGGGCGATGGGGAGAGCTTTAGAGAATCGGTCGTAGGATTTAATACGAACAAATCCACCTTCATGTCCAATTAGAGTGTCGCGGGCACTCTCAAGTAGGTGTCGGAGGACTTTCATTTGTACTTCCTCGACCTTTCCTTCCCATTGATGCATATTTTTAATTTTTCCTTCGAAAAATTTCCTTGCAATAGGGGTGACGTTGAGCATTTGTGGATTTGGGTTGTAATTAAATAAAAATCAAAGGCAGCGGGCAAGGATAAATATCGAATGCCGACTGCCTAAATGAGATTGAGTGCCTCGGCTGAGGCATCATGGAAGTTCTTTATTTGCTGGCGATAGCTGATGAAACCGTTAGGCGTGCGCGACCTTTGGCGCGGCGGCGAGCAAGAACTTTACGACCGTCGGCGGTAGCCATTCTTTCACGGAATCCGTGTTTGTTAACGCGTTTGCGGTTAGAAGGTTGAAATGTGCGTTTCATGAGACGTTTCTATTTAGTTTTCTTTTTCTTTTTCCGAACGGCAAAGGTACTTATTGTTTTTCAAACATGCAAACAAAAAACAACGATTCATTCACTTGTTTTACCTGTTAGACTTTCTTTTATCGTTCTTTATTGTGGGAGAATGGATGGTCAAGTAAAAATAAAAATCCCGATTGTCCTGATTGAAAGACAATCGGGGTTTTGTTGGGTGTCCGAAATGAGACTCGAACTCACACGAGCGAATGCTCACTACCCCCTCAAAGTAGCGCGTCTACCAATTCCGCCATCCGGACAT
>JAFLTL010000013.1 GCA_022510505.1 Muribaculaceae bacterium | reverse complement strand
TATAGAATTCGGTCCACCACTTGTGAAGATAAGTCGAAAACTGAATGAAATCAGCAATTCTTCTAACCGAAGTTTCCATTTCCGAGCTCTTAGTTCCTATGCCGTTATTTGGCAAGTCGTCAGGTTGTCGAGTGGTCGGGTCGTCAAGAAACTTGGAGACTTGAGGACTTGACGGATCCAATGTCTTTAAGATTGCAAGTAACTTATCTTTGTTGTAGTTGTCCGATGTAGGTCTATACTCCGCAACCCTCGGATGATTTATAATATATTTCTTGAATTCTGAAAACATTCAACATTTATTTGTTATTTCGTTCAGTAGGGATTCTAAATTGTCGATTGATTTCGAGAAATCATAATGCCTTTGACTGAACATCTTTCCATTATAACCCTTCTCAGCCAATTTCTTTTCGTCTTCTTTTGATAATTTCAACAATAACTCAGCCAGAGCCTTGCTATCTCCGGCTGGAACTGAATATCCACAATCGGCTACTCTTATAACATCTGCACCCTCTCCATTTATCATGGCAACAATAGGCTTACCAGCGGCCATAAAAGCTTGAACCCTTGATGGAACGGTCAATCTAAAAATAGAAGAATCCTTTAATGAGAAGAACAACACTGAGGCTTTAGAAAAGAAATAAGGCATTGTTTCTAAAGGGAATCTTCCTAAATAATGAACTGTTTCTTCTAAGTGATTCTCATTTATAGCGTTTAACAACCAATCCTTCTTTCTACCATCCCCAAGAAAAACAAAATGAATATTGTGATGAAGTTTCAACGAAATAGCAGCGTCAACAATAGCTGGTATGTCCTGTGCATCTCCTATATTTCCAGCATATAAGACAACAAATCCCTTCGGCATCTCGGGTAAATTACACAACGAGGATTCATCAATCTCCTGCCCCTCACATATTTCCTTATCAATCCAATTTGGGTAATGCACTATCTTGTCTTTAAAATCACCTTTCTCAGTTATAGACTCTTTAAATCCCTTAGAACTGATCAGGATTTTATCGGAGTTTTTATATAGCCAAGAAGTAAGTTTTGTAAAAGGTTTCAGAATTAAATTACTTTTAATTCCACCAGCGGCTTCCAAACTTTCCGGCCATAAATCCTGAACCCAAAACAGAATGGGAACCTTTTGATATTTCTTTATTAAAGCGGCAGGTATACCTACCATTACTGGGGAAAGTTGAAAAACTATTATAGAATCAAATTTCTTTCCTAAACCTAATCTGATAGCAGGAATAAAAGTTCCAATTGCATAACTTATGTAATTAAAAAAAAGACGGATTGCACCGCCTTTCCCTCGGGGAATGATAAAAGATCTATGAACCTTGACACCATTAACGGTTTCAGTTCTTTTTTTGAAAAAACCATATCCCTCAAAAAAACTTCCTTTTGGATAATCGGGAATAGCAGTCATTACTACCACTTCATGACCTCTACGTTGAAGCTCAAATGCCATTTCATTGCATTTGAAACTCTCTGGGAAAAAATGTGGAGTTACTAATAATAATCTCATATTATCCTCATATTATTTTCTCCAAATCATTTTGTTTACAATCTGTGTATATGATTGTATCAGTCGTATGACTTTAGATGAAACATTCCTGTCATTATATGCCTCAACCGGCGACGGAACATATCCTTCACTTTGTAATTTAGTAGCCATTATAACTGATTGTATAATACTCTCAGAGGTAATAGACCCTATAATAAATACTCCACTATCTAATGCCTCAGGTCTTTCTGTGGATGTTCTAATTGACACTGCCGGAAAATGAAGATAGGCACTTTCTTCTGGCAATGTTCCACTATCTGATATAACACAAAAAGCATTTTTTTGAAGTTGATTATAATCAAAGAAACCTAATGGTTTGTGTTTAATTATATTTTTGTCAAAAATAAATTTTCTTTGAGAAATATACTTTTCAGATCTTGGGTGACATGAATAGAGAATAGGCATATTAAAGTATTTGGCCATATCATTAATAGAATTCATTAATGAAAAAAAATTCTTCTCTATATCAATATTTTCTTCTCTATGGGCAGAGAGTAAGATATAACCTTTTCTTTTTAAACCCAGTTTATTTAAAATATCACTTTCATTGATATTCTGTTCATATTTTCCAAGTACCTCCGCCATAGGTGATCCAACTACGAAGGTATATTCTGGTCTAACGCCAGAATCTAAGATATATTTTCTTGCATGTTCAGAATAACACAGATTGATATCACTGGTTACATCTACTATTCTCCGTATTACTTCTTCTGGTAGATTTTCATCTTTACAACGATTTCCAGCCTCCATATGAAATATAGGAATCTTCAATCTTTTCGCAGGTATAACAGATAAACAAGAATTCGTATCTCCTAAAACAATCACGGCATCTGGATTAATTTGTGACATTAATTCATATGACTTTGAAATCACATTCCCCATGGTTTGCCCTAAATTCTCCCCTACAACTCCTAAATAATAATCAGGGGCTTTTAATCCTAAATCTTTAAAAAACACATCATTTAGTTGATAATCATAATTTTGACCCGTATGCACCAAAATATGATCAAAAAATTCATCACATTTTTTTATAATCTCCGCCATTTTTATAATCTCGGGCCGAGTTCCTACAATAGTCATTAATTTAAGCTTATTCATAATCTTCGATTTTATAGATTATAATGAGGATATAACGATTTATGTTTTATTACCCATTTTGCCATTTCGGATATCATTTCTTCATAATCCGGTATTAAATAATTAAATTCAAAACGTGTTCTTTTAAGAGATTTATCCGCCTTAACCCCTTCTACAGGATTTATTATTAATTTATCATTCCTTAAATATTTATTAAAGAGTTTCACAAGTTCATATTTAGAAATAGATTCATTCGGTACAGTGTTATATAATCCATGAGCTCTTTCCATTGCTGCAGCTTCCATTGTTTTTGCAAGTTGAAGAGTGGTCTGTCCGGTCCAAATAGATCTTGTAAATCCTTTGATTTCTCCGTCTTGTTGCATAAACCAGTTTAATAAGCCAATTCCTTTTGGATTTACATCGGGACCTACGATAGAATTCCTTAAAGTAATATTTTTTTCATCTTCTATCTCACCTAACGCTTTCGATCTATCATAGAATGTTTTTCCATCTTTAAAATCATCTTCTGTATATTGTCCTTTCTCTCCAGAGAAAACACAATCCGTACTCATATGAATGACTTGAGTATCTGTTCCTGCTGTCAAGTCCACAAGCAGGTGAGGTAAGTAAGAATTTAAATATGTTGCTAATGCTTTGTTCTCTTCAGCATATTGATTAAGTATACCTATACTATTGATTATAGTGTCAAAACCACCATTCTTTATTAAATCCCTGACCTGATCAATATTTCTGGCATCTCCTGAAACACTCCTTATTAAGTTCGACTTTTTCTTATCAAACCCTAACACTTCGTGACCTTGTTCACTTAAATATAATGAGATGGTGTGTCCAGCCATCCCATTACATCCCATAATTAGAAATTTCATTATTTTGCGTTTTTATAATTTAGACCAATCAACCCACATGGATTTATCATATCTCCAGCTATCTTCTACTGCCTCTTCCAGAGTTTTATCGGACAGAACCAATAAAATAGAACCATCAGTATTTGTTTTTATACAGTTTGCATATCCTGATGGAACACAAATAAGTTGACTATCTTTATCATTAATATCATATATATGTGGCTTTAATTCATTGGAAGGATTATTCCAGTCGTCAATTTTTACAAGAGCAATTTTAAAATCACCCTTAACGCAATAAAACCATTTCCTTTCATTTTGATGTCCGTGCCATCCTCTTATTATTGAACTGTCTGGATGATGAATCAAATAACATCTCTTTATACCTTCAAAATGAAAATTATTAATAGAATTAATTCTACCTCTAAAATCTTCAAAAATTTCTCCTTTTATTATATGAATTTTTTCCATAAGTTTTCATTATTCGCTTCTTATTTCCTTTGATTTCGCTTTTTCTATAAGTCCCAGATCTTCCTGAATGAAACGAAGCTTCAACAGAAGATTTTTCATCTCTTCTTTATTCAGTCTATGAGTATTATGGGAATGATAATCTTCAATCTTTGAAAGATTTTCATTTCCCTCGCTGAAATATTTATCATAATTCAAATCTCTGTTATCACAGGGTATTCTGAAATATTTACCCATGTCGATAGCTTTTGCCATCTCCTCGCGAGTAACAAGAGTCTCGTATAGTTTTTCTCCATGTCGGGTTCCGATAACCTTTACCTCGGTTTCACCATATTTCGGATTCACCTTCTCGTAAGTTTCTTTCAACGCCGCGGCTAAAGTTTCAAGAGTGGCTGCTGGAGCCTTTTGTACAAACAAATCACCATTATGACCATGTTCGAAAGCATAAACCACCAAGTCCACTGCATCATCTAAAGTCATCATGAATCGAGTCATGTTTGGATCGGTTATAGTAATGGGCTTCCCTTCCATCATTTGGTCAACCCAAAGAGGAATTACCGAACCACGTGATGCCATGACATTGCCGTAACGAGTACAACAAATCGTCGTTCCTGCCCCTTCTCCCAATTCACGACCTTTAGCTATTGCAACCTTCTCCATCAATGCTTTTGATATACCCATAGCATTTATCGGATAAGCTGCTTTATCGGTAGAAAGAACCACAACGTTCTTCACACCGTGTTCGATTGCTGATTGTAAGACATTATTCGTTCCAATCACGTTAGTATTGGTTGCCTCCATGGGGAAAAACTCACACGATGGCACTTGTTTCAGCGCTGCAGCGGAAAAAACATAATCGGCTCCACGCATTGCAACATCTACAGAGGCCTTATTTCTCACATCTCCGATGTAGAACTTCACCTTTGGATTTTGTAAAGCATGACGCATGTCATCCTGTTTCTTTTCGTCTCGGCTGAATATGCGAATTTCTTTTATGTCGCTGTCAAGAAATCTTCTTAGAACAGCATTCCCAAATGACCCAGTTCCTCCAGTAATCAACAGGACTTTATCTTTAAATACCGACATTTTAAAAAATATTTTTATTAATCTTTTCAAATAATTCCTTCCAAGAGGGTCTATTAGACACGTCAAAAGGTTTATATCTTTTACTCTTCTCTAGTTTTTCCATTTCACATCTCCAAGCATCAGCATTATTGAAAGGGATAAACTTTACTCCTTCATAACCACTTAGTACTTCTCTGGCATATGGAAGATCAGCAGCCAAAATAGGTACACCTCGGGTGGCTGCTTCAATCAAAGGTAATCCATAAGTCTCTATATAACTAGGGAAAACAAGAGCATCACATGACTCATACATCCCACAAACTTCATTAAAAGTTAGTGGACCCATGTATTCAATTTTATCATTATTACAGTCGTCCTTTAGCGTTAAGTAAAGTTTTATATTATTAGATGTATTAGATAATGCTTCTATTAAAACAACAATATTCTTATAGAAAAAATTAGAAGTAGGATAAAACAAATCAATACCTTCTTTTTTTAAAGGAAAATTATCTGTCTTATTAATCTTGATAACAGGATGTACTACTACTATATTCTTCAGAGGATGCTTGAAGTAATTAGAAAAACCCTTTTTTATATAATCTAATTGAACAAAAATTATTGTTTCTTTTTTTAGAAACATTTTTACAAAAATTGGATAAACATTTTTATAAAACCATAACGTTCGTTGTTCCTTTATTAAAGGATTCCATTTTTTATTATAAAATGGAATGGATTGATGAAAATATATAAAAGAGGGGATATCTTTTCCCACTAAGAAACCTGTATTTTGTAAGGAAACCTTAGCAATCGGAATAATTTTGTTATTTCGCAACCACTTTCTGAGACCTATAAGATCCCACCAGAATCTTTTAAAAAGTGATTTTACTCCAGATATTTTTTCAATTCGAACATTTTCATTGAATTTATCTAAATGGATTTTATCAGAAATGAAAATCAACCATTTGTTATCATCTAAAGGAATATTTTCTATAAACTGTTTTAGTATACTCAATGCGCCTCCGCCCTCTATAGCGGTAGCATTTACAACTATATAATTATTAGATGACTTACTGTTTATTTTCATTTATTTCTTGAAATAATTGTTCCCACTGTTTCATGATATTTTGTTTATCATATTTCTTACTTTCTATTAAAGAATTTTTTCCCATCTCTTTTCTCTTAGGCTCATTCTCGATGATTTTAAATATTCTATCTGCGAACGTATCAATGTCACCGTCTGGGACTAAATAACCATTTAATCCGTCCGTTATTACGTCAGAAGGACCACATTGACAATCAAATGATATTAGTGGCAAACCAACAGACATGCCCTCAATTAAAACCATTGGCAATCCTTCATAGTGAGATGTTAGCAATAGAGCTGAATTTTCTAAATATCTATATCGAATTTCCTTCTCTGGTTTATGAATATATATACAATTTTCTAAATTCAGAGATTCAATTAAATTTAAAAGTTCATCACCTTTTTCTCCGTCTCCATAAATGTGTAATTTCCAGTCAGGATATTTTTGATTTACAATTTTCCATGATTTAATCAACCTATCGAATCCTTTCTGATAGGACAACCGTCCTACTGCTATCATGGATTTATTATCAAGTTTAGCAGGAATTTCTGTAATTTCCTCTATAAAATTTGGAATCTGAACTATATTTGAATGTCCTTCCCAATTCTTCTTATCTTCATTGGTTAAACATATAAATTTGTTATAATAGGAAAGAATCTTATTATCTTTCCAAGTTAAATATTTATCAATCAATCTCCACAGACCTTTCCTATTATATTGAAGTCTAAACCATTTGGAAAAATGAATTTCAGCTATCTTTTTACTTCTATCTTTCAATTTATATAGAAACTCTATTTCATTTCCAAATGTTGATATTACAATATTTGGTTCTTCAAGTTCTAGAATACTTGCTAATTTCCGCTTATGAATTCTCATTAGATGTTTTCGTTTAAAAATTTTTTTTAAAACATTATATCCTACGGTTTTACTATAATTTACATCTAAATCTATCCTTCTAATTTTTTTATTTATATCAAAAAAGTTATCCTGACCATTTTGTTCTGTTGTTGCGATAATTACATCATAACCATGCTCAGATAGCCAATTGGCTTTCTGTATCACAATCCTTTCCATACCTCCAGAATTGAAAGTCCCGGCAAGACAATATAGAATTTTCATTATGTTGATTAAATCAATTTTTAATGTTCTTTTTTATAAGAAGTTGTTCTTTAGAATCTAAAATATAATTATTTTTATTTATTGGCATAAGGATCTTCTTGAACCAATCTGGGTATGCCCATATTCCCCAGAAAAAAACTAATTGAACTGGATATAAAACATATCCCCAGAAATATTGTCTAAAATTTTCCTGAATTGGAATACATAAATACATAACAAACCAAAAACCAGCTAAGGTGTCTTTCCCTTTCAAATTATTAATAACATAACAAATAAAACCAATTAATATTGGATTTATTAAAGCTAAATAGAACCCTCCATAAACTAAACTCTCACTTATTATATTTCCAGCTAGGCCATAACCTTGGCCTATTTCTTGACTTAATAGCTCTCCATACCACGTATCGATTCCCATCATTTTTCCAACCATACCTCCAGGGACACATCTTGATATCCATAAAACAGTATAGCTTGAAATGTCTTGAGAATATTCGGGATGCTCTATAAGATAAACCGTTGTTAAATATGTATTGCAAAATTCTGTAACGCTACTATAAATTTTCCACATTAACTGGAATTCTGATGAGTCTCTCTGTAATACTCCTAGTATTATTAAAGAAATAATAGCTATGAAAGAATATTTTATATATGATTTCCCCCTATCAATTACAAAATGTATATAAAAGAATAATAATACAATGACGCTTAAAATTCTCCCCCCATGAGAAAAATCAATAATTAAATAACAAATTAATGGCAGAAAATATTTATATCTCTTAAATTTTATGAATAAGAAGGAAATAATACCCAAATGAAATAATAGAACTAACCTAAATTTAAAAGGTCCTTCTATTAAATTATTATACATTCCAAATGCGACTCCTCGACTTGATCTTAAGGCTAAAATATGAGGAACCCTAAAAATAATTATATATATAAGTAAAATACAAATGCAGATATTAATGATTTTTGCTATCTTAATAGATTTATTATTAAATTGAACACAAGAGAATCTCACATTTCTATCTTTACTTAATATGTAAAATAAAAAAAAGATTGAGGTATAATAGAAACTTAAAAAACAACTTTTAAAAATTGTTCTTTGGGAAACTTCCATATCCATGACTTTAAGAGAAAATGGAAGAAATATTAACGGTATTATAAAATAAAATAATGACAGAATCACCATATAGAACAAGGGGTTCAATAAACTCCCGGAAGGATTTCTATGAAACCGTTTAATAGTATAAAATATACCTGAAATTATAATTACGATATATAAATATACCATCATTTATTAAGAATATAAATTTATATAAGGATTATTTTTATATAGACAAATCAATTATCGTCCCAAATGTTTAATATTATAAAGTATATTAAAGATATTTCCACTCAATTGTATTTCCAATTTAGAAATATTATATTTTTCACCTAAATTATATAATTCTTGAATTTGGATAGATGTTGCATTTTTTAAAATAGCACCTATCCCTCTACTTGATTTTTTTATTAACAATTTTATTTGATTATGATCGAATAAAAATTTATCACACTTCAAGCGTTCCTCTAATCTTATCAATTCTTTTTCAACAGTGTAAACATGTGAAGTAGAGTTATCACTAACGACATAAACATAAATTGTGTGCTTATCTATCTCAATTTTTTTTGAATAGTAGTCACATAGTGTTGTAAAGTAAATATCATTTGCTATTATCGTTTCACTAAATTTTATATTATATTTAATAATCATATCTAAATTATATAATTTGCTCCAAGGAGAAGGAATCTTATATCTAAAATCCTCAGCATTCTTGAATTTTTTTAAAATTTTATTATAATTTAAATCTCCCCAAAAATTAAAACTATTTTCATGTAATGCAATAACTCCCAGATAACAAATATCGAAGTTTTCGTCCTTGTGATTATCTAACACAAGATTTAAATTAGGAAGAAAGAAATCGTCGGCATCGGCAAACAGGACATACTTTCCTTTAGCATGATCCAATCCAATATTTCGAGCTTTTCCACCTCCTCCATTTGTTCCTGTATCATACCATTCTATCCATGGATATTCCTCTCTTAACTGTTCCAATTTGTTCAGATCTTTTGTCGAGCAATCATCAACAACGATTACTTGCATATCTTCTCTTTGAGGGACAGTTTTTAACAACCGACCCAAAAGACTTGAGATATTATAATGAGGAATTATCAGTGTATAATTATAAGTTTTGTTAACTAGTAGATTTTCACTCATAATTATTAATTATGTCAACGTTGTTATTGTATCTTTTTTGCCTGATTTCTTTTAAGAGAATTTTTCAAGGCTTTAAGAAAACCATGTCCAAATTCCAGGTCTGGCTCCATATAATTTCCTTCCCCCCATTCATTCCACGATTTAAGAAAAATGATTTTATCCTCATCATCCTTGTCGGAAATTAAATCTAAGCAATAGCTCACCTGTTCAGCGAATAATTTAGGAGAAACATTAGTGTATACTCTTCCATTTTTACCACTTCGTGGAGTATGATCCCAATTCGGAATTAAGGTTGGGTAAACATTATTGGCTTTATTCTCTTTACTGATTACTCTTTTATTTATATTTTTATAATCTATTGTTATTGGCCTTTTTAAAAGAATTCTTTCTATTTTATTTCTTAAATGTTTAAAGAAATGTTCTTTATAGAAAGTTTCTATAACGCTATAATGATCTACCAGGTTAATTGCATTGAAATTATTATTTTCATATAATTTTATAGAATTGGCAACTTGTTTATCATTTAACTTTTGAAGATGACCTATAAAGTAAATTCCACCTAACCCTTCTCTCATTCCGAGCTCTTCCCATTTTTTTATAAATTGACCCAAGGACGGTATATTTTCTGGCATGTAAATCATGAATGCCGGCTTCCCATAAATTCTAATATAACGGGGATCTTTAAATGCAGGTAAAAGGTGATAAAAATGATTTACGATATCTTTTTCACCAGGATAGGTTTGCTCTATCAGGATTTCTTTGGAAGTTCCCACACCATCTTTGTTCCAAAATTTCTTGTGCCATGATTCATTTGCCCAGCATAACATAAATGGGAAATCAGGTTTCCCTGTTCTTAGAACCTCATTAAATGGCAATTCCAATTCTTGTTTCCCATTTCCAAACCAATAGTGGTAGTAACAGAATCCATAGATTCCTGCTTCACGAGCAAGTTCAGCTTGTGCTTCCCTGATTTCGGACAATCTAAGATCATAGAATCCTAAATCTGCCGGAATTTTTGGTTGATAATGACCTCTAAACAAAGGTTTAGCCTTAGCAACATTAGTCCATTCAGTGAATCCTTTACCCCACCATCGCTCATTGTCTGGAGTTGGATGATACTGAGGCAAATAAAAGGCAATGACCTTACTACCCCCCCCCATTTAATTTATTGTTTTTCAGCATTTTACAAAAAATATTTTAGCTATAGTTTTATCCACCCCTCTGGAATTAGAGCCCAGTCATCAGATTGATTTGTAAAACGATGAGGACAAATTATAACACTGTCCTTAATATTCTCCTTGAGATAGGCTCCCCACCAACTGAAGGTACTATTGGCGATTATACTATTTCTACAATTTGACATCAAAAACATATCCTCCCAAGAATTCTCACCAATGTTCCAATCAACATAAATAGCATTTTCAAGTTGAATATTAGCGCGAACCCACTCCATATCATCAGAGAAACATATAAAAAGTGGGTCTGAAATTTTTTGATTTATTATTTCTATTGCTTGCTTATAATATTCAAGAGTGCATATATTTCCATATTTATCGTCAAATTTGCAATAGTCTCCTCTTCTCACATGAATTGAAACTGTATTTTCCAGATTACTGATTTTATTATATAACTTTTCCGTTTCAACATTTAACTTCGATTTATCAAACCTAAAGGTGTTAAATATTTCTTTCTTGACCTTTTCTACAAAGTCCAGCTCTTGCCAATAGCCATCGAAAAAATAAATTATATCGGAATCGCTTTGAATTTCAGAAGAACTGAAATTCTTTTCACATATATATCTCATATAAGGCATCTTACGAATTAGACCCCTTCTATTATAAAGAAAACGGCTTAATCTTAATAGATAAAATTCTAAAATATTTTTATTTTGAGAAATATTAAACAGCCTAAACAGTTCATAACCGTTATGATCTTTACAGAAAATATAGAATGCAGTGTTTATTTTTAAATTATCAAGTTTAGAATATCTTTTCAAATACAATAGAAACGCATATTCAAACATTTGATTTCCCAATCCACCTGAAATAAATACAGTACCTTTTTTCATGAATGAGTGTTTTAAATTTTAGAGAATTTCTTTAAGTCATCAATATTTTGGAATAGGTTAACATTGTCTTTAATCCAGTCAATAGGTCTTTCCCACCACTTAAAATTTAATAGCCATTTTATAGTTTCTTCATCATATCTTGTATCAATAACTTTTGCAGGAACTCCACCAACAATAGTATAGGGGGGTACATCTTTCGTCACAACTGACCCTGCTAACACAACCGCACCATCATTTATTTTAACTCCACTTAAGATATTAGCACCATAACCTATCCATACATCATTACCAATAACAATCGGGAATTTATCCTCGGCAAATCTAAGTTCTTCAAACTTGTTTTCCGAAACCCAGATTTCACCAGTTTGTCCTATCGTTGAATAGAAAATGGGAGATGTGCTAACAAATTTATTCTTAATTGGGTGAACTCCTACTACTACTGTTACATCTCCTGCAATTGAACAAAATCGCCCTATTTTTCCATATATCTTTGAATTCGCACTTATATAAGTTCCATAACCCATAACTCCGTTAAAAACTGATTTTCTGCCTATTACACCCTTCCCCTCAAATATTGAGCTTCGACCAATAATTGTGGAGTAATAAAATTTAATTCCAATTCTTTTAATAAAACGAAGATATAAATATTTAATTAGTTTTCTCATTTAGATCTTATTTTTTATCAGTTTTATTTTTCAGTTTCAATATTCCTGATTTATCTATAAAATCTGAAATTTTTTCTACTGAAAAACTATGAATAACCTCTGATCTTAATTGCTGACTGTTGGATATGAACTTGTTATAATCATTGGAAAAATCATATCTGGATTTCAACAGAACTTCTTCAAGTTTAACCATATGGTCCTCTCCCGAATCATAAGAGTAATGATATACCTTATCCTTGTTTTTCAACATCTCTATTGTTCCTATAAAGGGGATAATAATATTTATTCCTTTACTCAAAGCATACATCGCAACACCGCTATTAATACTTGTTGCTGTATTGTAAGGAAGTATCATAATGTCGGCCAAATTTATGAAATTATCCATTTCTTCATCAGAAAGATATTTAGCATAGAGTTCAACATTATCCAACTGTTTTATTTCATTTAATATATCTGCTAGATATTTTTCAGATAATGGTTTTCCAGCAATTATAAAACTTATATCCCTATATTTGGAAGCCAGGTCAATTATCATCTCTAAATTTTTATAGGGACGAATTAAACCCATAAACAAAACAGTGAATCGATGGGGACTTTGTAAGTATTTTTTCTCATCTAAAGTATAGCACGGATGGGGAATCAGAATAATTTTTTTTAATAACCCTCTACCAAAATCTCTTTTTATGACATTCTTGGAGATATTTGACAGGATAAGTATTTTATTTGATACTTTGAGCAAAAATCTATAGAATATCTTTTCTATATTATATTTTGGATCGTGTGGCATACCGTTATGAAATACCATCATTAATTTAATTCCAAATAGTTTACAATATAGAATTATGAGTAACTTATTTATTAATCCCTTAAACAATCTAAATAAATTTCGATTATCCAAATTTTCAAACCAATTTAACCAAAAAATCTTTATCTTTTTCCATCGGTAAAAATTAAAAAAACCTGGGATTTTGACAAATTCAATTAATGGATCAGACATTTTAATGGCTTTTTTTATAATACCTAAATAAGAATTATAATCGTCATTTGTAATTGGATAGAACACAATTTTCATAAAAATATTAATTTTAGATGTTTAAGTTATAAAATATTACTTCCTGGTATCAACTTTTAGCAGATATAGAACTCTTCTCAATACATAATAGGCCATAGATTTAGAATATTTTAATGAAGGACCAAATTTCTTTAAATAACTAAAATATAACCCGATTACCTTTTTAAAAGGCAGAATATTATAGCACGACATGAAGGCATCCAGAGGAAATTCAAGGAGGGAATTTTTCTCCTTTTTGGAAATAGGAAATCTCTCCAATTCAGTTTTAAGAAAAACGGCGTTATCAAAAGTGGCCTTCATTTTCCTATAATATATATCTGGAGTTCTTTTTGGAGTAAGATTTACAGAACTTCTTCTCCAAAAAACACTTGCGTCATATTGACAGTTTCCTGTATAAATTCCATATTTTAAAGCAGAGGCCATTTTAAACCAGGTTAAAATATCGCTTCCCCAGGCTAAATCAAATTTTAAGAATCCACCTAATTCATTATAAATTTCGCGTGTAAAGACGAATTCAACAGCATAACACTTTAACCCGTTAATGTACCTCTCCTTAATATAGTCAACTGCAGTTAGTCTTAATGGGAAATTAGTGGTTGATTCTATTACGAAATTTTTTTTATCATTTACTATATGATTTATGATAAACAAATTAAAATGATATAGGCACTGATCTCTTATTTCCTCGGGAGTTCTAAAGAATTCTTCAACGCACTTGGGACCCATTATATCGTCATCACTGAAGAGCCATATATATTTTTCTTCTCTAGATAGTGAAATACATCTATTCCAATGAGCAACAAGATCATTAGAACCTAGATTTTCACTAAACTTCACATAGGTCAATGTGATTTTATCTTTAAATTTATCAACAATTGATTCAAGGTTATATGGGCTATCATCATCGCCTATATAAAGATGGAAATTCCTAACGGTTTGTTTTGCAATAGAATCTAACGTCTTGTAAAGATATTCGGGTTTATAAGCCGGAATAATGATTGCAAGCGACTCCTTCTTAAACATAGTTACTTACCGTAAGGATATTTTTGTCTTCAAAACATTAAATGTATCTAAAGTCAATCGATCTTTAGTCAAAAAAAGAAATGATAAATAAATCATAAACCCACATAAAGGAACAACACCCAAGGCGATCCAGTCGTTAACAATTTGAGCTTTTATCAACAGACAAAACCCATACATAATGAATGCACCTATTATATATTTTATGTAGGATATTTGGAAAATCTTTATATTAAGATTTTTCTGAGAATAATAATATAATATAAAGAACACGGTGAATTCGGCGGCAACTAAGCCAATAGAAGCCCCATTCTGCGCCAAAGAAGGGATTAAGAGAAAATTAATCAATATGCTGACAATACCAGCAATAATACAAGCTATTGTGGATTTATTTTCCATTTTAAATGGAATCATTACTGTTACATTCAAAGTACCCGAAATCACTGAAAAAAACAAACTGGGAGCAATAATCATTAGAGTTACTACTGCTGGTTTATAAGTATCCCCACAAAAGATAGGGATTATAATCGGGGACATTACAATCAATCCAAATACGATTGGAGGCACAAGAATATAAGTGAGATTTAAAATTTTATTTAACATTCTCTCATATTCTACATATTTATTGGAAGCTATCAAATAAGAAGCCCTTGGTAACAAAGTAGTTTGTATTGCTGCAATCACTCCAACAGCTATAGTCGTTATTCTTGTAGCCCCCACAAAATATCCTACAGCAAAAGAAGTGCTTAGAAAACCAAGAATAACTATATTTAATGTTGAATAGAGATTGATTGATATACTCATAGAGAATATTTTCAATGTGTGTATTATATGTTTAAAAGGCTTTATATCCTTAAACTTGATATTAAATGGTTTAATCAAATTGTTAAATCTATAAAAATTGAATATATTGCTTCCAACATTAACCAATACAGTTAACCATGCGTAGATTACCAGATCGGACCTTGATTTAACTAATAGATATAATAAAATGATATATAAAATACGGGTAACTATAGATCTTATAGTTATATATTTAAAATCTTCAACCCCACTATAAAACCATTCACAACCAAGAGCATTAAAGAAAATGCTTGTACTCAAAATCAAAAACAATTCTCTATTCTCATATATTCTTGTACTGAACATAATCGCAAAAAGCACTACCAAATACCCTAATAATGAAAAAGAGAGTTGAAGCCACCAAAGTTCAGTAGATCTAATTATCAAATCATTTTTGTCGTCTCTATTTCGTGCAACTTCTCTAACTCCATAGACAGGAATGCCTATAGAGAATATTAACATTATCCATGAGATAATAGAATTTAAAAAGTTTATTTCACCTATACCGTCGGCCTCTAATATCCTCGATGCATAAGGGAATGTTACCAAAGGGAATAACATTCCACTTACCCTGTTAATAAGATTATAAGCAAAGTTCTTTTTAAGTGAACTTTTAGTCATTTATCATAAACTTTTATAAATTTGGGATTCTTTCTCAGAAAAACCTTTAGTTTCATTTTATCGTAGCAGAATTCGGGATCGAACTTGTCGGAAAGAATTGAGCTGTTGAACAGTTTTTTTCTTCTTTGTCCATGACATGAAGTGACACCCGGCCGTTGTTGATAGTGGCCAGATTAAGTCCTCTACGATTGAAGATATCCTTCAGTCCGTCGCGACGTTGCATGTAATCGGCTATATCCTCGGAGCTAACTCTCGATATCAGATAATTATCTTTTACTTCAGGGTTTCGGTTTTCGCTTAGACTTATCAACAGATATAGGGTTTGCATCTCTTCATCTATTAGAAGGGCTGCAAATGGTCGGCTAAAATATTGAAGATTACAGATGAAACGGAGTTTCATGTTGTATATGCCCGGAGACCATGTTGTCTATGAAACGGAGTTTCATGTTGTATATCGCGGAGCGATGTTGTCTACAATGCTTTGCATCGTGTTAACACGGCGAAAGCCGTAGAAAACATCGAGCGTAACGAGATAGAAAACAGGACGAAGTCCTAGAAAACATTCGACAGGGTCGAATAGAAAACGTGAAACGAAGTGAAACTGGTTACTCGCGGTGCAGCCGCGTTGGAGCGAAGCGAACCAAAAACATTCAGATTCCTGAATAAACAACGTGGAACGGAGTGTTCGACAGAGCTATACTTGTTTGACGAAGTTTTGGAGCTGAATGTCTATTTTCATCAATTCAATAGGATCCAAAGAGTCGATCAACCCTGGCGAGTCCTTCATTTTATTATATTTGATTTTTTTTCCATCCCTCTCAAAAAAATGTTTGATTATATCATACAATTTCTGGGATGGTTTAGAAACTTGTTCTATGTTGTTTTGCAAAAGAGAATGTTGTTCAAGACTTTCCTTGGGATGCAAACGTTTGAAACCATTTACCGCGCTCCATTTCAGAATACATTCAGGTTGCTTAAGAAACCACGCCTCCATTTCTTGAATCATGAAAATCACGTTTTTCTTTCGATTCTCAGGAATTATAATAGGATTTTGATCCTCTTCAATCTTTACAAACCAGGTTTCGAGATTCTGGGGCGACGTGTCGGAGTCAACAAAAAGGAAATCAATATCGTTATTTCCGGAGAATTCTTTGGCTGCATTTCTATAACCGAACCCCAGACTGACTCCAATGTCGTTTCTGCTTAAAAGTCGGGTAAAGAACTCATTGAATGACTGTCTTAGGACAGCATTGTTTCCAATTGTCAAGATGTCGCTATTTTCCGAAGGGTTACCGCCTTCGATCAACAAATTGATCTTTACCATCTTTTACCTCCGATTTTTCCCATCAGCCACAATTGTCCGGGCAAATATTCATCCATATCGGGGAAATCGTCTTCGGTATATTTCTTCACGACGGTTGAATTTTCCGAATCTTTTTCAAACACCAGAATATCCTCGAGTTGAAATTGATTCAGAAGAAGGGGTGAATGGGTTGCTATGATCAGTTGGCTCTCCTTTGCAGCATGCTGTATCATTTGAGCCACGGAGCGGGTCATGTCGGGGTGTAATCCTTGTTCGGGTTCTTCCAATGCCACCATTGCTCCTCGCGAAGGGTTGTAGAAGATTGATTCCAACAGGAGGAATTTCAATGTACCGTCAGAAAGATGGGATGCTCCAATTGAGCGTTCGAGATTCTGCTCGCGGAGGGTAACATATGATTTACCATATTCATTTCCAATAATTAGAGCCATGAACGAAGGATTGACCTTTTTCATCATTTCCTCAATGAGGTCGAACGACTTCAATTGGGTTGTCTTCAGGCGATTCAAAATCAATGAAAGGTTTTCTCCGTTTTTTTTTAGGCGAACGTCGGCGGAATATTCACATGGTTTTCTAACGCTGCTTTCGGAATTTATGTTGAATGGATCATAAACTGCGATTTTCTCGATAGCACGTCGCAACACAAATGTCGGCAAATAATGAACCGGGTCGTTGATTTGACGCAAAACGAGTTCCTGACCGTCAATTTCATCGGGGCTATAAGTTTTCTTCTCTATCTTTCCATCGTCATCGCGAGTTGAAATCCATCCCCTCCCGTTTTTAAAACTCAAATAAACGAATGGTTTCTTTTGATTCTTAGTGTTTTTTGTTTCCATCCTTTCCTCAAGAGTGAAGGAATGGCCCGATTTTAGAATTATAATGGTGTAAATGACGTCGGAACTGAAATTTACTGCAGGGTCTATCTTGTTCAGTTCTTTGTAATCGAAGGTAAATTTTAATGTGGCATTTTGGGAAGATGGATTACCCGCACAGTTAACAACTTCGTCAAAACCGCCCCAACGCCCTTGAATCAGGTTTACCAGTCCTTCTCCTACTATTCCTTCGGTCATGACGCGTAGTGCATTGATAAAGGAGCTCTTTCCACTGCCATTGATTCCTAGAAGAAGGTTAACTCCTGGTCTTAATTTTATGACGGTGGAATGGTTGAATGAGAAGAAATCTATCAGTTCTATTGATTTTATCATTTTTTTATCAGCGGAGGCGATGTTGGCTATGGCCGGAGGCCAGGTTGTCTATTCAGCGGAGCGTCATGTTGTCTATCGCCTTTGGCGATGTTGTTTGTGCCGGAGGCACGTTGTTTATCGCTGATGCGATGTTGTTTATGACGCGGAGTGGCGGAGCGGGGCTCCGAGGCTTCCTGGAAGCGGAGCTTCCAGGCGTCTTCGGCTTACGCCGAGGCTTCTGTGCCGGAGGCACGGCTTCTGCGAAACGGAGTTTCGCGGCTTCTTTCGCCAAAGGCGAAGGCTTCTACGTTGCGGAGCAACGTGATATCACGGAACTTTGTTCCGTTGAAGGCGTGGCGTTAGCCACTCAAGGCTCGGAACGAAGTTCCGATGACGGCTCGCGGTCCAACCGCGATGGAGCGAAGTGGAACTAACAACGTGGCGGGAGCCACTGAAAACATTACAAATGGGAGTAAAAACATGCCGCAAGGCATTTTATGAGTTTGTCAGGTTGTGGGGTTATAATCTATGTCAACTCGAGGGAGAAAGTAGCCCAAGATGCATTTTGGGTTTCGAATACAAATTTAGTGTCGCCATTGATCACTGACATACCAATATCGCGGGAACAGCCATGAAATCCAATCAGAAGATTTGGTTGGAAGGTATACATTATCCTTTGAAGTCAATTATTTCTCCGTTTCTGTTAAGAACCAAACCGAGACTACGCAAATATTTTCTTGAACTTCTTACAGTTTTGGCTTTTTCAGCTCCATACTTTTTCATCATCAATAACATCTCTTTATAGGAAATGGTACTTTCAGTACTTTCTCCAGTCCATGTCAATTGTCGTGACACTATTGTTTTTTTCTGAGGCATGGTGTTTGGCTGTTTATTTAGCAAAGCTTTACTTCGCGAATTATCAGTTATCATCGCCTGCGTCGACGCAGAGTATTGAGGTTTCTTTTCAGCGGAGCTGAAAGTCCTCTGCGACTTTGTCGCAATTTCTAGAACTCTTGATGGCTTGACGCGATTGCAACAAAGAAGACCTAAAGCATGGCAGGGATGAAATGTGGAGTGAAACGGAACAGGCAATAGTTTTTTATTCCGATGGGAGCACCGAAAGAAAAAAAATACTTGCTTGAACGCTTTTCCACGAACCCCGGGACTTGTTCGGACAAGGTATTATTGCAAAATTAAAACTTTCAAACGACATAATGAAATTTGTCATTTGAAAATTTTTAGATGTCATCGGAAGCAGAGCAACGCGGTGAAACCGCGAGGTGTCGGAAGCGGAGTTTTCAGGTTTCTATGACGCCATGAGTACATTCGGCTATGTCATTTAGACAGCACGAGGAGACAGAGACAACAAATCGAAAACCTATATTTTCCTAAATTTCAGTTATAAATATTCAATCAGTCGGAATTCATTGAAACATCGACATTTCATAACTGAGTTCTTGTCGAGCAATTCAATATCTTTTCTTTTTGTCAATTCTTTATTAGAGCGCGCCGGCTGAATTAAAACCTGTCTTAATTCAACCGATTCAATATTTAATTCCTGTTTATTTAAATCTTTGATGCGCTCGGCTGTCTTTAGAATATATTTCATAAAAAGCCGGCCGGCTTCGAGCTGCTGTTCGTGACCATCAGTGCCACCACGCTTAAGTTCTACCAAAACGACAGAGAGAACATCATCGCGCTCTACCATGATGATATAATCGCAGAATTTGTTCAGTCCCTTGGGTGCATTGTCACCATCATTGAAAAACAGCAGGAACTTGTTTGTTTCAGAATCGAAACGATAGAGGTTGATTCGGTCAATTTGGCGTTCATTGAATGAAATCCTGACCAGCTGTTGTTCTTTCCCAGTAGACTCCTTGTCTTCTATCATTAGAAGCCGTTCGTTGCCTTTGCAAAGATAACGATTGTGGATTATAGAAGCGATAAAGTCAAAATCTTTCATAGACCGTAGCGCAGATATTCGTAAAGGCTGTCGGAGACTTCGTTCTGGTGATTTATAGTGTCATCAATCGATGAAACGTTGAACCCATATCGGGTAACTTCAACCGATTTCATAACTGTTTTCTTATTGTTTGATGGGAGTGGGCTGAAATAGACTACCTCGAGTTTCTTTCGGTCAAGGAGTTCAGTTTTGTCATAAGTGACGGAAATATTGGAAAGTTTTGAATCACTCGCCATCTCATGGGCCATAATCAGGTTGTTGAATTCACGAATGATGTAGTCGCTATGGGTACTGATGACCAACCTAAGTCCATGATTGACCAAACGAGCAAATATTCGTGCCAAAAGAATCTGATTGTTGGGATGAAGATTCATTTCAGGTTCATCGATTATAAGGAGGTCACCTTTGCGAGCAAGGTGTTTGAGGTAAAGAATCAATGAGGTCAGCGTCTTCACAATTGATGAAGACATGTGAATTTGCAACCGACGAACTGTTTTTGTATTGGTTTCGGGTTGGAATTCAACGGAACCGTATTTGTTTATTAGAAGTTTTCCCTGAAGAATATCTTTCTCTAATTGTTCGGCATAAGCGGTGAAATCACTTTTGTATTTCTGAAGGTTTTCCAAGTCATTGGCTATTTTCAAGCTTTCGCGAATAGCCATTGGATAGCGCTTGGATTCCTGCCCAAGAATATCCATCACGTCAAGTTTGCCGTTCCCGGCATCCTGTAACCGGTCAATCAGTTCGTTTCTACTTAAAGAGAGTTCTTTACTGAAGGTGTAGATGGAGTTTCTCTCTACTGTCAACATCCTGACGTTGTTAACCGGATAAAATGCGCAGTCGTGGAGTAGATTGTAAATCAAAAATTCTCCAAAAGGAAGACTTTCCAATTTCAGGGATTGATTGCCGGTTTGGTTTTCAAATACAATTTCGTCGGAACCGGCCTCCTTCTTCAGTCGCACTTGACCCTCGTAAATTCCGAGGGAGCAGGCGAATTTTTTCTCGCAGACTTGTTTGTAGTTCTTATCATCTAGTGACAGGGTCAAACGGAAATTGCGGAACAATCGTTTTTTCTCATCTTCGGAAATACCGAACACGGAATCGAGAAAGTTCTTAATCACATTGATTTCGGCTTCCAGGAATTCGTCGAGATATTCTTTTTTCAACTGTGCACGGCCATTTACATCAAGTTCTTTTAATAGAACAGTGAAACAATTGGGTGATATTCGGTATTTATTGAAATACAATGAATAGAGGATGTGGGAAACATAGGTTTTACCGGTGCTGTTCGGACCGCACATAATGATAAGTGGTTTTGACATGTCAAGTTCCCCGCGGTAAACAGCGCCCAAGTTTTCAATTTTGATTTTCATTGGTTCCCGTGAAAGTGTTGTTGTGGAATGATTTTCAAAATTAAATTATTCCGACGATATATGAAAATTTTCTATTATCGGAATAATTTTGAATTATCATCGTTGCTTTTCAACGTGCCTTCTTTTCAGCTAAGCTGAAAGCCCTCTGCGACTTTGTCGCGATTTCAAGAGCCCATGAGTACATTCGGCTATGTCGAATGGAAGGTGTTGCAAAAGGTCACAGAATGTACAAACCTATTGCTTTTCAAAACATTAATAATTACTATATTCGTGGAGATACCCACTTATATAATATCAATACTATGAAAACGAGTGACTCGAAAACCTGAAAACTCGAAGACTTCGCCGGAGGCGAAATTTCATGTATCTTTTTTGCGGAGTTTCTTGTTCATTTCGGCAGTATAGGCCTCTCCCCTATTTACCAAATATTCAAATACAATGAACTCATCATCTATGAAGACGTGAAGGACAAAGAATGCTCTCTTATTTCCTATTCTTATCCTATACACGTTATTCATTCCAACAAGTTTCTTGCAGTCAGTTATGTCATCCAAGGAAGTGGCATCTATAACTTCATTTACTGCTCTTCGGGCCGACTCAAGCATTTTCCCAGACAATTTGGAAAAGGCCTTGGCGAATTCCCTGGAAAATCGGACTTTCATCGATATTGTCCCAATCGGAATTTCTGCTCAAACGCTTCCTGCTCTTTGTCGGACAGGAGGACTTTCCCTTCAGGACGGTTTTTAATCATCATCCTATAGGTTTCTACATCGTCGGTTTCTTCGGCTTCGCGGTCCAAGAGGTTTTCAATAAGTTTCTTGAGACTGATGCCTGCAAGTGCAGCCTTAACAGAGAGCGAACGAAAAGTATCCTCGGGAATGTCTATTAATTTGCGATGTACAGGAGTTGACAGTGTTGTGGTTTTCATATTGTTCTTGTAATAATGTTTTTGCAAATATATAAAATATATACTATGTATACAAAAGTCGTAGGCATTACCGAAGGTGTGGTTGTCAGGTTGTCGGGATTTCAGGTTTTCAGGTTGTCGAGGTGTCTATTCGGCGGTGCCGAATGCCGTCTGCGACTTCGTCGAGGCTTCTGCGAAACGAAATTTCGCGCTTTCTTCGCGGATAAACCGCGAGACTTCATCACCACTTGAGCCTTCTGAGCATGCGTACGCGGTTATGTAATGGAGTTGCCTCCGGCAACTCTACAAGACAGACCTGATGACTTGACGACTCGACGACTCTATATATAATTATAGGTGATGTGGTGGAGGAAGAGGGGGGAGGGGGGAAGGGAGGTGCCGGCGGCGGAGCGGTTTTTTTGGTCGATGACCTGGCGGAAGCGGTCGAGTGTCATTTTGCCGCGACCTATCTCGAGGAGGGTACCGGTGACGGCGCGGACCATGTTGCGCAGGAAGCGGTTGGCGGTTATCTCGAAGTAGTAGCGGGAGGGGTCGGCTGGATATGGCTCCCAACGGGCCGAAGTGACGTGGCAGATGTTGGTCTTGACGTCGGAATGGAGTTTGGCGAAGGAGGTGAAGTCGTCAACTTCCAGCAGAATTTTTGCCGCCTCATTCATCAGGTCGAAATCGACGGTGGGAGGTACTTGCAGACTGTAGGGATAGAGGAAGGGGGACCGACGGATGTGAACATAGTAGCGATAGGTGCGGTCGACGGCATCGAAGCGGGCGTGGGCATTGTCGGAGACCGGGAAGAGGTCGTAGAAAGCGATGTTGAATGGGTCGACAATGCCGTTGAGCGAGGCGAGGAAACGGTTTTTATCGGGGATAGGGACAGCGGTGTCGAAATGGGCGATCATCATGGCGGCGTTGACACCGGCATCGGTGCGACCTGCGCCTACGAGGCTGACCGGGTGACGGAGAAGAAGCGCGAGGCCGTCCTCGATTTTCTCCTGGACGGAGATGGCGCCCGGCTGACGCTGCCAGCCATGGTAGTTCAGTCCGTTATAGGCTAAGTGTAGGAAATAACGCATCAGTCGCGCTCGAGATAGGTGTAGCCGTAGAGGCCTGAGCGGTAGTTGCTGAGGAATTCGCGTCCTTCCTTGGGGGTGATGGTTCCGGCCTTCATGCAGGAGGTAACCCACGTCTCGACATTACGGACAAGTTTCTTGGGGTTGAACTGGACATAGTCGAGAACTTCGGCCACGGTTTCTCCGTCGATTATCTGGTCGATCTCATAGCGGTCCTTGTAGACGCTGATGTGGACGGCGTTGGTGTCGCCGAAGAGATTGTGAAGGTCGCCGAGGATTTCCTGGTAGGCACCGACAAGAAATACACCCATATAATAATGTTCGCCCGCACGCAGGGGATGTACTGGAATGGAGTTGGCTGTTCCTCCCGAAGCGGAGATGAAGTTGCAGATTTTTCCGTCACTATCGCAGGTCATGTCCTGGAGGGTTGCGGTTCGGGTTGGTTTTTCGTCGAGACGCTGGATGGGGATAATGGGGAAAATCTGGTCGATAGCCCATGAATCGGGAAGCGACTGGAAGAGGGAGAAGTTGCAGAAGTATTTGTCGGGGATCATCTTGGAGATCTTCCTAAGCTCTTCGGGCGGATGTTTCATGGAGGCGGCCATCTCCCCTACTTCCCGTGCGATGGACCAGAAGAGTTTTTCCATCATGGCCCGGTTACGGAGATCGAGCAATCCGAGGTTGAAGAGGTCGAGCGCCTCCTCGCGGATTTGCAGAGCATCGTGCCAGCTTTCGAAGAGGCTGGCATTGTCGAGTTTGTCCCAGATGTTGTAGAGTTCGCGCACGAGCTCATGTTCGTCGGATGAAAGTTCGTCGGACTCTTTCCAGATGGGGAGCGTTGTTGTTTCGAGGACATCGAAGACGAGGACGGAATGGTGGGCCGAGAGAGAGCGTCCGCTTTCGGTGATGATGCAGGGCTGCGGAAGGTGGTTCTTGACACATGCATCTACGAGCGAAGAGACGGCATCGTTGGCATATTCCTGGATGGAATAGTTCATGGAGCTCTCGCTGGTTGAATTTCGTGTTCCGTCGTAGTCGACACCGAGTCCGCCGCCAATGTCAACGAAGTTGATGTTGTAGCCGAGCTTTGAGAGCTGGACATAGAACTGCATGGCTTCGCGGAGGGCGTTTTTGATTCGTCGGATTTTGGTTATCTGGGATCCGATGTGGAAATGGATGAGTTTGAGGCTTTCGGTCATCTCGCGTTTTTCGAGGATGTCGAGCGCCATGAGGAGTTCAGAGCTGTTGAGTCCGAATTTTGACTGGTCGCCACCCGACTCTTCCCATTTTCCGGAACCGGAGGACGAGAGTTTGATTCGGATTCCGAGGTTGGGGGTAATCTTGAGCCGTTTCGCGACATCGGCAATCAGTTTGATTTCGTTGAGTTTCTCGACCACGAGGTAGATTCGACGTCCCATTTTCTGGGCGAGGAGTGCGAGCTCGATGTAGTTCTCATCCTTGTAGCCGTTGCAGATTATGAGAGCGTCATCGACAATATTGGTGGCGAGGACGGCATGTAGTTCGGGTTTTGAGCCGGCTTCGAGTCCGATGTTATATTTTTTGCCGTGGCTGACGATTTCCTCAACTACGGGTCGCATCTGGTTGACTTTAATGGGATAGATGATATAGTTCTGTCCCTGATAGTCGTATTCCTTGGCAGCGGCCTTGAAGCAACTGGAGATTTTCTCGACACGGTTGCTCAGAATATCGGGGAAACGCAGCAGAACAGGTGCGGTGACATCTCTTACCTGAAGTTCATCCATAACCTCACGCAAGTCTACCGCCGCATATCCTTCACGGGGAGTCACGATGACATGACCTTTTTCGTTGACTGAGAAGTAGTTTCTTCCCCACCCGGGAATGTTATAGAGTTCCTTGCTGTCCTCGACTTTCCATTTTCTCATTTTGACCGCTATTTTTATTCAGTTTGGTTGTTATCGATAGATTTATTTGACTGTACTTCCTGTTCAGCAATTTTTTCCAGTTCTTCCTCCTGTGCAATGCCAATCATGGTTACCCGGAGGAGTTCAAGGCGATTGGCTGTCTTATCCATTATGTCGAAGCGATAAGGAGGAAGGAGGATTGTCTCCCCTTTAGCAGGAATTGTACCGGTTGAATTCAGAATATACCCTCCAAGAGTTTGATAATCATCATTTTCGGGCAGATAGAGTCCAAAACTGTCGTTTAAATATTCTATCTCGGCTCGAGCTGAGAATTCCCACACACCCGGTTCAAGCTGACGAGCTATGAGTCCCGAATTGTCATGTTCATCCTGAATATCACCCAGGATTTCCTCCACAAGGTCTTCGAGCGTTACCATCCCGGCGGTTCCTCCGAATTCATCGACCACGATGGCCAGTGACTTTTTCTCGGCGAGAAGACGGCGCATCATTTTATTGGAGAGGAGTGTCTCGGGCGCGAAGAGAACCGGTTTCAGCCGGTCGCGCCAGTCTTCCTCGGTTGCGGTGAACAGTTCACTGACATGGAGGTAGCCTAAGATATTGTCGATGTCACCTTTATAGACAATGGCTTTAGAGCGTCCGGTTCGAACGAACAGTTCCTCGAGTTCCTCAATGTTGGTCTCGTCGATGTCGACACCTTTTATCTCGTTTCGCGGAATCATGCAATCGCGAAGGTGGTTGGTGGAAAAATCGAGTGCGTTGTGGAAGATCTTGACTTCGTTCTCGATCTCGGTTTTCTTCTCGTTATCGTCGATGGACCGTTCGATGTATTCGTTGAGGTCGCCCATACTGAGGAGGTCGTGACGTTCCTTTGTTCCTTTAATGCCGCAGATGAACATCAGGGCGCGTGAGAGCCATGTTACCAGAAGAGTTACGGGATAGAGAACTACATAGACCGGGAAGAGCGGAATGGCGAGGAATCGGAGCGAGTGGTTGGGGTTGATTCGGAAAACGAGTTTAGGGAAGAACTCCCCAACGAGCAGAATGACTCCGGTAGAAATTAGGGTTGAGATAATCAGAATGAGCGCCTCGCTTTCGATGAACGACATGAGCCATACGTTTAGAATGGCGGCGGTTCCCATACCGTAGATTACGAGCATGACATTGTTTCCGACAAGGATGGTGGTCAGGAAAAAGTCGCTGCGGTCGTAGAAGATGTTAAGAATGCGGCTTATCAATCCACCTCTCTTTACGTCTAACTCGGCCCTTACGCGGTCGCTGGTGACATAGGCAATCTCGCTTCCCGAGAAGAAAGCCGAGCAGAAAAGAGACACTATGACAATGATGATCCAGTTCATATCTTTCGGCGTTGGGCCGGTTGTCGGCGGGAAGGAGTGACGGGTTTGGGGAGAGAATCGACGGGTGCCACTATGGCTGGCACGGTATCGGGAGACACGGAATCGACCGCCATCGAGTCGGCTTCGGAGCGGGGACGTCGCTGTGGCGTCGGGAAGATTCCCGAGACCTTCATGATGGTGTATTCGGTCATTTGTTCGTTAGAGACGAATCCGTAGCCTTCGAGAGTTCGGTCGGAACGTTCGATGTGAATGAAAGAATCGGAGTAGACCTTCTGTTGCTGCTGGTCCCAGAAGAGCTGTTCGGTAGCAAACCGGTCACCATTGGTGTTACGCATCCTGACATCGCGGTCAAACTGCCATATTCTTTTTTGGCTGAGATAGGTGGCAGAATCGGAACGGAAAGTGGATTCCACTATCATGGAATCGTTGTAGCGTTCCATGAAAATTCCGTCGGGGAAAGTCCAATGGGGTTCCTCGGCATCGTCGAACATGAGCCAAAGGTCGGCCGTCACGTGGTAGCGGGTGTAGCCAGAATCGGAGATGAGGGTCGAGACATCGATAGTTTTCATGGTTGGAAAAACCTCGGGGTCGACATCCTCGATAGTTGATGTTTTTTCTTCGGAGCATGACCAAAGGACCGCTGCGAAGAAGATGGCGAAAACTGCAGGAATCAGAACCCGAAGACCGTTGGAAGAAGGTCGGTGGCCACGAATTTCCGTCTCACCCATTATCTGATTCGGTTCTGCCAGAACCACAGTTCGTTGAAATTAACACCAAGGGTTAAGAAGAGGTATTTTTCCTTAATCAGTGCCTGGGGATGTCCCTGGCGGTGCTGATATTCGACAGTCAGGTTAATCATTGTCTTGTTACCCGGGGCCGGGAGTCCGACACCGGCCGAGACACTGTATTCCCTGACCGTGTTTCCAAGCACCATCCAATAGTCGCGCGAGAAGGAGACTCCGGCACGATACTGTATTCTCTGGGAGTAGGAGCCTCGCGGGTTGACCATATATTGTGATCCGAAAGAAACTTTGTAACGGTCGACAAAAGTGTTGGCATCATATCCTTCGAAGGGCGTATACTTGGCTTTACTCCAAGGTTGATAGGTGAAATCGCCCTCTATCATGAGCCGTTCGTTCCATTGCCAGTTCAAACCGGCGCCCCACGAAGCAGGCTGGGTGTATTTTCCTTTCATTGAGGTGTAGCCAATGGTATCGGCAGACTGGTCGAAAGACTGGTCGAACTGGAGACCGAAGCTGTGACCGTGGAAGGATTTTCCAGGGGTGAAGGTCACACCTGCAGTCAGTCGATTCCGTCGGTTAATCTGATAGGAATACTGCAGTCCGAACTGGAGCATGTAGTCGCGCACTTCGAACACACGTTCGAAGAGGCTGATAGAGCCGGTGGTAGTGTAGGCGAGATTGTCATGTTTGAGTGTGCCGAAGAGGTAGCTGATGTTCAATCCGGCAGTGAATCCTTTAAAAGGTTTAGCCGCGAGTCCGAGGTAGAGCTGACTGAGTCCGCCACTACCCTGATAGGCAGCCTGTCCGTTGTTGACAGTTTCGCCGAAGGCATAGTTCACTGTGGAATAGGGCAAGAACCCTATGCTTGCTCCGCCGTAGCGAGTGAGCGGGACCTGAAGGGTTATGTAGTTCAGTCCTCCTCCCATCTTTGTTCCTTTGTTGTCGCCTTCAGTGGTCCACAGGTTGTTAATGTCGACTCCCATGTCGAAGAGGAACGTGAGCGAGTCGATAGCGGCGTAGCTTGCCGGGTTCATGACATTAATTTGTCGGCCCGAGTTCATAGCGTAGCCGATGCCGCCCATTGCCCTTTGGGCTGAGGTTGCATTGTCGCCGAGGACGCCGTAGCCATATCGTGAATAGGGTGTCTGTGGCATCTGGGCGAACGCACCCAAAGCTGAGAACACACCAAGCAAAAGAAAAATCGAACGTTTAATAGACATCATTGAACTATGACGGTTGTTAAATTTTCAACAATAGAGTCCAGGCAGGTCTTCAGACCGATTGTGACCAGATGGGGTTCCATGACGTAGCTGAATTTCAGATGGGGGGCTATTCGTGGGGCGGAGCCACCGGTCAGCACTACCTTAGCACCTCGTGGAAGGAGGGATCGATAGTAGGAAACTTCTCCCACGATTCCCTTGATTGCTCCTGCCCGGAGGGCGGTCGGTGTGTCGTAGCCCCATTCGGGTACGTCGCCATCGAGTTCAACCTTAGGCAATCGGGCGGTGAAAGCGTTGAGAGCCTTCAGACGCAGCGATACGCCCGGGGCGATGTTACCTCCGAGGAAACGTCCTGAGGCCGTCACCCGGTCGTAGGTAATTGCCGTTCCGAGATCGACAACCAGCAGTTCGCGGTTGGGGAATAGGGAGATAGCGCCGAGGCAACCGGCGATGCGGTCGACACCGAGAGTTCCCTTTGATCCATACTCAATTTCGAGCGGCACGGGAGTCTCGTGGGTGAGGATGTGCAGAGGGACATCGGCCTCATCCAGAATCTCCCTGACATAATCTCCATTGTCGGTCACGGAACAGTACATAGCTCCAACCAACTCGTGACGATTGGTCAGAGCCTTCAGTTGCCGACGGATGCATGCGGGTGGCATTACCACAGTCTCGACAATGGTGTCGTCCTTCCACACATCGGCTTTCAACGCGCTGTTCCCTCTGTCGAGAGTCAGCAAATTGCCCGTTAAGAGATGCTTGGACATGGGGCACAAATTTACTAATTCTGCGACAATTATAAAAAATGTTTGTTAAATTTGCAGGACTGACCAAGAGTTATCACAATAAAAAGATTATGAAGCTTTTTGATGTTTACCCTCTGTTTGACATCAATATTGTCGAGGGGAGGGGCTGCAGAGTCTGGGACGACAAGGGCCATGAATATCTTGACCTCTACGGTGGTCATGCAGTCATTTCCGTGGGCCACTCCCACCCTATCTATGTCGAGGCCATCAAGAGACAAGCCGAGAAACTGGTTTTCTATTCCAATTCGGTCATAAACGGCCTGCAGCAGGAAGTAGCCCGAGAACTTGGACAGGCATCGGGTTACGGGGATTACAATCTTTTTTTGGTCAATTCGGGCGCCGAAGCCAACGAGAACGCTTTGAAGCTGGCATCGTTCTATACGGGTCGCAGCCGGGTGATAGCTTTCGACAAGGCGTTTCACGGGAGAACATCGGCGGCGGTGGAGGCTACCGACAACCCGGCCATCCAGGCTCCCATCAACCGAGGGGGTCACGTTACGTTCCTGCCTTTGAACGACATCGATGCAGTCAAGAAAGAGCTTCAGAAAGGGGACGTGGCTGCAGTTATTGTGGAATGCATACAGGGTGTTGGCGGAATCAGGATAGCCACGACAGAATTCCTTAAGGAACTGAGGAAAGTAACAATAGAGACCGGCACGGTTCTGATAGCCGATGAGATACAATGCGGCTACGGTCGGTCGGGCAAATTCTTTGCCCACCAGTGGGCCGGCATCCAGCCCGACCTAATAACAGTTGCCAAGGGGATTGCGAACGGATACCCCATGGCCGGAGTGTTGATTTCACCGATTTTCGAGCCACGTTACGGTCAATTGGGAACAACTTTCGGCGGAAATCACCTGGGTTGCGCCGCAGCCTTGGCCGTTCTGGAGATAATCGGGAGAGAAAAACTGGTTGACAACGCTTTGAACATTGGCAACTACATCATGGAGCGCCTAAAGAAGAACGACGCGATAAAGGATGTTCGCGGAAAGGGGCTGATGATAGGCATCGAGATGGATTTTCCGGTGAAAGAGCTGAGGAAAGAGCTGATTTTCGAGGACCGGATATTCACCGGAGCATCGGGAACGAACATCATTCGTTTGTTACCTCCGCTTGTGTTGAGTAAAGGAGAGGCCGACGAATTCATAAGTAAATTCGAGAAAAGAATTTCCTAACAGATAGAAGAATGTCAGTAAATCGAGTGATTTTAGTGGGGCATGTGGGTCAGAAGCCGACAATCCGCTATGTTGGCAACAAGGCTGTGGCCACATTCTCTCTGGCGACGAGCGACAGGGCAAAGACAGTAGACGGGGTTGAGATACCTGAAAGGACCGAGTGGCACAACCTGGTCATGTGGGACAAGGCAGCCGAGATAGCCGAAAGATATATCGACAAGGGTAACAAACTATATGTCGAGGGAAAGCTAAGGACTCGGACATGGCAGGACAACAACGCATTGAAGCACACCATAACAGAGATAATAGTAGAAAACTTCGAGATCCTTTCACGGTCATCGCAATCGCAACAAGCCCAATGAGAAAGATTTTCGTCATGTGCGGTTTAGTATTTCTGCTGGGGGCCATAGGTTTCTCGGCATGCCGCAACACAAAAGAGAGCAAACAGGAGAATCAGGGGAGTTTCGCCCGAGTTGAGAACGGAGAGTTTTACATCGGTGACTCGGTGTACAGATATGTCGGCACAAACTTCTGGTATGGTGCCATTCTGGCCTCGGAAGGCCGTGGCGGCAATCGGGAACGTCTGGCCAAGGAGCTGGATTTGATGCAGTCGATAGGAATCGACAACATCAGGGTGCTGGTTGGAGCCGACGGTCGCGAAGGAATCCCATCACACGTGGAACCGGTTTTGCAAACCGCTCCAGGGGTCTACAACGACACGTTGCTTGCCGGTTTGGATTATTTGATGGCCGAGCTTGAGAAGCGCGACATGAAGGCAGTCTTGTTCCTCAACAACGCATGGGAATGGAGCGGCGGCTACGGGTCCTATCTGGAGTGGGCCGGCGAAGGAGAGGCTCCGGTTCCGAGCGTTGACGGATGGCCACAGTATATGGAATATGTGTCACATTTCGTGACCAACGATTCGGCAAAAGCACTAGCTCTCAATCATGTCAGAAATATGGTTTCGAGGGTCAACACAATAACCGGGAAGCCCTACAGCGAATCGCCGGCAATTTTCTCATGGCAGGTTGCCAACGAGCCACGAGTGTTTTCGGAAGACTCGGTGTCAAAAGCAGCTTTTGCCGAGTGGATTCAAACAACAGCAAGAACGATAAAAGAAATCGACCCGAATCACATGGTGTCGACCGGAAGCGAAGGAAAACATGGTTGCGAGCAGGATCTCGACCTATGGTTCCAGATACACTCCTTCCCCGAGATAGACTATGGTATCGTTCACTTGTGGCCCTACAACTGGAGCTGGGTTAATCAAGAGACGCTGACCGACAGCGTAGAAGTGGCATGCCGTAACACCGTTGCCTATATAGAACCCCACAGTGAACTGATGAAATCGATTGGGAAGCCTTTGGTGCTGGAAGAATTCGGTTATCCGAGAGACGGCTTTGTGTTTGAACCGGGAACTCCCACCACGGGCCGTGACGGTTTCTATGACCATGTGTTCAATTTGATTTCGACGACCGACATGATCTCGGGGTGCAACTTCTGGGGTTGGGGAGGTTTAGCGGAGCCGAAACATATCATGTGGGAAGAGTGGGATGACTACGTGTGCGATCCGGCTCAGGAAGAGCAGGGTTTAAATTCGGTATTCGCATGTGACTCCACGACGCTTGAGATTATCAGGAAGAATGTCAAAAAGATTGCTACCCGATGAAAAGAAAGAATGTTCTAATATTGTTGGCTGCGCTACCGATAATAGCGGCAGCAAAGGATATAAAAGTGAGTTCGCAGCCCGTTCATGACTGGGTTTGGGATAAAACGGAAACCCCGGAGATTGTCGTAGAGCTGACCGACACCATGGGTCGTAGCGGCGAGACAGCCGTGAGCATCGAGATAAGGGGTGACCGTGAAGACTCAGAGGTTTTGCACACCCTTAAAGGCGAGGCCATATTGGTTGGCTACACTCCCACCGAACTCGAAGTGAAGTTGCCAAAACTTGATCCAGGTTTCTACCGGGTGACAATAACGGATGAAGGGATTGAAGCGATGACATTCAATATCGGTATCAGCCCTGAAGAAGTCATATCGGAGCCGAACACGCCGGCCGATATGGACGAGTTCTGGCATCGTGCATTGGAGGAGTTATCGTCGATTCCTCTAAACGCGACAATGGTTGAAATTCCGGAAAAGAGCGGACAATACCGAAAGATATATTTCTGTCAATATCTGTCTCTGGAGAACGACACTGTGTCGGGTTATCTGGCTCTGCCGGTAAAAGAGGGGAAATATCCGGCCATCATCTATTATAACGGCTACAACGGTCAACCATGGGACATCGACCCTGACGGGATGCCCGACTGGATTGAATTTCAGCATTGGGTCAGAGGTCAGGGACCGAACAAGCCTTATAACCGCTATGACGACTATATCCAGTGGCATTTAGAGGATCCCGAGAAATTCTATTATCGCGGCGGTTTCATGGATGCCATCAGAACGATAGATTTCATCGAGAGTTTGCCTCAGGTTGACAAGGCGAATATCTTTGCCGAAGGCGGTTCACAAGGGGGCGCGTTCACTTTTGCCGCTGCTGCGCTGGATCCGAAGCATCGTTTAAGAGCGATCGCTCCTTACATTCCATTTCTGAGTGATTATGAAGACTACTTCGAGATAGTTCATTGGCCCGGTGACGTGGTTAAACATAAAGCAAAGGAAATAGGACTTGATGATATAAAACTATATGAAAATCTATCTTATTTTGACATTAAAAATTTGACTCCAAAAATAAAGATTCCGGTGCTGATGGGTGCGGGTTTGCAGGATCCGACGTGTCCGCCTCACACTAACTTTGCGGCTTACAACAATTTAACATCAGAAAAAGAATATGTGATATATCCTTTAATGGGTCATACGGTAGATTACAGCGACTGGAATCCTCGAAGAGAAAAATTCTTTAAAAATGCTAAAAAATGAATATGTTAAAGGTAAAATAATATTATTTTTATTTAATTAATAATTCATAATTTTGCGGCACGACCTATTTTAGGTTCGTGCCGCAAAAATTATAACCAAACATATCTAATACCAAAAGATACTGAAAATTATGCAACATCAAACCCCTGAGGGGTCCTTAAATAGAATACACAACAAATTATCAACCAATCATTTTAACATTTCAAACTGCTAATGATGACAAGTAAAAACTTGAGCTTCAGGTCATTCCTATTGGCTTTATTTGCTGTGATAGCCATGGGAATGACAGCGCAGGTCACCGTTACGGGTAACGTCACCGACGAGAGTGGCGAACCGATTATCGGTGCGACAGTGCGCGAGAAGGGAACATCGACAGCTGCAGCGACCGACTTTGACGGCAATTTCTCAATTAATGTCAAGGACGCAAAGGCCACATTGGTGTTCTCTTATGTGGGGATGGAAACCCGCGAGATTGCCCTTGACGGGCGCACCAAAATCGATGTAGTTCTGCGTGAATCGGGAGTTAATCTCGATGAACTTGTAGTAGTCGGTTACGGAACAATGAAAAAGAGCGACCTCGCCGGTGCGTCAGCATCACTGAACGAGGATGCATTGAAAGGTTCGGTAATCACGAACCTTGACCAAAGCCTACAAGGCCGAGCAGCCGGTGTGACCGCAATTACGACATCGGGTGCACCCGGTTCCTCATCTTCGATTCGTGTTCGTGGTCAGGCAACGATTAACGCCAACGCTGAACCTCTATACGTTATAGACGGTGTAATAGTTCAGGGTGGCGGTAACTCAGGAGCCGACTTCGGTTTGGGCGATGCACTCGGAAACGGTAAGGTTTCCACAGTGTCGCCTCTTTCCACCATAAACCCAAGTGATATCGTATCGATGGAGATTCTGAAAGATGCTTCGGCCACCGCAATTTACGGTTCACAAGGTTCGAATGGTGTGGTACTCATCACGACAAAGCGTGGTAAATCGGGTGAAGCGAGATTCACCTACGACGGAACTCTGGGCATCCAGCATCAGACAAAGCGCCTTGACATGATGAATCTTCGCGAGTTTGCGACCTACTACAATGACTTGGTAGCAACCGGTCAGCAGACATCAAATCCGACTTATGCCGATCCTTCGTTGTTAGGCGTCGGAACCAACTGGCAGGATGCAATCTTCCGCACAGCGTTGCAGACGAGTCATCAGATCGCCGCTCAAGGAGGAACTGACAAAGTTCAATATTATGTGTCGGGCTCCTACATGGATCAGGAAGGTACACTTATCGGTTCGGACTTCCGTCGCTTCTCATTCCGCGCCAACCTTGACGCTCAACTAAAGAGCTGGTTGAAACTTGGACTGAGCGCAACTTACAGCGATACAGAAGAAAACCTGAAACTCGCCGACGGTGAGGCCGGTATCATCAACTATTCACTGACAACCGTGCCCGATATACCCATTTATGATATCGACGGCAACTATTCAAGTGTGGTTCGCGAAGGTTACACCAACCCCAACCCAGTTGCTCTCGCAATGCTTGACGACATCAAGCTGCACCGTCAGAAACTGACAGGTAACATCTTCTTCGATGTCACCCCGATCAAAAACCTTACATGGCATGCTGAGTTCGACTATGATGTTTCGGCATCGAAGGGTGACCGTTTCAAACCAACCGTAGACTTGGGAGGATGGGTTCGCAGCTCAAACTCTTCGGCCATTCAAAAGAACTCATCATGGTTCTGGGCTGTCAAGAACTACGTGAGCTACAACGGAGACTGGAACAAGCTTTCATATTCGGCTATGATCGGTCAGGAATGTTGGGAATCGTCCTATAACTACACCAGCATTTCAAATACCGGACTGCCCTCGAATGAAGTTCACAATCCATCGCTTGGAACCGGAACTCCTGCCATCGGAGCGGGATGGGGTTCATCGGCAATGGCATCGTTCTACACACGTGAAACACTAAACTGGGACAACCGTTATCTTGCAACATATACCTATCGTTACGACGGTTCATCTAACTTCGGCCCGAAGAACCGTTGGGCAGGTTTCAATTCTCTGGCATTGGCATGGCGTTTCTCCAATGAGAAATTCATGGAGTCATTGGCTGAATGGTTCAATAACGGTAAGCTTCGTCTAGGTTGGGGACAAACAGGTAACTCCAATATCGGCGCTTACGCTTGGGGTTCGGCAATCTCCAAAATGCCTTCGGCTTTAGGCATGGGTTATCGTCCGGCCAACATTGCCAACGAAGCGATCAAATGGGAGACCCAGGAACAGTGGAACCTTGGTTTGGACCTGAACTTCCTGAACAACCGCTTGAATTTTGTAGGCGACGTTTACATCAAACGTTCCAAAGACATGTTGATGTCGATGCAGTTACCTTCCTATATGGGAACCCAAGGTAACGGTTCATCGGCACTTGCCGCACCTAAAGGAAACTACGGAGAAATTGAGAACAAAGGTCTTGAGCTTGAAATCACAGGACGCCCGTTCGTCGGCGACTTTGAATGGGAAACGAGCTTCCAGATTTCATTTAACAAGAACAAACTCGTGTCGCTTTCGGGCACCGAGAATGCCAGCCTGGTTGGTTACGGTCAGTGGAGCGACGTAGTATCAGTTTCAGAAATCGGACAACCCCTTTATAACTTCTACGGATATGTAGTTGAGGGAGTTTACAGAGATCTTGAGGACATCCAAAGCTCACCGAAATCGGCAGCATATCCTTCTAACGGAGTGTTCAATCCTTACAGCACCGTTTGGCCCGGCGACCTGAAATTCAAGGACATCAACGGTGACGGAGTTATAGACGAGAACGACCGCACCGTGATTGGCAATCCTCTCCCCGACTTCACTTTCGGTTTCAACAACACTTTCCATTACAAAGGATTTGATCTTAATATCTTCATCAACGGCTCACATGGTAATGATGTGATGAACTATCTGTCAATCGGATTGACCCACATGAATTCGGCATGGAGCAACCAGTTGAAGAAAGTCAACGGCAGAGCTCAACTCGAGGCTATTGATCCGGGTAAGGTTTATGCCGATGGCGGATGGTGGTACAATGACATCACCAACGTCAGAGTAACCAACCCCGACACGAAGATTCCACGTGCGACTACGAACGACCCCAACGATAATGACCGCATCAGCAGCCGTTACATTGAAGACGGTTCCTATATAAGATTGAAGAACATATCGTTAGGTTACACTTTCCCGCGTAAGTTAATCAAGAAACTATGCCTTGAAAACCTTCGCCTTTATTGCAACCTGCAGAATGTTTGCACAATCACAGGTTACAGCGGTTATGACCCCGAAGTCGGTGCATCGACTCAGGACAGCCAAGGATTGGTTTACGGTCTTGACTTCGGACGTTATCCTTCACCGTTCAGCTGCACATTCGGTTTGAACATCTCTTTCTAAACCTCTCTCAACTAATTAGGAAAGAAAATTATGAAATTAAGAAATATAACCTATTCAGTTGTAGCAGGTGTTCTTTCACTTGGAGCCGTTTCATGTAACGATTTCCTGGATCGTGCCGCTGAAGACACCTACAATGTAAACAACTTCTATCAGAATGATGAGCAGTGCTATATGGGAGTCAATTATATATACAATTCACCATGGTATGACTTCCAACGCGGCTTCATCAAAATCGGCGAAGTAATGTCGGGTAACATGTATTGGGGTTCTTCTCCTTATCTCAACCTGACAGTCAACGGAACTGATACAGACCTGATCAACATGTCCTATTCGCTTTGGGCTGTTATCGGTCACTGCAACACTGTTTATAACAATCTTAAGAATGCCAATGCCAGCGAAGCCGCAAAGAACGCCACAATGGGTGAATGTCTCGCATGGAAGGCAATGGCCTACTTCTTCCTGGTTCGCACATTCGGTGCAGTTCCCATCATCCACGACAACTCGGAAGAACTTGCTTCGGGAACCTACAACCAGAAATTCAAAGTTCAGAGAGCGGATGTTTTCGAATATATTGTGATGACCTTGGAGAAAGCCATTGAGCTTTTGCCCGACAAGGCAATTCAAGCAGGTCGCATAGACCGTTTCTGTGCCAAGGGTCTTCTTGCAAAGGTCTACCTTGCAAAAGCCGGTGTGGACCAAAGTGGTTCGCGCAACACCGACGACCTGTCGAAAGCAGCGTCTTATGCATCGGATGTCATAAATAATTCAGGACGTTCACTAGTTCCTGTTTATTCCGACATTTTCCGTCTGGCCAACAATACCAGCGAAGAAAGCCTTTTTGCTTGGCGTTGGAGTGTTGACGGTGAAAACTGGACCATGCAGAACACGCTTCAGAGTGACCTCGCAATGTCAGGATTCGATGAATTCGGTGATTGCTGGGGTGGCTGGGGTGGTCCCTCGGTAGACCTCGCAGATGCTTTCGGTGTGAGTGCTTTGGATGATCCTTCACTTAGAAACGACATCGATACTCGCCGTAAAGCAACCATGATGATGGTTGGCGACAAATATGACTACTTCTGGCAGGACAAGGGCGGCTTCGATCTTCTCCGCTTTGTCTACGATTCAGACTACGGTGTTGGAGGTCCCGGCGGATCTTGGCAATGTCCCACAGGCACACAAAATGTGAAACATCTTTACGGTGACACTTACGACCACGAACTCGGTTGCGGTTTAACTCCAAAATACATGTACAGCCAGCTGGCTACCCACATTCTTCGCCTTAGCGACGTTTATCTGGTCTATGCCGAAGCTGTTCTCGGGAACAATGCTTCAACTTCCGACGCATCGGCTCTTGCAGCATTCAATGCCGTCAGAAACCGTGCCATCCCGACTGCTACTCCCAAAACATCAATCACTTTCGATGACATTTGGAAAGAGCGTCGTCTTGAATTTGCTCATGAAGGAGACCGCTGGTATGACTTCGTCAGGGTTAGCTGGTACAATCCTCAGTTCGCCATCGATCAGCTCGTCAACCAGCGTCGTAACGGTTATAATGGATTCGATGCCGTTGCTAAAGGTTATTATGAATCGGGAAAATGGAGTGTCAATGCCGATGACACCTATTATGACACCGACACGCAGGCTCCGAATGTTACAATCCAGAGCTTCACTCTCCCATTCCCGACTGAAGATGTAGTATTCAACCCGAACCTCTTGGCCGATCCAATCCATGAGGATGTTCGTGAACTCTATGCATATTAATCTCAAAACGATGACTAATATGAAGAAATCAATATTATCACAAGGATTTATCGGTTCACTGGTTCTTGCAACTGCTTTCGCTTTCGTTAGCTGTGACGACCAACCCGACAAATTTGAAATGACCAAGGGTAAACCCACTGTCAAATATATTCGTTCGACCGATCCTGAAGCCGCTGATTCACTTCTGGTCGAGGGTTACCTTTCCAACACGGTTTGTCTTGTCGGTGACAATCTGACATCAATTCACAAACTGTGGTTCAACGACCAACAGGCGATTCTTAACACATCGCTCATAACTGATCACACTCTCATCGTGGATATTCCCGGAAACATACCCAAGGTTGTAACCGACAAAATCTACATGGAGACAATGCAGGGTGACACGTGCACCTATGATTTCACCATTCTGGTTCCAGCTCCAGTGGTTACTTCATTGAAGAACGAATGGGTTCCGGTTGGTGGCGAGGGCGTTATCTTTGGACGTTATTTCGTTGACGACCCCAACTATCCGATCGAGATAATAATGCCGGGTAATCTTTCGGTCCCCTATTCCAACATCACATCGGTTAGCGAAACAGAGATTCACTTCATTGTTCCCGATGAAGCGGCCAATGTTTCGGGTCAGATGCAGGTTAAGACCATGTATGGTATCGGACGTTCAGGTTTCCATTTCCACGACAACCGTGGCATTCTGTTTGACTTCGACGGAGTTTCTCCGCTGAACTTCACAGATAACTGCTGGCATGCAAAAGCTCCAATCACTGATGAATATTCTTTGTCGGGCAATTACATCCAGTTCGGTAACGGAACTGCCACGATGGATGATGTCACTTGGGATGACAGCAATTTCTTTGCCGAATACTGGGCAGGGACCTGGGATTTGGTCTATCCCTCCTATGGTCAGGGAATGTTGCTCTGTGACCTGGTAGATTTCACCAACTGGCAGAACATGAGCCTTAAGTTCGAAATGCAGGTTCCATCGTCAAACCCATGGAATGCGGCAGCAATGCAGATCATTTTTGCATCGGGCGCTCAGATTCACATTTGGGAAGCTTCGTGGGACTTCTTTAACGGCGACGCTTCTCAGCAGGCACCCCGTGCAATGTATCGTCCATGGCAGACAGCCGTTGGCGGAGATTTCCACACCAATGGCGAATGGATAACCGTTACATTGCCCTTGTCATCGTTCGCATTTGACTATGACGGAGGCGGTACTTCTAATCCGTTTGTTGGACCTGAGAGCTTCGGTTCATTCCAGATGTGTGTTGTTGGAGGTGGTATAGCAACCGAAAAAGAATGTACTCCCATCATCCGTGTTGACAACATTCGTGCAGTAGAAAACATCGATTAACCCTAAAGCACAAGTAATACAATGAATCTATTCAGAAAATATTCTTCAGTCATTCTGATGGGTGTTGCGCTTGCGGGTGCAGTTGCGTTGACATCCTGTAATGACGATAAAGATGAATTCTCAACCGAACAATATACCGGAGGCATCAAACTGAATGTTTGGGGACCTTCTCCTGTTGCACGAGGTGGTGAACTCCGTTTCCTCGGTTCAGGAATGAATTATGTAACCGGTATCACATTGCCCGGTTCAGGAAAAATAACCGACCTGAAACTGATCAGCAATGAGGAAGTGAGAATCACGGTTCCTCAAAATGCAGAACCGGGCTATGTTACGGTTCACACATCGGAAGGTGACATCACAACCCTCACAGAACTCACTTTCCTTGAACCCATCTCGATGGAATCGTTCTCGCCGCTTACAGTCAAGCCGGGAGAAGCACTAACCATCAAGGGTGAGTATCTCAATAATATTCATGAGGTGATCTTCTCTGAGGACAAAACAAATGCCGATGTCACAGTTCTTGAAGAGGACTTCCTCACTCATTCACGTAATGAGATCACACTTATTGTTCCTGCCGAAGCAAAGACCGGTGCGGTGATTCTCTCGGATGCCAACGAGGAAATGCCCAACTGGATTATTTCGGATAACAATATCAACATCGTGCTTCCTCAGGTTAACTCCATTCAGGAAATAGCATCGGCCAACCCGGGTGATGTCATCACGATTTCCGGTAAAGACCTCGATCTTGTTGTAGCCGTAATGATGGCTAACGGTGAATATATCGACTTCTCTTATTCAGGTGACAGTCGTGCTTCCGGAGTAGAAGGAACAATAACATTCGTTATCCCTGAAAACGCATGTGAGGGAGCCATCGTATTAATCACAGCTTCCGATATTCAAATCGTTGCTGTAAATATCGGTGAATGTCAGCCTGAGAATCTCGTTGTGAATCCAGCAACCGGTGTTCGTGGAAACGATGAGATTAAGATAAGCGGCATCAACCTCCAGATGGTTGCATCGGTTGAAGTTCCGTCTTCAAGCGGGAACATTTCAGTTGAACCTTCATCTTTAACCAGCAACGAACTGGTATTTACTTTCCCGGAAAACGGTAAAGGTGGTGAAATACTCCTTGTTTTGAAAGGCGGAAGTCAGGTTGCTGTTGAAATTGAAACTGCAAAACCTGAAATTCTGACAACCGATGAACTGCCCGCAGGTGCAAAGGTTACCCTCTACGGACACAATCTCGACTTGTTGACATCAATTGCATTCCAAGGAGGAGTAACAGCTGTTGTGGAAAGCGCTGAGGCCGACAATGCAGTCGTCGAAATCCCTGTTCAGGCCGTTAGCGGTACAGCTACTTTGAACATGGCCAACGGCGAATCATCGACATGGGATGCCCTGATAGCCTCCCCGACCGGTGCCTACGTGGTATCAGGTCCTGGCGAAGAGGAAGAACTTATGGCCGGCAGCGTGATGCAGTTAGTAATTGGCAATGCCGACATGCTTGAAAGTGTCCTTGTAAACGGCGAATCAGTTCAATTCATCGTTAACGGTGAGAACCTGTGGGTTAGCTTGCCAAACACATGCGGCAAAGGTACAAAAGTAACCCTGCAGTCGACCGACGGTTCCTCATTAACTTACACTTATGATGTGACTCCGGCTACTCATGTTGGCAAGACCATCTGGAGTGGAATGGTTGATCTTGCCGGCTGGGCCGAAAAAATCTATGTTGAAAAGGATCAATTTGAAGGCGCACCTGCAGGTGCAGTCATGACCTTCCATATCTCGGCCTACAGCGGATTCCAAATTCAGCTTAACAACTGTAACTGGTCTTCATTTGCAACTCTGGCCGAATGGGAAAATTGGGCCGACATGACCGAGATATCGATAGAACTCACTCAGGACATTCTCGACGAACTGCTTCTTTCCGACGACGGCTGGAGCAATAATGCTCTAATAGCTCAGGGAGACGGATGTATCGTGACCGAGATTACGCTCGAATGGGAAAACTCGCTTGAGACAACAATCTGGGAAGGATCATGGGAGAATGCCGGATGGGCAGGTAATCAGGATCTTGCGTGGGGTGGTTTTGACTGGTCGACAGTAAAGGCAGGTTCCATACTACGCACTTACTGTACACCCTTAGTTGGAGATGGAGAATGGTGGTGCATCTCATTCCGTCATGGTGACGGCTGGGGGAATCTCCCAGGGGACATTGGATCTCAGATTGATATGCCCGAAGGCGGTGTTGCTGAAATTGTTCTGACAGCCGACATAGTGGACGACTTGAATTCTAACGGCGGTCTAGTAATTACAGGTCAGGGCTATATCCTAACCAAGGTTACCATAGAATAACAATTAATGAAACCGTTTTTAAAACTCATGCTTTTCACAGCTGCGAGCATCTCGCTCGCAGCCTGTGGAAGCGACAGCAATGACGAACCCGGGGATAAACCTTCAGTTACAACAACTATCCGTTCGATTTCGGTTAGCAACGGTTCGATAATCGACCCGATTGATCAAATTCTGATTGACTACAATTATTCGATAGCCATTGACCAGTCGAAATCGGCTACGTTGAACGGGATAACAGTACCGGCATCAGTGAATCCCCAAAACGGGATGCAGATGATTTTGTCGGTTTCGACCATCTTCGACACGGAATATAAACTTGTTGTTCCTGCAGGTATGGTCTACGTTAAAGACAACCCTTCGGCAACCTACGATGCGGTGAATGTGACCTTCCGGACAACAAAACCTGAGGAACCGGTTATTGTAGAAATAGACAATCTTACTAACCCGAATGCCACTCCTGAAGCAAAAGCTCTTTACGATGAATTACGCACGATTTACGGAAAGAAAATCTATTCAGGTGCAATGGGTGGTGTTGCATGGGAAACAGGATTTACCGACTACATTTCCGATAATAACAATGGGGCAGGCTATCCCAAAGTTATTGGTTTCGATTATATCCATCTTCCCTATTCTCCTTCAAATTGGATTGACTACGGTGACATCACAGTCATAAAGGATGCTTGGGATCAAGGTTCAATACCGGCCATCACTTGGCATTGGAGGGCACCCGACAGCAAATCGGGTGAACTTGACTTCTATAAAGACGGAACAGATTTCTCAGCATCTAAAGCCTTGACTGCAGGGACGTCCGAGAACGATTTCATAGAGAGTGACATCGAGAAGCTTGCCGGTTATCTGAAACTTGTTGAGGATGCCGGAATTCCGGTTCTTTTCCGTCCTTTCCATGAAGCCGCTGGTGATTACACGTGGGGAGCCTGGTTCTGGTGGGGAAACGAAGGTGTTGAAGTGACTAAACAGATGTGGAATTATCTTCGCGATAAGCTTGAGAAACAGTATGGCTTAAACAATCTGATTTGGGTTTGGACCGTACAAACAAGCGATCAAGGGAAACTTGCGTCAATGTCACTTGGCAAAGGAGCCTATCCCGGGAATGACGTTGTCGACATCATTGGAACCGATCTTTACCCCGAAAATATCATGACCGACCAAACCGTGCAGTTCAACTACGTTAAGAATGTTGCCGACGGTCACAAGATGGTAGCATTGACTGAGGTTGGGAACATGGTAGATTTCGACAAAGCTGCTGAAAACGATGCTCTTTGGCTCTATTTCATGAGCTGGTATGACATGGATAACTCAGGCAAGTGGGCATTTAATATGTGGAATTACCAGAAAGTTGGTTCCTATGGAAATGCTTGGGAGGCTGTAATGAAGAATCCCTTAGTCATAAACAGATAAAAATCAGGGTCATGAGGATTGGGTTCCTCATGGCTCACCAATAAAATTCTTGCATTATGGAATATGGTCATTTCGATGACACCAACAAAGAATATGTCATCATTCATCCTGCCACTCCATGGCCATGGATCAATTACTTAGGAAATAAAGATTTCTTTTCACTGATATCCAACAGTGCAGGCGGTTACTCATTCTACCGTGATGCAAAATTTCGTCGTATAACAAGATACCGTTATAACGGCGTGCCGATGGATGCTGGAGGAAGGTATTTCTATATTAAAGATGAGGAGACGGGCTTGACATGGAATCCGGGGTGGAAACCTACGAAAACTATCTTGGACTCTTACGAATGTCGTCATGGATTAAACTATACAAAAATAACGGGCGAAAAAGATGGTCTAAGAGCTGAGGCACTTTTCTTTGTTCCCGAGAATGCCCATTGTGAAATCACCCGACTAACCCTTACCAATAATTCAAAGGTTACGAAGAAATTCAAACTCTGGTCATTCCAGGAATGGTGCCTATGGAATGCCCAGACCGACATGGAGAACTTCCAAAGAAATTTTTCCACCGGTGAGGTTGAAATTGAGAATAAGGGTCAGACACTCTATCACAAGACAGAATACAAGGAAAGAAGGGATCACTATGCCTTCTATCATGTGAATGCCGAGGTAGACGGCTTCGACACTGACCGAGAAACATTTCTAGGATTGTATAACGGATTTGACGATCCAGATGCAGTAAGAGAAGGCAAGTCGTTTAACAGTGAGGCCCATGGATGGAGTCCTATTGCATCTCATTTCATGAATCTCGAGCTTCCTGCAGGAGAGTCCCGTGTACTCATATTTATCTTAGGTTATATTGAGAATGGGGAAGAAGAGAAATGGGAAAAGAAAGGTGTAATTAACAAACGTAAGGCTCACGATCTGATAGATCGGTTCAATACCGTCGAAAAGGTTAACGTAGCGTTCAACAATCTGAAAGAGAATTGGAACAGATTGCTTGACAGTTTCATCGCCCAAACCGGGGATGAGAAACTTGACCGAATGATTAACGTCTGGAATCAGTATCAATGCATGATAACTTTCTGTTTCTCCAGATCGGCATCTTTCTTTGAAAGCGGTATAGGCCGAGGGATGGGATTCCGCGACAGCAATCAGGACTTGATCGGCTTTGTGCATCAGATTCCCGAAAGAGCACGTGAAAGGATTATAGATATTGCGTCGACACAGTTCCCCGACGGTGGCTGTTATCACCAGTATCAGCCATTGACCAAAAGGGGTAACAACGATATCGGTGGCGGATTTAACGATGACCCCATGTGGCTGATATTCGGAACAACCGCTTATATAAAGGAAACGGGTGATATGTCGATCTTGGACGAACCTGTGCCGTTTGACAATGTTTCCGGTTCGGAAGTTCCCTTGATGGAACATTTGAAAGTGTCTTTCAACCATGTAATAGAGAATCTTGGACCCCATGGCCTTCCGCTTATAGGTCGTGCCGATTGGAACGATTGTCTTAATCTGAACTGTTTTTCCAAAGACCCGAATGAATCGTTCCAGACGACTGAAAACAAATCGGAAGGTTCGAAAGCTGAGTCATTAATGATTGCCGGTCAGTTTGTCATCTATGGCAAGGAATATGCCGACCTGTGTAAACAGCGAGGTGACTATGCCGAGGCCGAACGAGCCATGAAGGAGGTCGAGAAGATGGAAGAGGCTGTCAAGAAATCGGGTTGGGACGGAGAATGGTACCTGAGGGCCTATGATTATTTCGGAAATCCTGTTGGAAGCAATTCTAATAAAGAAGGCAAAATTTTCATAGAAAGTCAGGGATGGTGTTCGATGGCCGGTATAGGATTGAAAGATGGCATGGTAGAGAAATCTCTTGATTCAGTCAAGAAGATGCTTGATTCCGAACATGGAATTGTTCTCAATAATCCGGCCTTCACAGAATATGTTGTTAACTATGGAGAAATTTCGACCTATCCAGCCGGCTACAAAGAGAATGCAGGCATCTTTGCCCACAATAATCCCTGGATAATAATTGGCGAGACAGTATTGGGCCGTGGTGACCGTGCCTGGGAATATTACGAAAAGATATGTCCAGCCTATGTTGAACGAAAGGATCAGAAACTTCACAAAGTGGAGCCGTATGTCTATTCCCAAATGACAGCCGGGAAGGATGCTTATAAGCCCGGTGAAGCCAAGAATTCATGGTTGACAGGTACGGCAGCTTGGAACTGGTATGCCATCACTCAGTTTATTCTTGGCATAAAGCCTTCCTATGAAGGACTTGTGATAGATCCCTGCATACCTTCTAAGTGGGATGGATTCAATGTTACGAGGAAATTCCGTGGAGCTACCTATAACATTCGGGTCGAAAATCCGTCACATGTCTCAAAAGGTGTTAAGCAAATCATAATTAACGGGACTCCGCTCCCTGAAGGAGCTAACCTTATTCCCCGTCAACCTGAAGGCTCTACAGTTAACGTAAAAGTATTAATGGGTTAAATTAAATTACCATGAAAACTAATATCATATTTTCCCTAATCTTTGCAGTCGCCCTGACAGCCTGCGGAACACATAAAAAACGTGAAAATACTGAGGATACCGTGACTTTTGTCGAACAATTGTCAAATAAACTCAAAAAGGCAGTGGATAACGGGACATATATATATGGTCATGCCGATGACACGGCCTATGGCCATACTTGGGAATATGAATCGGGACGTTCCGATGTAAAGGAGGTTGTCGGAGACTATCCCGGTTTGATAAACTGGGATTTGGGCATGATTGAAGTTCAAAGCGCAAAGAATCTTGATGGTGTTCCGTTTGATTATATGGCAAACGAAATAAAAAACCAACATGAACGTGGTGGCATCAACTCCATCAGTTGGCATCTACGCAATCCGGTGACCGGAGGGAATGCATGGGATGTGACAGACACTACCGTTGTGGAACAGATTGTGACCCCAGGGTCGGCAATTAACGACACCCTGATTGCATGGATAGGCCGAACAGCTGACTTCATCGGAAACCTTCGCGACAATGCCGGAGAGAGAATTCCCGTACTTTATCGTCCTTGGCATGAACACACCGGCGGTTGGTTCTGGTGGGGTGTGAAATGTTCGACACCTGAACAATACAAGGAGCTATGGAAGATGACTCGAAAAGTATTTGACGAGAAGGGTATCGACAATGTATTATGGGTATATTCACCCGACAAAATATATAGCGAAGAACAATATCTGGAACGTTACCCGGGTGACGAGTATGTTGATGTTATGGGTATAGATATCTATGGTTTCGGCGCTGAGGAAGGAATTGAGACTTTCCGTGAAAATGTACGTGAAGGATTGGGAATTGCGACAAATGTAGCAGCCGATCATGGAAAGATATTGGCATTCACCGAGACCGGATTAGAAAGTCTTCCGGTTGACAATTGGTATTCCGAGGTATTGATGCCGGCGATAGAGCCTTATCCAATTGCGTTTGTGTGCGTATGGCGTAATGCTTTAGTCGATCTGAAGCCAGAGCATTTCTATGCACCCTACCCGGGCCATCCCTCAGAAACATCATTCAAGGAATTCTATTCAAGTCCCAAGACACTCTTTGCCAAGGATGTCAAAAATCTTTAAGAAATTTTACAATGGAAAACATATTTGAAACACGGAAAAGTCTCGTTGAAGGGCATTATACAGAACTTGTAACACGACCCAACATCGCGATTGAAGGTAACGGGGTCTATGAACGTTATGTCAATCCGGTAATCACATCGGCCATGGTCCCACTAACATGGAGATATGACTTCAACCCCGCTACCAATCCGTTTTTCATGGAGCGTATAGGCGTTAACGCCACATTGAACTCGGGAGCTATCAAGTGGAATGGCCGATATGTTCTTGTCGTTCGTGTTGAGGGTAACGACCGAAAATCATTCTTTGCTGTTGCGGAGAGTCCGAACGGGATAGACAATTTCCGTTTCTGGGACCGTCCCATCACGATGCCCGAAGAGAAAGTGACTGGAACAAACATCTACGACATGCGTTTGACGCGACATGAAGATGGTTGGATTTACGGTCTTTTTTGCGTTGAACGTCATGATGACTCTAATCCGAAGGATCTTTCAGCTGCCACTGCAAGTTGTGGAATAGCCCGCACGAAAGATCTTGTTAACTGGGAGCGTCTTCCCGACCTGAAGAGCAAATCGCAACAGCGTAATGTTGTTTTGCATCCTGAGTTTGTAAACGGCAAATATGCTCTTTACACACGTCCACAGGATGGTTTCATAGATGCCGGAAGTGGTGGTGGAATAGGTTGGGCCTACGTAGACGATATCACTAAAGCTGAAGTAAAGGATGAGCAGATCATTGACCATCGTTTTTATCACACCATCAAAGAAGTGAAGAACGGTGAGGGACCTCATCCCATAAAGACACCACAGGGATGGTTACATCTGGCGCATGGTGTCAGAGGTTGTGCTTCAGGATTAAGATATGTTTTGTATCTTTACATGACCTCACTTGAGGAACCATGGAAACCGATAGCGACGCCAGGTGGATATTTTATGGCACCTCTTGGTGAGGAATATATCGGCGATGTGATGAATGTTTTGTTCTCCAACGGCTGGATAGCCGATGAAGATGGCAAAGTGTTCATCTACTATGCGTCGTCAGATACCCGCATGCATGTTGCTACATCTACTGTTGACCGACTTGTTGACTACTGTTTCAACACTCCATCCGACGGTTTGACGACCGGTGAAAGCGTTGCTACAATTAACCGACTAATAGACAAAAACATTCAATTCAATGGCGGCACCACTATCTGAAAAAATAGGCTATGGCTTTGGTGATATGGCATCTTCCATGTTCTGGAAGGTTTTCAGTTACTATCTCCCTTTCTTTTATTCCAATATTTTCGGTTTATCGCTGGTAGACACGGGTATACTTTTGCTTGTGACACGAATCTGGGATGCCGTATCCGACCCGATGATGGGAGTGATAGCCGACCGCACCCGGACGAAATGGGGGAAATATCGCCCCTATTTACTTTGGGTCGCTGCGCCGTTCTCGATATGTGGAATCCTTTTATTCACAACTCCCGATTGGGGCTATGGAGCCAAACTGATATGGGCCTATGTAACCTACATACTGATGATGACAGTTTACACAGGTATTAATGTGCCTTATGGTGCTATGCTGGGAGTAATGACCGACAATTCGAAAGAGAAAACAGTTTTCTCTTCATTCAGAATGTTCTTTGCCTATGGTGGTTCCTTCATAGCACTATTTTTGTGGGATCCTATTTGCAACTTATTTGAGAATGTAGCAGGGAAATCACCCCAAACATCCTGGCAATTGGCCATGTGTGTTATAGCTGCGTGTTGTTTTATTCTCTTCCTTCTTTGTTTTTCTATGACCAAGGAAAAAGTGAAGCAAATTTCCACTCAATCTTCTTTGGGAAGAGACCTCAAGGATCTAGTCACAAACAAACCTTGGTGGTTGTTGAACGGTGCTTCGCTATGTTTCAACCTCTTCAACACGGTTCGTGGTGCGACTGTTGCCTATTTCTTTGTGGATATCATCGACAAGGCTCCTGACCACGATCTTTTCCTGTTTGGGTTGAAGATACTTTTCTATTCAGGTTTGTTTCTTGGAATCGGTGAGGTTGCAAACATGATAGGAGTAGCTATTGCGGTACCAATTACTAATATTATCGGAAAGAAGCCGACCTTCGTGATGGTTGACATTCTGCTGATAGGTTTTAGCATTTTATTCTTCTTGTGCCCGGTTTCTCCAACCGGTTTCTGGTGTATGCTGTTACTTCAGGTTGTAATTTCAGTGCTGACAGGTATCATGTCGCCTCTTGTATGGTCGATGTATGCCGATGTAAGCGACTATTCCGAGCTCAAGAACGGTACGGCGACCACCGGACTTATATTCTCCTCGGCTTCAATGGCTCAGAAATTCGGTGGTGCGATAGGAGGCGCGGCTGTTATGTGGCTACTTGACGGAATGGGTTACATAGCTGCCGGTGACGTGAATGCCGATGCCGTTGTCGTTCAACCCCAGGGAGCTATTACCTGTCTTTGGATGTTAATGACATTTATACCTGCCGGAGTTGCCTTGTTGTCCCTTATAATAGTATGGCTCTATCCATTGGGAACTACCAAGATGGAAGAAATTGTCTCTAAGCTCAACAAGATTAGAAACGACAAATCGCTAATGGACAATCCACAGTATGATGAAATGACCGATTTGGCCAACCAAATGTAAATCAGCCATGACCCGGGAACAGTTCCGCCAGGAAATTCTTGACAATCTGAATAAGAACATACTCCCCTACTGGATTAACTGTATGGTTGATCCTGCGGGGGGATTTTATGGTCGTCGCGACGGATGTGATCGTTTGGTAGTTGACTCAGCAAAAGGAGCGATTTTGAATGCACGAATATTGTGGACCTTCTCAGCCGCCTATCTTGCAACCGGAAGGGAAATATATAAAGATATGGCCGGGCGTGCGTTTGAATATATTCGTGACAATTTTATCGACAAGGAATTTGGAGGAGTCTATTGGTCTCTCGATTCGGATGGTAAAGTACTTGATGACAAGAAACAATTCTATGCTATTGGTTTTACTATCTATGGAATGAGTGAATATGCCAGGGCTACCGGAAGTGAAGAAGCAGCCAAGATAGCCTATGAGTTGTTTGAGACAATAGAACGCTATAGCCGAGACCATGAGAATGGCGGTTATTGGGAGGCAATGACCCGCGACTGGAAGCCAATAGGTGACATGAGGTTAAGTGATAAAGATGACAATGCTTCTAAAACGATGAACACCCATCTTCACATCCTTGAACCCTATACCAACCTGTTGCGAGTTTATCCAAAGGATGAGAAGGTCAGGAATGCGGTTGTTGAATTGGTACACCTGTTTCTTGACCGCATAGAGGACAAGCATTCGGGTCATCTTGGCCTCTTTTTCAACGACGACTGGACAAGAAGAGACCATGAAATATCCTATGGTCATGACATCGAGGCGTCATGGCTGTTGCTTGAAGCAGCTCTGGAGACAAATGACCGGGAACTTATAAAGAAAACGTTGAAACATACACGCAAAATTGCTTATGCAGCCCTTGAAGGCCGGTGTTACGACGGTTCGATGGTATATGAGCGGCATGCTTCGGGACATTATGACAACGACAAGCATTGGTGGGTGCAGGCCGAAAACGTAATCGGCCAGGTCTATTTGTGGAGATATCATGGCGTTGAAGAAGCGTTGGATATGGCGATTCAATCATGGGAATATATCAAGAATAACATTGTCGACAAAGAAAATGGTGAGTGGATCTGGAGTCGGAAAGGTTTTGATAAAAACCTGACTGATGACAAAGCCGGTTTTTGGAAATGTCCCTATCACAACTCGAGAATGTGCTTAGAAGTCTCTCGAATTTTAGGTTGAATAATGTTATAAAACATACTTGAAAAAATAAATTTTAGCATTTTTTGTAAGTTTATTACATCTTTACTTTCATATCTGTGAAATTTTATTTTACTTTGCACAGCGAAAAAAATGGCAATAATAAACTAAACTTTTAACAATTATGTCAGAAATTGCACCTCGCGTTAAGGCGCTTATCGTAGACAAACTTGGTGTAGACGAAAACCAAGTAACAGAAACCGCAGCATTTACAACTGACCTTGGCGCAGACAGCCTCGACACTGTAGAACTCATCATGGAGCTTGAAAAAGAATTCAAGATTTCCATTCCTGATGACGAGGCCCAGGAGATTAAAACCGTTGGCGACGCAATCGCCTACATTGAATCTCATCAGGACTAATAGTCATCGGCTAACAACCACGGGGACGGGGGAGCCAAGTTCTCCCCCCTTATCCCGAACTTAACCGATCATTCCCCACAGAATTTAATGGATTTAAAACGAGTAGTAGTAACAGGACTTGGAGCTGTAACACCGATAGGCAACGATGCACCCACAACATGGTTGAACGCGGTAGCAGGTGTTAGCGGAGCCGGTCCCATTACCCATTTTGACGCATCCAAGTTCAAGACCCAGTTTGCGTGTGAGGTCAAGGATTTCGATTCTTCGGCTCATTTCGATCGAAAAAAGGCAAGGACTTTGGACCTGTATGCTCAATATGCCATGGTAGCTGCCGAAGAAGCCATCAAGGATTCCAAACTGGAAGAAGATGAGGAATTGAATAAAAACCGTGTAGGCGTAATCATCGCAGCAGGAATCGGAGGTCTCCACACCTTTGAGGAAGAGGCCGGAAACTATGCTATCAACGCCGAGATAGGTCCTAAATACAATCCCTTCTTCATACCAAAGATGATTGCCGACATTGCAGCGGGCCACATTTCGATGGAATATGGTTACCACGGACCTAATTTCGGTACCGTGTCGGCATGTGCTTCATCGAACAATGCCATCATCGAGGCATTCGATTTGATACGATTGGGCAAAGCGGATGTGATTGTGACAGGTGGCGCTGAAGCGGCGATTTTCCCTGCCGGTGTAGGCGGCTTTAACGCTATGCATGCTCTCTCAACTCGAAACGAAGAACCCGAAACTGCTTCTCGTCCGTTCTCAAAGAGCCGTGATGGGTTTGTGATGGGCGAAGGTTCGGTGGTTCTTATCTTAGAAGAACTTGAGCACGCGAAAGCTCGCGGTGCAAAGATATATGCCGAAGTAGCGGGCGGTGGTCTCTCGGCCGATGCCTACCATTTGACAGCTACCCATCCCGAGGGTCTTGGAGCGGTTCTCGCAATGAGAAATGCATTGGAGGATGCCAACATGAAACCCGAGGATATCGATTACATCAATGCCCACGGAACGTCGACAGCGGTTGGCGATATTTCGGAAATCAAAGCAATCAAGGAAGTCTTCGGTGATCATGCCTACAAGTTGAATGTCAGTTCGACCAAATCAATGACGGGACACCTGCTTGGTGCAACCGGAGCTTTAGAAGCAATGTTAAGTGTTCAGGCCGTAGTCAACGATGTGGTACCTCCAACGATTAACCACAGCGATGACGATGTAGATGAAGAGATTGACTATAACATCAACTTCACGTTCAATAAGGCCCAGAACCGTCCGGTTAGAGCTGCATTGTCCAACTCATTCGGCTTCGGCGGTCACAATGCCACGGTAATTGTAAAGAAATACCAGGAATAATAAAGACCATATATAAAAACATCTCTTCTAGAAAAGTGGATCACACTTGAATGTGATCCACTTTTTAGCTATTGTAGCTTAGTATCCGACGTCTATGTTATTAAATTATCAGCCTTAAACTCATTTGTTTTGATTGATCGAGTCGAGCAGACGACGGTTTGCGTCATACAATCGCTTTTCATCCATTTTTACGACTCTACGATCGTAGGTCATGATACCATTCACTTCTATCTCGACATCGGTGGTTTGGGTGTAGACACCGGCCGAATAGCCTCGCTTTACCAGGGGTATAAACTCTTCAATGAGTTTAACATATTCATCTGTTAATTCATCGGTGTTCTCATATTTGACATAACCCCAGTTCTTATCAGTTTGCCATAAATGTCCCTCAAGTGGTAACCCAAGACCCCCGTACTCTCCCAGAACCGTGACGATATTCCCGTCATAGAAATTCAACTTGGGTTCAGGATAGTTGTGAACGTCAAGAATATCACCTGCTCCAGGAACGTGATTGCCACCGCTGGCCGAGTTGACAAGACGGGAAGGGTCGTTAGTCTTAGTCCAATCACTTATTTCCTTTGTCTTGAACTGTCCCCACGCCTCGTTGAAAGGTGTCCAAACAACCACTGAGGGATAGTGACGACAAAAGTCCATTATTTCCTTCCATTCATGATAATAGTTATCCTCTGCTTCTGGGGAAGGAGTCCAGGGCGACTCATCGAACCAGCGGTTGGTTACCCACTTCGGTCCACCACTGATTCTGGGCATATCTTGCCACACCAGGACGCCTTCACGGTCACAATAGGCATACCACCGTGCCGGTTCCACCTTCATGTGTTTGCGAATCATATTGAATCCCCACTCCTTGGTCTTTTTGACATCAAACAGAAGCGCCTCGTCGGTGGGAGCTGTGTACAATCCATCGGGCCAATAACCTTGGTCAAGCAGTCCTAGCTGAAACAGGTCCCTATTATTAAGTTGCATCCTGACGATACCGCTCTCATCGCGCCTTGTCGATATCTTTCTCATAGCAGCGTAGCTTTTGACCGAGTCTACCTTCTTTCCATTTTCATAAAGATTAATTTGCAGGTCATAGAGGAATGGATTCTCAGTATCCCAAAGCCTTGCATCGGGAATGTGTAGTACTGCCGGAAATTCCTGAGAGGTTTTTACTAAGGCAACCTGTTTGTCACCTTCAAAAACAATTATCTCTATTACGCTTCCTTTATCGGGCGAGGCAAGAGAGATATCCACCGTCAATGTCCCATTGTCAATGTCGGCTACAGTATAAATATCTTTCACATGATTCGACGAAACCGGTTCTATCCATACGGTCTGCCAGATACCGGTTACCGGAGAGTACCAGATTCCACCTGGATTAGCTCGTTGCTTACCGATAGCCTGAAAACCGGCATCGGTAGGATCCCAAACCTTTACAACCAATTTCTGTTTGCCAGGGACAAGATAGGGCGTTATGTCCACCGAGAACGGAACATAGCCACCAACATGCTCAGCCACCTTGATATCGTTCAGGAATATCTCGGCTTTATAATCGACGGCCCCGAAATTAAGAATCACATTTTTTCCTTTCCATGCCGATGGGATAGCAAATTCTCGTCGATACCACAAGTTATTTTCCTTACCAACAGTCTTTCCCACTCCTGAAAGAGATGATTCGACGGCAAAAGGAACAAGAATCTTTCCGTCATAGTTTGACGGCTCTGTTTCTTTCTCCGATATAATGGCATACTCCCAAAGTCCATTAAGATTCAGCCAATTAGGACGTTCCAATATAGGTCGTGGATATTCTGGCAGTGGATTTCCAGGGTCAACTTTATTTGCCCATGGTGTACTGATGTGATTGCCTGTCGGAGACCATGCCCAAACATTCAGGTTTATCAAGAGTGCAACTATTACCAGTATCGATTTGGATTCAATCATGACTTTTCAATTGTTGAAAGGTTATTTTTCAAAGTAAAAACATTCTCCCCACGTCATTAGACAATTTGGTACAGGGAAATCCTCAAGTTTATTATAGGAAAGCCAATAGGCCTCACGATGATCAATTGTATGACTTCCAAGTTCATTCTCATGACCGGTCAGCACGACTTTCGCACCGAAAGATTGACATAATTCTGGCAAACGAGCAGCCCAACAAATTGGCATGAATACATCAACCGGTGTTATAATCCCTTCAAGATTTAGCATTAATTCCTGGTCCTCGTTAAGCCATTGGTCTCCAGTAGAACAGACAGTATATGCGTCAGGGGTTGTCACGATATAGATATTGTTCTGGAGATGTTCCTGATGTCCGGGGAGTATTGTCGCTTTCAGTTCTATGCCATTAGCAGCTATGAAGGTTTCATCCCAAATTTCTTCACGGCGCACATGTTTGATCAACGGGTTCTCTCCTAGTATCTCATCAGGTGCAATCACAGGGATTCCATGTGAGGTCAAACATTCCACAATAAACGGGTCGACATGGTCGGGATGATTGTGGGTCAGAAACATAATGTCACATGTTTCAGCTAGAGCAGACGCTATGCTGTCGCTCATGAGGCGTTGATTAGAATTCTTGACTGTGGGACCTCTATAAATATCCCATGCGATTGTAACCTTGGGTGTTTGCAGAATCCAGCCATCATTGTATAGCTTATAGACTCTCAATCCTTTCTCTAATGGTTTTTTCAGATTCTCAAGCACTGATAACATTCGCAAATTGAGAAAATCACTCACTACAGTTGAATTATCCAGTCGAGTGTCATGGAATATCTGATCAAGGAGATACAGAGCAGCCTTCCGTGCTTGCGAAGGAGCTTCTACCGACGGTGTGTCAGTGGAAATAATCTCGTTCACAAGTTCTAAAGTCAGTTCTGTTTGGGCCTTAATAATGCCATCCTTGTCTTGCCAAAAGTTGGAAAGGTCTTTTTTTGCATTCATAGGCAACACACCTAAGATTGCTATAAATATGTTCAGAACGAATGATCGTAATCGTTTCATGATGCGATTCTAACGTAAGAGTTCGTCAATGCGGAGGTTGGCTTCTTGGAGTCTTGCAACGTCTATGTCGCCACTTTCGACAGCATCGGCAATTATTTTTACCAATTTGGCAGGACGATCGGCTTCAAAGCCCGTAGTAATGTTGTTGCCGACTATAATCATGTCGGCACCAGCATTTATAGCCAGGGTTAGAGCCTCCTCAATACTGTAATTGTCGATAATTCCTTGCATATAAAGGTCATCAGTGATAACCACTCCGTCATAATTCAATTGATCCCTCAACAGGTCGGTTATGATTTTTTTTGAAAGAGTTGCAGGATAATCCGGATCAAGATTCCGATTGAAAATATGGGCCGTCATTATAGCGTCGGCCTTATCTAAGTCAATAAGCGTTTTGAAAGGAATAAGTTCCGACTCATTCCATGTGTTAGTCACATCGGTTAATCCATAGTGGGAATCAGCCGTTGCACTTCCATGTCCGGGGAAATGTTTCAGCGTGACTTTCACTCCATTATCATGGAACGCATCAATAGTGACAGTGGCATGCAATGCCACTGAATCGGGATCTATACTGTATGAACGGTCAAGTTTCCCGATTACAGGACAGTCATCTTTGTGAATATCCACTTCCGGAGCCAGATTAAGATTTATTCCGGCCTCTTTAAGTTGTTTAGCCATGACAGTTCCCCAATAATAGGTAGTGTCGACGTTCCCAATCTTACCGATGGTCTTTGCTGAAGGAACTGCCTCATAACCATACTGTGGTTTGAGACGTTGTACTAGTCCTCCCTCCTGATCGGCAGTAATAACCACCGGATAGCCGGCGATGTGTCGTAATGAGTCGGTCAATTGTTGCAGCTGTTCACGACCGGTGATGTTTCTGCTACCGAGTTTTCTCGTGCCGGTCAAGTCAATGTCGAAAAGTATAATTCCACCCACCTTCGTGTCCTTCAAATAGGAGACTACCGGATTATCTGAAGTAATCACATCACCTTTGAATCCTACGATCAACATTCTAGCCGCCAGTCTCTCTAATGAATCTCTCTCCAGTTTTTCAACCGCTTTTGCTTGAAGTGCGAACAAAAATATTGAAATCAGAATAATTCTGCTTAAAAATCTCTTGATATATAATTTTGAAATGTTCAATTTTTTCATGGCTGTGATTTAGTAGCTAATCTCCTTTAATGCAAAGGTAATCAAATATCAGATATCAGGTGGAAAATATCAGGTATTAGGAATAGGTGGAACAGTGATGGCCCATTGAAAAGCGATGGAAAGAATCTTAGCCACATGCTTTGGCATGTTAATTATGCAAGACTCGATCCTTCAAAAATACTGAGGGCATAATAGATTAACTGTAACCTACAAAAACAGGGATATCCGTCCCGGGCCATGCAACTCTTCACCCCATCTAATCAGACCCCAGGAGAGTTTCCATGCCTCCAATATTTCATTGTAAGATAAAAAATGACGAATGCGTTAGATTTATCAGCAAATAACCTGAGACAGCTTTCTACAAACCAAGGCATACATAGAATGGGGTTCCAGGTCGTTAATCATGAGCCGTTAGAATTCAGAGATGGGAAACCATCAATGTTTTACTGAATTATTTTGTAGATTTGCAATTATAAATCACTATTAGAAAATAAGATGAGAATAAACTGTCTTTTGTTTTTGGCAATTTTCCTTGGCTTTATCTCGCCGACCGAATGTCTGAGTGAGAACAAATCCGAAACTAATGGGACGAGTAACATTATCAATGCTTATGGTCGCGAATATCAGTCGTTGAATGGAGAATGGAACATAATCATAGACCCAAATGATCGTGGATATAATGATTTTTGGAAGAATCAAAAACCGAGAAATAATAACGAGTTCAGAGAGTATTCCTTTGATGATGGATACAGGCTCAACGTCCCCGGCGACTTCAATTCCCAAATGCCTGAACTTAAATACTATGAGGGCACTGTTTGGTATGGGCGCTACTTTGACATAGAAGAACCTCAGAGAACCGATGACAAAAGGATTTTATATTTTGCTGGCGTGTCTAATGTTGCCAATGTATATTTGAACGGAGAATATATTGGTAGTCATGAAGGAGGATTCACGCCTTTTTCGTTCGATGTCACCGACCGATTAAAACCATCAGAGAATTTTATCGCAGTAGCTGTGAATAACAAACGAAAGGCAGATGGAATTCCGTCGATGAATTTTGACTGGTGGAACTATGGCGGCATAACGCGTGACGTGATGTTACTCTCAGTACCGAAAAAACATATTGTTGATTATTTCTTGAGGTTAAATCCCAATAATCCCTCATTGATAACAATCGATGTGGAAATTTCTGAACCAATAGAAGGAGAGCAAATTGAAGTTTCTATTCCAGAGATTGGTGCAAATGTAAAGTTAGTCACAAACACAATGGGGAAAGCAACTGGGCTTCTCAACGCAAAGAAGTTCAAGAGATGGGAGTCTGGAAATCCAAAGTTATATGAGGTTTTTCTGAAATCACGGAACGACACTGTCAGTGAAAAAATAGGATTCAGAACAATTGAGACAAAAGGGAACAAAATCATTATGAACGGTGTGCCCATATTTCTCAAGGGAGTGAATCTTCACGAAGAGATTCCGCAAAGAAAAGGGAGGGCCTTTACCGATGCCGATGCCGCGATGTTGCTTCACGAAGCGAAGGAAATGGGCGTGAACTTTATTCGTTTGGCTCATTATCCCCACAACGAGCACATTATTAGAATGGCCGAACAAATGGGATTAGTTTTGTGGGAAGAGATACCAATTTGGCAAAACATCGATTTCGGGAATCCCAAAACCGATTCTTTGGCAAGTAACATGATGTCGGAAATGATAGAGCGAGACAAGAATAGGGCGTCCATCATCATGTGGAGCGTAGCCAACGAAACTTGGCCTTCAGAAGCCCGGGATAAATCGTTATTAGGACTAATCGAATTGACACGAGAAATGGATAACAGTCGGTTGGTAACAGCGGCCTTCAACAATCCCTATTATGACAGGGAATCTAATTGCTTTGTTTTAAAGAATGATCCTGTAGCAGAAGCTGTTGATGTTATTGGAGTGAATAAATATATAGGCTGGTATGAAGACTGGTATCAGTCGCCAGACAGTTTGAAATGGAAAGTATTGGATGAAAAACCTTTGATTTTTAGCGAGTTCGGAGGAGAGGCTTTATATGGCAATCACGAGAATCCCGATGCGAAGTGGTCATGGAGCGAGGAATATCAGTCTCAGCTATATAGAGACAATTTGAAAATGTTTGAAAACATCAGTAATCTTGCAGGTGTTGCACCTTGGGTTATGTTTGATTTCAGGTCTCCCACGCGTTTTTCTCCCCAGCAAGGATTTGAATTTAACCGTAAGGGGTTGGTTTCGGACCGTGGTGAGCGCAAACAGGCATGGTATGTCATGAAGAATTATTATAGCCACTAGGATGTTACGTTGTTAGCCGTTAGATTTTAGGCGTAACGTAGAGGTGAGTTTTATAAAACAAAAATCCCAACTCGTTTATTATCAGCGAATTGGGAATTTTTATTGTTGCCTTGGAAGGATTCGAACCCTCACAGGCGGAACCAGAATCCGACGTGCTAC
>JAFLTL010000012.1 GCA_022510505.1 Muribaculaceae bacterium | reverse complement strand
TACTCCTACGACAGTTTAGCAAACTGTTGGTTTCAGCCACTCACCCACCTCTCCAAAAAATGTGGTTGCGGTTAATACCGGTGCAAAGGTAAACCAAATTATTTTCTCAAACAAATATTTTTTCTATTCGTGCTTTATTCGCCAATTATTTTTAAAAGGAAACGGCGCGATTTGATTTTCTTTCCTTTGAGTTGCTCCTTTAACAGGGGTGCCAAGGATTTCGGAACAACAACGGTCGAATAGTGGTCACCAAGGTCGATGCGTCCAATCTGTGATGGTTCCATTCCACATTCCTTTACCAGAAAGCCGAGTATATCTCCGCGGGAGATCTTTTCTTTTTTGCCAATGTTGAAAACCAGTGTGGTTTGATCAACTTCAGGTAAAATCTCTATTTCAGATGGATTCCACCGACGATCGAATTCGATATAGTCGGGCACGGTTTCTTCGTCGCTGGAGATGACGTAGACTTTCCCTGATCGTCCGGCTCGGGCGGTTCGACCATTGCGATGAGTCCATGTCTCTTCGCTAAGCGGCAAATGGTAATGGACCACATTCTCGACTTCGGGTATATCCAACCCTCGGGCAGCCAGATCGGTGGCCACCATGACGGGAGTGGTGCCATTGCGCAGGGTAATAACCGAAATTTCGCGTTGTTCCTGGTCCAGCGCACCATGATACAAAGTGGCCGGAATCGAGAGATTTCTCAGATAGTCATAGACTCTTTGGGCGCTTTCACGATGGTTCAGAAAAACAATTGTTCGACCATCGGGGAGAATGTTTGATAGAAGGGTCTTCAGGACGTGCAACTTGTCTTTTGTGAAGGATGTGATGCCAATTGTCTCTATGTCGGGGGTCTCGGTGGTTTCGGTGTTGTTGAAGTCGAAAATTTCCAGTTTGCCAAGCCGTTTCAGCAAGTCTTCTTCGGTTGGCATTGTGGCCGAAGTCAGAATGAACAGTTCGGGTCGGGGCGACGCCTTCAGGATTTTCAGTATGTCGGTTCGGAAACCGAGGTCGAGACATTTGTCCATTTCGTCGATGACAAGGATGTGCACAGCGCTAAGATTGACTGTTCCGCGTTGCAGGTGGTCGAGCAAACGGCCCGGAGTAGCGATAAGGATGTCGGGTGTCACACTTTGCAAGGATTTCAATTCCTCGCGAAGCGGACGACCACCGTAAAGGGTCAGAGAATGATATTCAGGTGCGAATTTCTTCAGCTCTCCTGCAACCTGTTGAGCAAGTTCGCGTGAGGGAACGACAACCAATGCCTGGACTTGTTTTCGAGCCGGTTTCAGGTGACGGAGCATCATGATGATGAATGCGGCTGTTTTCCCAGAACCGGTTGGCGCGAGCAGGGCGAATCGTTTAGAATCAGATTCCAGCATTTTCTCCTGCATTGGATTAAGCCGTTCAAAGCTTCCTTTCTCCAGAATTATTTCACGAATGTTTTTCATATTGCAAATTTAATTACCTCTTTAGGAATTCTTATATTAATTTTGTGTCAATAAAAGCTATAGCGATGGAAATAATAAAAGATAAAGAATTTGGTGGAGAACGTCCCCTGTTTGCCACTCATGACCTTAAACTCGAAAATGTGACAATCCATGCCGGAGAATCGGCATTGAAGGAGTGCAGCAACATCGAGGCAATCGATTGTAGGTTTGAGGGTAAATATCCTTTCTGGCATGTCGATGGGTTTATAATTCGCAACTGTCTATTCACCGAAGGAGCTCGTGCGGCTCTTTGGTATTCCAAGAATCTGGAGATGACCGACACTCTGGTGGAGGCACCCAAGATGTTCCGTGAATTGAGGAACATGAGAGTGGAGAGAGTGAAGATACCGAATGCTTTGGAAACTTTGTGGCATTGCGAGAATGTAGTTTTGAATGAGGTGGAAGTGTCGAAAGCCGATTATCTTTTTATGCACTCCGATAATATTGTCATAAACAATTATCGGCAGCAGGGTAATTATTCTTTCCAATATTGTCATAATGTGGAGATTCACAATGCTATCATCGATTCGAAGGATGCTTTCTGGAATACTGAGGACGTGACAGTCTACGACAGTGAAATCAACGGAGAATATCTTGGGTGGCATTCCAAGAGGTTGCGTTTGGTGAATTGCAAGATAAGTGGCACACAACCGTTGTGTTACTGTACCGATCTGATAATGGAGAACTGTACGTTGGGCGATGATGCCGACCTTGCATTCGAATATTCGACTTTAAACGCAACGATAGATGGAGATGTTATCAGCATCAAGAATCCTCGCAGCGGTTCAATCACAGTCAACGGAAAGATAGGGGAAATCATTATCGACAAGAACATAAAGGCACCCGGTGATTGTAAAATCACCGAAACGAAAGGTTGAAGCGCACTCTATCATCGGTAATCAGAGAGAGTGGAAACCTGACGTGGCGTCAACGGCTGAAACTTGTCGTCACGTTGAGTATTCCCGCTATCATGTCGCAGATTTCGGCCGTGTTGATGGAATACATCGACGCGACGATGGTGGGACATTTGGGAGCCGATGCATCGGCAGCCATAGGATTGGTGTCGACCACCACCTGGCTGTTTTTCGGATTGACTTCGGCCGTGTCAATCGGGTTCTGCGTCCAGGTAGCCCATCTGCTTGGCGCCGGCAAGGGTGAGGAGGCACGTTCGGTTCTACGCCAGGGACTTCTCGCTTCGATGATTTTCAGTTTGATCCTGACCTCAATCGGTTTCGGAGTTTCGGGTCCGTTGCCTCATTGGCTCGGAGGCCAAGAGATTATCCAAGGGAAGGCTTCGCTTTATTTCGCCATATTCATCCTGTCGTTACCGGTTTTACAGTGGAATTTTCTTGCGAGCGGCATGCTGCGAAGTTCGGGAAACATGGTCGTTCCGGGAATGACGGGTGTGGTGATGTGTGTTCTCGACGTTGTGTTCAATTTCATGCTGATATTTCCACCGCTTGATTTCTCGATCGGTGACTGGAATTTCTATCTGCCCCGAGCCGGACTGGGTGTTGCCGGTGCGGCCTTGGGAACCGCTTTGGCTTCGGTTGTCGCAACGGTTTATCTTCTCATATATCTGTGGAACAGAGGCGGCGAACTGAAACTTTCGGGTACGAAAGGATCGTACAAACCGACGCGCCGGTGTTTGCGACGTGCGTTCCATATTGGTATGCCAATGGGCTGCGAAAGGTTTATATCGACAGCCGCACAGATTGTGATGACTATTATTGTGGCTCCTCTTGGCATCTATGCCATCGCGGCAAATGCATTCGCTATCACAGCCGAGGGAATATGCTACATGCCCGGCTACGGTATCGGGGATGCTGCAACTACGGTTGTGGGTCAGAGCATCGGGGCCGACCGCAAGGATCTTGCCAGAAAATTTGCTCACACAACGGTTGGACTTGGAATGTTGGTAATGACCTTCATGGGTATCGTGATGTTTATTGCGGCTCCGTTGATGATCGAGATAATGACTCCGGTTGAAGAGATAGTGAAACTTGGCGCCATAGCATTGAGAATCGAAGCGTTCGCCGAACCAATGTTTGCAGCTTCTATAGTTGCCTATTGCTGTTTTGTGGGGGCCGGCGACACGTTGATTCCAAGTTTTATGAATCTTGGGAGCATCTGGGTTGTCAGGGTGACATTAGCGGCACTGTTGGCTCCTAAATTCGGACTATCGGGCGTTTGGTTTGCCATGTGTGTCGAGCTATGTTTCCGTGGAACTATATTTCTGCTCAGAATGAAATCGGGCAAATGGATGAAAAGAATAGAGAAACTGAGATGAGTGAAAAATTCAATTTCGACAAGACAGTGAATCGCGAGGGTAGCGGTTCGGTGAAGTGGGACCATACAGAGAAAGGTGTCATTCCAATGTGGGTAGCCGACATGGATTTCAAGACTGCTCCCTGCATAATCGAGGCGTTGCGTGAAAGGGTTGATCACGGCGTGTTCGGTTACGTCGATGTACCCGAATCCTACTATGATTCGATAATCAACTGGTTTGAGCGACGTCATGGCTGGAAAATTTCCAGAGATTCGATAATGTATACCATAGGAGTGGTCCCGGCTATTTCGGCTGTTATTAAGGGGCTGACAAAGCCGGGTGACGGTGTGATAATGTTGACTCCTGTCTATAACTGTTTTTACTCGTCGATAAGAAATAACGGATGTGAGGTAGTCGAGTGTCCGCTGATTTACCGTCCGGAGGGTTATCTGATCGATTTTGACAAGTTCGAGGCAATGGCATCGAGCGAAAATGTCAGGCTTATGCTGTTATGCAACCCCCACAATCCTGTCGGAAGGGTGTGGACCCGGGAGGAACTTCTAAAAATCGGAGAGATTTGTTTGAAGCATGATGTCTTCGTGGTATCGGATGAGATTCATTGTGAATTGACATTCAAGGGTCATGATTATACACCTTACCAAACGATAGGGGAAGAGTATGCAGTCAAATCGGTCACATGCTCGGCACCATCTAAGGCTTTCAATATCGCAGGACTGCAGAATGCCAACATCATGGCGCTTGATGTTGAGGTGCGTCGTAAAATCGACCGCGCCATCAATGATAACGAAGTGTGTGATGTCAATCCGTTCGGTGTTGTTGCGGTTAGAGCGGCCTATGACCATGGAGAGGATTGGCTCGATGCCCTAAGAGATTACCTATGGGGGAACTATCAAATTACCAGGAGTTTTTTCGAGGAAAATATGCCTCAATTGAAGATCGTTCCTTTGGAAGGTACTTATTTGGTTTGGATAAATTGCGAATCGATTCCGATGACATCGGAAGAACTGGTTGAGCGAATGACAAAGGAGGCCGGAGTGCGACTCAGTCCGGGCACTTTATATGGAGCAGCAGGAGAACATTTCCTCAGACTGAACATAGCTTGTCCAAGAATCACACTGACTGAGGGACTTGAGAGGATGAAGAAATTTTTCTCAAAAATTTAGAACCAAATAAGAAGGACGATTGTTAAAAATATAAACAAACACTAAAAAAAATAACTATGGAAAAAAGAAAACACTCCTACCACTTCCACGTTAGTGAGGTAGTTGACAACAAGATTGAAGATGTGTTCGGATTCAATTTCGGAGGTCATCATGATTTGAAAGAAATGGTTGAAGGCGTTGTAGCCAGCGGTACAATGACCGAGAAACATGCAAAAGAACTTGTTTGCGGAGTTCGTTTGCTTCATCATGTTTTGAAGAAATATCCCGGCAACCCCATCTTCCAGAGCATTAAACCTTCCTTCAAGGAATTCAAAGACGCTTTGAAGAAACAGTATTGCTCATGCGAATCCAAATAATTCCACATTCCGAAATCATCAAGAAAAAACTACAACTATGGATACTGAAAAAGTAAAACGTTCCTATCACTTCAATGTGGAGGAAGTCATAGATAATAAAGTAAAGGATGCGTTCAGCTTCAATTTCGGCGGTCATCATGATTTGGCAGCTCTCGTAGAGAAGGCTGTTGCAGTTGGAAACATCACCGAAAAACACGCAAAAGAATTGGTAGTAGCAGTTCGTCTTCTTCACCACGTGATGAAGAAATATCCCGAAAATGAGGCCATCAAGGCATTTGCACCCCAATTTAAGGAATTCAAGGATGCATTGAAAGCACAGGCCAACGGTAAATAATAATAACTCGACACAATAACAGAAAAAGTTGGGACTTCGTCTAACGGGTCCCAACTTTTTCTATTATTTTTGTAATACATGACCAATTACACCACAGTTCTCAGTATAGCCGGTTCCGACAGTATAGGCGGGGCAGGTATTCAAGCCGATATCAAGACAATAGAGGCTTTGGGATGCTATGCAATGACAGTCATAACAGCAGTGACAGCTCAGAATACAAGGGGTGTCAAAAGATTCGAGGCAGTAAGTCCTGAGTTGCTGGAGGAGCAGTTGGCCGCAGTGTTTGACGATGTTGTTCCCGATGGGGTTAAAGTGGGTATGCTTCCGAATGCATCGTCGATTGAGATTGTTGGAAAGTTCCTCTCATCAAGGAATGCTAAGAATGTTGTGGTCGATCCCGTGATGGTAGCCACTTCGGGTGACCGACTAACCTCAAACGAAACGGGAGATGCCTTAAAGAAATTTCTTTTTCCGGTTGCAACTGTAGTCACCCCTAATTTGTCGGAACTTAAAATTCTGACTGAAAATTCCGATATAGCAGGACTTTTGGAGATTTGCCCCGGACTTCTCGTCAAGGGTGGTCATGGACCGGGTGACGAATTGACCGACACGCTTTATATTGGCCCGGATAAAAAAAGACAATTCGGTCACAAGAAAATAGTGACCGACAATACCCATGGTACGGGTTGTACCCTGTCGTCGGCCATTGCAAGTTTCCTTGCCTTGGGATTCGATTTGGAGATGGCAGTTGAAAGAGGAATAGACTGGCTTCAAATTGCGATAGAGAAGGGAAGCCGATACAAACTTGGAGAGGGGCATGGTCCCGTAGAACATAATTTTTCACGAGAGATAACAATCGATGGTTATAAAATATAATGACGAAGAGTTAGAGGTTCAGGAGCACACCCCGCTGAAGGAAATTCTGCAGACAAAGGGCTGTGAGGAAAAAGGAACAGCGGTTGCCGTGAACGGAAAGTTGATCAAAAAAGAGGACCGAGGTGATGTGATTCTTCGTGACGGTGACAGTATTATCGTCGTCAAAGCGGCCTATGGCGGATGATTTCAAAATAATTGCCATTACGCTTCCCGAGGATGTTGAGAATGAATCGGAAAAGATTATGAAGCTTCTGGATTCGGGAGTGGACTATGTGCATATAAGAAAACCCGGAAAAGAACTTCGGCAAGTGGAGAAACTGTTGAAAGAGATTCCCGAGGAGTATCATTCAAGACTAAAACTCCATGATCATTTCTCTTTGCTTGACCGTTTCGGTTTGGGTGGAGTTCACTTGAATTCCAGGAACCGAATTGCACCTGAAAACGCAAGGTCGGTGTCATGCAGCTGTCATGCGGTCGAAGAGATAGTCTACAATAACGATAAAGACTATGTTTTCCTGTCACCGATATTTGATTCAATATCCAAGAAAGATTACAAAAGCAAATTCAATATAGACGAACTGACACCATATCTGTCGCTGGGGCGAGTGGTAGCGTTAGGCGGCGTAACGACCGGGAAACTGTCTCTTTTGAAAGAAAAAGGTTTCTATGGAGCGGCCATGATGGGTTCAATTTGGTGAACAAAAAAGTAATAACTATGATACCGACAAAGAAAGTACTTCAATTCATAACCGACGGAAACTCGGCAGAAGAAATCATTTCTCAGATAAAAGAAGTGATTGCCGGCGGATGTTTCTGGGTTCAGTTGAGAATGAAAGAATTCCCGGATAATGCCATTGAGAAAGTGATAGAGGCCGTAAAGCCATTAACGGATGAAAAGGGTGTCACCCTGATCATGAACGACAGGGTGGACATGGCTTCGCGGTATTCCCTGGACGGAGTTCACCTTGGAGATGACGACATGTCGGTAGCCGAGGCACGAAACATTCTGGGTGACAAAGCTTTGATTGGTGTAACGGCAAACACTTTTGAGGACATACTTTTGAAATCGCAGGAGTCGGTTGACTATTTCGGTATCGGTCCTTACCGTTACACAACAACGAAAAAAAACTTGAAGTCGGTTATTGGTTTGCAGGGATATGACTATATCGTCAATGCCATGAAAGAAACCGGAATCGACAAGCCAGCAGTGGCAATAGGCGGTATCATGCTTGAGGATGTAAATGACCTGATGGAACTCGGTCTATGGGGTGTGGCTGTCAGCGGTGCCATCACAAAAGCCTCCGATAGGAAGGAAGCCACCGAGAAATTCATGAAGGTAATTGAAAAATTCTGAACAGTGATTCCATGGAAGATAAAGATTTGTTGAAGATTGGTGACCGCACGTTCTCATCACGCTTGTTTGTAGGGACAGGAAAATTTTCGTCGCCTGAAGTAATGCTTGAGGCCATCAAGGCATCTGAGTCGCAGATGATAACAGTTGCCATGAAGCGAATCAACATGCTGAACGAGGCAACCGACGAGATGTTGACCCACATCAACCGCGAACATGTTCAGTTTCTGCCAAACACTTCAGGAGTGAGGGATGCCAAGGAAGCAGTTCTGGCAGCTAACATGAGCCGTGAAATCTTCGGAACATCGTTCATAAAGTTAGAGATTCATCCCGACCCCAAATATCTGTTGCCCGATCCCATCGAGACGTTGAAGGCAACCGAAGAACTGGCAAAGGATGGATTTGTAGTGTTGCCCTATATTCAGGCTGACCCTGTTCTTTGTAAACGGTTGGAGGAGGTTGGAGCATCGGCGGTTATGCCGCTTGGTGCCCCGATCGGCACCAACAAGGGCCTGAGGACACGCGACTTTCTCGAGATAATCATAGAACAATCGCAGGTTCCGGTGGTAATTGACGCCGGATTGGGCGCACCGTCTCATGCTGCCGACGCAATGGAGATGGGTGCCGATGCCGTTTTAGTCAACACAGCCATAGCGGTTGCGGGCAACCCGGTAGAAATGGCCGATGCATTCAGGCTGGCGACTATTGCCGGCCGCAAAGCCTATCTTGCGGGCCTGGGAACAGTTTCAAGACATGCCAGTGCAACAAGTCCTCTCACTTCTTTTTTAAATTAGAACTTATGAAAATTGAAAATATCGATTTGACCTCCTATCCCAATTCCGAGAAAATATATGTCGACGGGAAATTGCACGGGGTCAAAGTCGCAATGAGGAAAATCAATCTTTACCCGACCGTGAAAATAGAAAACGGCAAAAGGGTCGAGTATCCCAACGCTCCGGTGGTTGTTTACGACACCAGCGGGCCCTATACCGATCCGAACATAACCATTGATATTAAGAAAGGGTTGCCACGACTTCGGGAGGAATGGATTGAAGGCCGTGGCGATACGATAAAACTTGACGAGATTACGAGCGATTACGGACGTCAAAGACTGAATGACAAAAAACTTGACGACATTAGATTTCCCGAACTTCAGAAACCACGAGTGGCCAAGGATGGGAAAAGGGTAACCCAGATGCATTATGCAAAACAGGGCATCATAACACCTGAAATGGAATATGTGGCAATCAGGGAGAATCTGAATAATGACGAACTTGGGATAAAAAGTCATGTAACGCCTGAATTCGTACGAAAGGAAATAGCTGCCGGAAGAGCTATTATAGCCGCCAACATAAATCATCCCGAGGCCGAGCCAATGATTATTGGGTCGGAATTTTCGGTGAAAATAAACACGAATATCGGTAACTCGGCACTTTCTTCAGGTATTGAAGTAGAAATTGCAAAGGCAGTTTGGAGCTGTTATTGGGGGGGTGACACGTTGATGGACCTTTCGACGGGTGACAATATCCATGAAACCCGGGAATGGATTATCAGGAATTGTCCGGTTCCGGTTGGTACGGTGCCCATCTATCAGGCATTGGAAAAGGTTAACGGCGATGTCAAGAAGCTGACATGGGAGATATATCGTGACACTCTGATTGAACAATGTGAACAGGGAGTTGACTATTTTACGATTCATGCCGGGGTTTTGAAGGAACATGCCGAGTTGGTTAAAGAGCGACTGACCGGGTGTGTTTCTCGCGGAGGCTCGATCATGACCCAATGGTGTGTTCTTCACAATCAGGAATCATTTCTCTATACCCATTTTGACGAGATATGTGAGATTCTCAATAAATATGATGTCGCGGTGTCGTTGGGTGACGGCATGCGTCCCGGTTCAATCCATGATGCGAACGACCCCAGTCAGTTCCTTGAACTGGATGTTCTGGGTGAACTGACCTTGAAGGCCTGGGAGCATGATGTCCAGGTGATGATCGAAGGACCTGGTCATGTTCCAATGAACAAGATACTGGAGAATATGGAGCGGGAAAAGAGGTCATGTCACGAGGCACCGTTCTATACTTTAGGTCCGTTGACGACCGATATAGCGCCGGCTTATGACCACATCACCTCGGCTATTGGCGCAGCTATCATAGGAAGTTTAGGTACGGCCATGCTTTGTTATGTCACACCCAAGGAGCATTTGTCGCTGCCTGATTTGAAGGATGTTCGCGACGGTGTGATAACCTATAAGATAGCGGCTCATGCTGCCGACCTTGCCAAATCCTATCCCGGCGCTCAGGTAAGAGACAATGCTTTGAGTAAGGCCCGTTATGATTTCCGTTGGAAGGACCAGTTCAATCTTTCACTTGACCCTGAACGAGCCCGTGGCTATTACATGGATTCAAGAAGAGACGCTCCGGAAGTCGACGACAAATTTTGTACGATGTGCGGTCCCAATTTCTGTGCGATGAGAATTTCGCAGAATATTGCCGACCAGTGTGACCAGAACAAATCTTAATGATTGATAAAATTTCAACCTGGGGAACCGGATTCGCCGATGTTATCGGCCAATGGGATTGGGACGAGACCGTCGACGTGATATCGTCGATGACTGTCAAGGATGTCGACGAGGCGTTGTTCAAGGCAAGGAATAATCGACGACAACTCGACGATCATGATTTCATGGCGTTGATATCCAAAGCCGGGGCGGAACGACTTGAAGAGATGGCTGTGCTGAGTCGTCATTTCACACTGGAAAGGTTCGGAAAGACAATTTCGATGTACATTCCATTGTATGTATCAAATGCATGCAGCAATAAATGTGTTTATTGCGGTTTCAATCATGACAATCCAATGGAAAGGACAATTCTGACGCCGGATGAAATCAAAAAGGAATGTGAAGCTATAAAGAAGCTCGGACCCTTTGAGAATCTGCTGCTTGTCAGCGGAGAATTCCCGGCCCTGTGTGGAGTGGAATATTTTGAGGAAGTCTTGAAGACATGTCGTTCCTATTTCCATAACCTCACTATTGAGGTGCAACCGCTAAAACAGGAACAATATCGTAGATTGACCGAATCGGGGTTGAATGGGGTGGTTTGTTTTCAGGAAACCTATAACAGAAGAAATTACAAAAAATATCATCCCCGAGGATTGAAGTCGATATTCGAGTGGCGGCTTAACGGTTATGACCGAATGGGTGCAGCAGGCGTCCACAAGATTGGGATGGGTGTTCTGATAGGATTGGAAGATTGGAGGGCCGACGTCACGATGATGGCTCGTCATTTGCGCTATCTCCAAAAGAAATATTGGAGAACCCGCTACAGTGTCAATTTCCCGCGCATGTGTCCGTCAGAGAGCGGATTCCAGCCCAATGTTGTGATGACTGACAAGGAACTTGCCCAATTGACATTTGCATTCCGACTATTTGATCATGATCTTGACATTTCCTACTCAACGCGAGAGTTACCTGAGTTTCGTGACAACATGATGAAACTGGGTGTCACTTCGATGAGTGCCGGAAGCAAGACCGACCCGGGAGGATATAGCACTAATCCCGACTCACTGGAGCAGTTCAGTGTCAGTGATGACCGGAGTCCGAAGGAAATAGAGAGGAAGATTAAGGATAACGGCTATGATGTCGTTTGGAAGGATTGGGATGCAATATTTGACTGAATGAAGGATTTATATTCGGGTGACAGATATAGACGGTACGGTCGCAATCTGATGTTGGAAGAGATAGGTGCCGAGGGTCAGGAACGTCTTTTATCTTCCCGGGTGACTATTGTGGGATGCGGAGCTCTGGGCACCATTACGGCAATGTATCTTGCAGGTTCGGGAGTGGGGACAATAAATCTGATTGATTTCGACACAATTGATATCTCAAATCTGCAGCGTCAGATCGTTTACAGAGAAACTGAAACCGGACTGAAAAAATGTGAGATACTAGCCGAGAGGATTATCTCGTTGAATCCCGATGTTAAAGTTATAGCTAATGATGTCCTTCTCAGTGGGAAAAACGGCGAAAGACTTTTTGAGGGAAGTGATATTATTGTCGAGGGGAGTGACAATCCCGAAACGAAATATCTTGTCAATGATATTTGCGTTTCCACCGGGAAACCCTATGTTCTCGCAGGTATTTCGGGATATGGCGGCCAGGTGATGACGCATATACAGGAAAGCGCGACTTACCGGGATGTATTTCCGGAAGCCGCGCCTAAAGAAGGTTGCACTCCGTGTTCCGAAGGTGGCGTTTTGGGTCCGTTACCCGGCATAGTGGGCTCTATTCAAGCAGCCGAGGTGATAAAATTTCTAACCGGAAAAGGGGACCTGCTGGTCAACAGATTGTTGACGGTCGACGCCTTTACGATGGAGTTTAGAACTTTCCTTTTAGAACGTTAAGAGCTGCAGTGTAGTCAGGTTCGTCGGTGATTTGTTCTACAAGCTGACGATAGATCACTTCACGTTTTCCATCAAGAACCAGAACGGAACGAGCAAGTAGTCCTTTGAGAGGTCCGTCGATGAGTTCAACCCCATAGTCTTTTACAAACTCGGGAGAACGGAAAGCCGATGCGGTGACCACATTCTCAATGTCGTTTGCAGCACAGAATCGTGCCTGAGCGAACGGAAGGTCCATGGAAATGCAAATAACTACGGTGTTCTCCAAGGATGCTGCCTCCTGGTTGAAACGGCGCACAGATGCGGCGCAAACACCGGTGTCGATGCTCGGGAAAATATTAAGGACTATTCTTTTCCCTTCATAGTCTGACGCGTGGATTTCCTTTAGATCGCCCGTAACGAGTGTGAAATCGGGAGCTATTGTTCCCACAGCAGGCAAATTGCCGTTAGTTTGACAGGGAATGTCTTTGAAATAAACAGTTTCCATTATAGTTTTTATTTTGTAAGAGTCATTTTATCTATAACAATTTGCTGGAGATCATTGTTGAGGCCCTGTATAATTTCCAATACTTCACCTTGGCGCGAAGCCAATAGGGTGGACGGAGTTACCGTGACACCAAAATCTTTGGTGATGTTTCTTCCGCTCGTAAGAACAACTTCTCCAGGAAAGGTCCTCCCAACCGTTTCGGCAATTTCGTCAACCCTGTTAGACAGGAAAATCCAATAGATGTCGACGTTGAATGGCAAAGTGGCAACAGTTTGACGCAAGTCTTCGATAAATTGAGGGGTTGAAGGGAGGTTCTCTTCAAGGAATACAAAAATCGAAGGTGAAGAAAGAGCTTCTCCTTTTGAGTGACTGAATCGTGATCCATCGGACATCGGAAGTGAGAATCCCGGAAGATTTTTTCCGACCAGTCGTTCAAGTTTCCAGGAATCCTGCCGGAAATTAGAGAATTCTTGGGGATAAAGGTCCACGAGTTGTTCTTCCGACAGTGGCAATGTCTTTGCGAACGAACATTCATCGTAACGAACTATGACAGTTTGTTCTCCAACCGATCCGGGACTCATCTCTTTTTCAACAAGAATCGGTTTGTCAGTTTCAGGATTTAAAACAATAAGCCAGTTTCCCACTTCTAGATCGTTTACTATCCTTCGAGCTTTGAGAACATTTACCTTCGAACCGTTGAAGACAGTATCTTCCCACCATCGCACTGTGAAGGTAGAATCGTCGAGCATGTTGTTGATTTCTTCCCCAACGTATACCGGTAGTATATCAAGAAACTGAACACCTTTCTGAACAGGAACCGCCGACACTAAGAAAGGGTCTGGGTTCTTGTCGAAATGATATTCCTGCAATGGAGCCCCGTCACGGAATCGATAGAGGTTTCCGTTGAAGTAGGATGTGAATCCATGGGACACTCCCATTGGGGTGGGAAGAGTCCAATCGATCAGATAGGACACGGGTGACAGGCTGTCATTCTCACTTTCGCTTGACAGAAGGTCTATAGAATATTTTATTTCATTGTCGTTTGACATGGGAAGCTGGACCTCAACAGTGGCTCTGCCACAGAAGGTTCCCATGGCGGTCAGATTGGATGCGACATCGCGAGGAGTGACAGCTTCGACGTCGACGATCGTCATCGACATCAATATTAAGGAAACAAATGAGGAAGCTAAATCAGACCGATTCGGTTGTGTTATTCTGAGGAGAAGCCGGTGGAAGTTCATGATGGAAGAATTTCATGAGATATTTTTCATTGAAGTGTTCCAGGAGTGCCCAGAAGTTAGGAACAAAGAGGGTTCCGACAAGTGCATTGATGGCCATGCCAAAGACGACGGCCGTACCGAGTGATATGCGGCTCTCGGCTCCTGCACCGGTAGCGAATAGCATTGGCATCACGCCGAAAACGAACGCGAAGGCGGTCATCATAATAGGTCGGAATCGCACATTTCCGGCACTTGCAGCAGCTTTGACAATGTCAAGGCCCGATTTCCGATAATCGATTGCGTATTCAACAATGAGGATGGCGTTTTTGGCCGACATTCCCAGCAATAGAATAATACCAATCTGAGTGTAGATGCTGATGCTCTGACTCATGAAGATACATCCGATAACTGTTCCGAGAATGGCAGTAGGCATCGAGATGATCACGGCAATCGGGTCGGTCCAGCTTTCATATTGGGCAGCAAGCACGAGAAGTGTCACAATGATAGCGAAAATAAGGACGATTGCTATGGTCGTTCCCGATTGAGACTCCTGATAGGCTTGTCCAGTCCATGCGTAGGAGTAATTGTCGCCTAATGCTTCCCTGATGAGTTGTTCGGCTCCGAGAATTCCTTCTTCGGTGCTGGTTCCTTTGGCCGGAGAGAATGTTATCGATGCACTGTTATACATGTTATAGCGGTTGACCGATGGTTCTCCCATAGATGGAACCAGAGTCGCAAACGACGAAAGCGGCACCATGTTGCCATCGGAGTTTCTTACGCTAATCTTAAGAACGTCCTTGGGGTCGGTACGGGCTATGTTGTCACCCTGAAGAGTAACCTGATAAACTCGGCCGAATTCCACAAAGTCATTGACGAAACTGCCTCCCATATAATCGGCAAGAGAAGTGAAGACATCGTCGAGCGACAGCCCCAGTAGTTTGATTCGGTCACGATTGAAGTTAACCTTATACTGTGGGACTTTACCTTGATAGAGCGACCTGACGCTTGCAAACCGTTTGTCGCCGGCTGCTTTGTCCTGAATAAGCTGAATTGCCTCTTTCATTTGGTCGGCACCAAGATTGTTGATGTCGAGAAGCTCCATCTCAAGACCTGCACTGAGTCCGAGACCCGGAATCGAAGGAGGGTCGATTGAGAATATCTCAGCCTGAGGGATGCCATAACAAAGCTCATTAAGACGGTCGATTACAGCGAACGCAGTCTGATTTTTTTTCTTTCTCTCATCCCAAGGTTTCAGGATAATGAACATGGAGCCGTAGTTGCTTCCCGCTCCTCCGGCGAGGAAGGACAGACCGGATATTGACACGACATTCTCCACTTCGGGTTGTGCCAGGATGATATCCTCGACCTCTTTCATTATCTTGTCGGTTCTTTCGAGCGAAGCACCGTCGGGTAACTGTATGGAAGTCAAGAAATAACCCTGGTCCTCTTTTGGTATATAGCTTGTAGGCCATTTGACGAATCCCCAGAAGGCGGCGAGAGTAATAATGAGGTAAAGTCCGATTGCAAAACTTGGATGCTTAAGGAAATGGTCAACGATTTTGTTGTAGAGCCCAAGGGTTTTTCCGTAGCCTTTGTTGAATTCTCGGTAAACGATGAAATTGCTTGGGGTCGTCTTCTTCAGGAAGAGAGCGCACATTGCCGGTGTAAAAGTCAATGCATTGAATCCCGAGAAGGCCACTGAGACGGCGATGGTCAACGCGAACTGCTTGTAGAGCTGACCGGTAATGCCGCTGACAAAAGCCGTTGGGATAAAAACCGACATCAGCACCAGGACTTCGCCGATAATGGGCCCTTGAAGCTCGGTCATTGCCTTTTGAACCGCTTGAGTAACCGAAAGTTTTCCTTCGTCAATGATTCGGCTACAGTCCTCGACGACGACTATGGCATCGTCGACGACTATGGCAATAGCAAGAAGCATCCCGAACAATGTCAATGTGTTGATGGTGAATCCGAGAAGTTTCATCACGGCAAAAGTAGCTATGAGTGAAACAGGGATTGTCAACATCGGTATTATGACAGCTCTCCAGTTTTGCAGGAACAGGAGAATGACGAGCATGACCAGTAAGGTAGTCTCGATAAAAGTCACCAGAAGCTCGTCTATTGACGCAGTGACAACATCGGTAGCGTTCATTACTATCCGGTAGTTGACTCCCGGCGGGAAATATGGAGCCAACTCAGCCATTTTCTTCTCGACGTCTTTTGCTACTTCGAGAGCATTGGCTCCCGGGAATTGTCGTACACCGATAACACCGGAGGGTTTTCCCGATACTTGTGCCGCATTACTGTAGGTTTGACTTCCGAGCTCAATTCTGGCGACATCTTTGAGACGCACCATAGCTCCGTGGCTTCCTGTCCTCAGAATTATGTTTCCGAATTCCTCGGGTGAAACAAGACGTCCTTGGGCAGTCAATGTAAACTGAAAAGCCGCCGGAGTTCCCTCGGGTGGTGCTCCAACACTACCGGCCGACACCGCCATGTTTTGTGACTGAATAGTCGACATGACATCGGAGGTAGAGAGTCCGAGGGTTTTCATTTTGTCGGGATTCAGCCAAACGCGCATGCTGTATTCGCCAACTCCGAACGCTTCGGCCTGTCCCACACCTTTCACTCGTGATATCTCATCGATGATGTGTAGTTGGGCATAGTTGGTGAGATAGAGTCCGTCGTAGTTATGCAGTGAATCGCCTTCAATGGAAATGAACAGGACCAGATCGGCCGAACGTTGAATGACATCGATTCCTTGCTCTTTAACCGAGGAAGGAAGTTGGGGTTCGGCTCTTGAGACTCGGTTTTGTATTTTCACCGCTGCGATGTCCTCATCAGTTCCTTCCTCGAAGGTTACAGTCACCGAATAACTGCCGTCGCTACCCGAGTTGGAACTCATGTAGAGCATTCCTTCCACTCCATTAATCTGTTCTTCAATAGGAACACCAACTACTTCGGCAACCGTTTTAGCATCAGCTCCGGGATAGGATGCCGTGACCGTAACGCTTGGCAGCGACATGTTGGGGTATTTGGTGATTGGAAGCGTCTTAACCGTAATCAGTCCTATCAGGACCATAAAAAGGGCGATTACGATAGAGAAAATCGGCCGATTGATGAAAAATTTGGAGAGCATGGATTATTTTTCTATCGGTTTGACTTTCATTCCATTTCTGACTTTCAACAAAGCTTCGGTAACATAGCGTGACTCGGGAGTCAAACCTTTGGTGACAATCCTCAAGGTATCCTGATAAAGTTCTCCGACTTCGATGGGAGTGTAGACAACCTGATTGGAATCATTGACAAGATAGAGATATTTTCCAAGCTGATCGGTTCCTATTGAAGCATCCTTGACGAGTATAGCTTTTGGTGAGACATCGTAGGGGAGCTCTAGATTCATGAACATTCCCGGTTTCAGTTCTCCATATTTGTTCTCGAAGTTGAATCTCATGGTTACTGTTCCGGTAGAGGTGTCTACGTCGGGAGATGTATAATTGATTTTCGAATAATATTTATGTGGCAATTCCTGAGAAAATGTAACGGGCACACTGTCGAGTGTCAGAATGCCTTTCTCAAGGTTTGAAAGAAGTCTGAGATACATTGACTCGTCAATTGATATATAGGCATGCAGAACCTCGTCATTATACAAAGTGTTCAGCTTGAAAGGAGAATCTTCACCGTTGACATATTCATCCTGGTCGATGGATGCCAGAGCCAACTGTCCATCGAAGGGTGCGGTGATAGTACAGTAGCCCAATGTGGTCAGGGCCGACTTAAGTGTAGCTTCGGCAGTTTCAATAGACGCGGCACTCTGTTCCATATTATTTTTAGCCTCCAAGACCTCCATCTCGCTGATAGCGTCGGCTCGTAGAGCTTTCTGCATCGCTGCATACTGATTCTTATAGTATTCATATGCCGATTTAGCGGTGGCTAGAGAAGCGCGTGCTTCTCTGACGGCATCCTGGTATTTTGTGTCCTCGATTGAATAAAGTAGTTGTCCCTTCTTTACTTTTGATCCCGATGAAGCATAGACTTTTGTTACAACACCATTGACTCGGGCCATTATGCTGACTTCACGGATAGCGGTCAGATTTCCGGGATAGACATTTCTGAGAACTACCGAGTCGACCATTGGCTTGGCAACTGCTACAGGCATGTCTTCGCCATCGGACATTCCCTTTTTGTTGTTATGACAAGCCGTCATGATATTTGACATCAAGACCGGAACGGCTAAAAGAATCAATAAATATTTTTTCATGGAATCCATTATAAATTAGAAGCATCCCAACCACCACCAAGGGCAGTGTATATTTGAACTAAGGAGGACAATGCGTCGGAACGAGCAGTGACAGCCTCGGTTTCATATTCGAGGAGAGTTTCCTGGGCGTCAACCACGTTAGTGAACGAAGAGAGACCGTCTTTATACAGATCGACCGACAAAGTCAATGATTTTTGAGCCCAAGTGACTACATCATCGATCAATTCTATGTGTTTCAGTGCGGTAAAGTACCCCGACAGGGCGTTGTTGGTTTCTTCAACCGCCGTGGCAACTGTCAGGTTATAAGTGTCGATCTCCGATTGGAGGTTTTCTCTGGCTATTCTGATTTCGTAGGTGGTTTCACCCCCGGTATAGAAATTCCATGAAAGTGTTGGGATGATAGAATAACCAAAGCTGGGACCGGTGAAAAGATCGCCCATGTGCATTGCCGAGGTTGAGATAGTGCCATCAAGCGTCAAAGTCGGCAAAAAATCTTTTTTAGCCAGACCGAGTTGAGCTGCATAGGATGCGACGGTTTTTTCAGCTTCGACAATATCAGGACGGCGACGGAGGAGATCCATGGGAATGCCCGTAGAAATCATTTGTTGCCAGGCCGGCAAACGGTCTCCCATGTTTTTTAATTCATGAGGAAGCTGGTCGGGATAAACAGCCAAAAGGACGGCCAGCGCATTGATGCATGTGTTGATTGTGTTCTCGTAGACTGGAACCGATGCAAGCGTCGAATAATAGACGGTTTTTGCCTGGGAGACATCGAGCATGGATGAAACGCCGGCTTCTTTTCTTGCTTCGGTCATTTTGACGATAGTTAACTGCGACTCGGCATGCTGTTTGAGAAGCTCAAGCTGAGCTTGTGCTATTCGGAGGGAAATGTACTCGTTGACGATTTCTCCTGCCACGCTAAGCATCATTCCGGCCCATTCGGCCTGTGAGGCTTGCCAGAGACTTTTTTTTGAGTTGACCTGAGAAGTTATTTTTCCAAACAGATCAATTTGCCAGCTGAGTCCTGCTTCTCCCGTCCAAAAGGAACTGTTGACAGCACTTCCTTTGCGACTCTGGGTCACCCCCGATATTCGCTCCTTTTCCCATCCAAGACTAGCCGACAGTGTGGGAAAATAGGCTGAACGAGCGCTCTTAAATGTGTTGTGGGCTATCTGAAGGTTGCGATAGGCATTCCTGATGTCATAATTGGCTCGAAGTCCCATCTCAACAAGCGAATCAAGAAGGTCATCTTCAAAATTGCGCCACCATTTATCATCCACCGAGATTATTTTTCCATCGGTAGAGGGATAATATTCCCATCTTTGGGGGAGTGAATCAAGAAGGTATTTGCCTCCATCCTCTGTTTCCCGTGCATTAGCCGAGAAACAGAAAATGAAGACAATGACTCCGAGAATTAGACTTAATCTCATTTAGGTTTAATTCATTGGTTCAAGAATTTTTTTACATCTTCAAGAACGGCTTCGACGGTGAATCCGAACTTTTGGTCGAGAACCTTATAGGGTGCCGATGCGCCGAAACGTTCCATTCCCTTGACATCCCACGCCCCGGCATTCTTCATCAATGGATAGAGTGTTGCCGGAAGTCCTGCGGTTAATCCGAACCTGGTTCCCCCGGGAGTTAGGACAGTGTCACGATAGGCGGCCCCCTGTCGCAGGAAAAGACCGATTGACGGGAAAGAGGCAACTTTAACTTTAAGTCCGGTTTTTTCAAGTTCTTCGGCAACATGAATCAAAAGTGCGACTTCTGAGCCGTTCCCGACGAGCGTCAATGTTTCATGGTCGCAATCTTTGACGACATAACCGCCATGTTCGGCTCCGTAGGCTTCTTTTCGGCGATTTCCCGAGATTGCCGGAAGATCTTCCAGGTCCTGACGTGAGAATATAAGAACCGAGGGTGATTTTTTGTTTTCCATGGCCATCTTCCAGGAGACTGCAGTTTCGGCCGAGTCGGCTGGTCTTAGCACTAATGTACTCATTTCTCCGGCGAGGTTGTTCATGAGTTCCATCAATCGGATTTGTGCCTCCTGTTCAACCGGTTCGTGGGTAGGACCATCTTCTCCAACACGGAATGCATCGTGGGTAAAGATGTATTTTACTGGGAGTTCCATCAATGCCGACATTCTCAGGGCAGGTTTGATGTAATCGCTGAAAACGAAGAATGTGCCGCATGCTCCGATCAGTCCACCATGCAACGCAATTCCGTTCATGATAGCAGCCATAGTCAGTTCGGCAACACCCGACTGGAGGAATCGTCCGCCGAAATCCTGTGCTGTTATGGCCTGAGTTTTTTTCAGGAATCCGTCGGTTTTGTCGGAATTAGCCAGGTCGGCGCTCGAAACGATCATGTTTTCAATGTGTTCGGCAAGAAAACCGAGTACAGTGGCCGACGAGTTGCGGCTTGCCATATTGGGTTTGAATTCGATGGAATCCCAATCTAGTTTTGGAAGCTTTCCCGAAACGAATTCTTCAAGTTTCTGTGACAATTGCGGGTTTGTCTTTGCCCATTCTTTTTCAGCAGCATGACGGGTCGCAACTATTTCCTTAAGTTCTTCACTCCGTTTTGCATAAAGCTCTTTTACATCATCCCAGATTTCAAAAGGATTCTCGGGATTGCCTCCCAGGTTCTTGATGGAAGCGGCATAGTCGGCGCCTGCTGCACTCAGTGGCTGTCCGTGGGTTGAAACTGCTCCTTCCATTGATGTTCCGTCGGCTTTGACAGCCCCCTTGGCCATAATGGTGTGACCGATAATAATAGTGGGCCGTTTGTCTTCCTTGACCGCTTGGTCGAGTGCATCGCAAATTTGTTTTGGATCGTTGCCATCAATTTCAATGACGTTCCAGTTCCACGAACGATATTTTGCGGCGGTGTCCTCACATGTGACATCCTTTACTTTTGTTGAAAGCTGAACCGCATTTGAGTCGTAGAACATTATGAGGTTCTTCAGTCCCAGAGTTCCGGCAATGCGTCCGGCTCCTTGGGAAATTTCCTCCTGTATGCCTCCATCAGAAATAAAGGCATAAGTTTTATGGGCAACTGTTTCCCCGAATTTGGCAACGAGGAAACGTTCGGCTATTGCACAACCGACAGCCATCACATGTCCTTGCCCAAGTGGTCCCGATGAATTTTCCACTCCTCTCATGGGGTCAAGTTCCGGGTGTCCCGGTGTAACACTTCCCCACTGACGGAACTGTTGCAGTTCCTCCATTGTGTATTTTCCTGTCAGTGCGAGGGCGCTATAAAGCATTGTAGACATGTGTCCCGGGTCGAGGAAGAATCGGTCTCGGGCTATCCATGTTGGATTTTCAGGATCATATACGAGATATTTTGAATAAAGAGCGTTAACAAAATCGGCACCTCCCATTGCTCCTCCCGGGTGCCCTGATTTAGCTTTTTCTACCATTGAAGCGACAAGTACTCTGATATTGTCGGCAGCTCTTCTCATAATTTCTTTTTCCATGGATGTGTAAATTTGGATATTGTACTGTATTAATTTTCATATACTGTTGTGTCATCTATACCGGCATCCCTCAATGCCTCCTTTCGTTCGACGCATGTTCCGCATGTTCCGCAATGATTCTTTTGTCCGCGATAACAGCTGTAGGTTTTCGAGTAGTCGATTCCCAGGATTTTTCCTTTTGCTGCGATTTCCGATTTTGAAAGACTGCAATAGGGGGCTTCAAGCCTGATGTCCTCATAGGTGCCTTGCTGAATTGCCTGCGCCATGGCGTCTATGAACGGTCTGCGACAATCGGGGTAAATTGCATGGTCACCCGAATGGTTGGCAATCAAAAGTTTATTGAGCCCATTACTTTCGGCAATTCCTGCGGCAACAGAAAGCATTATTCCGTTGCGGAACGGAACGACAGTAGAGCGCATGTTATCATCGGTATAATGACCTTCAGGGACAGCTTCGGGCCCGTCGAGCAATGAGCTGTGGAAGTATTCGCCCATGAATTCGAGATTCAGTTCGAGAAGTTCAATTCCAAGTTTTCCGCAGTGATATCGTGCGCATTCGGTTTCGCGTTCGTTATGGTTGGAGCCATAATGGAAGTTCACTGCAAGGGCTATTTCATTCCGGAACTCATAGAGCATGGTAACCGAGTCCATACCCCCCGACAGAACTAACAATGCAGCTTTCACTTTTTGCGTCATATCAATGATTTTGACAAAGATAAGAAAGAATTCATCATGTCACAACGTCTTTTTTTAACGAGTTCCTGATGTTGTTCGTCACCGTCATTTGCAAATGGATAAATTGAGATTCCGCCCCTTGGTGTGAATATGCCGGTCACCTCGATGTATTTGGGATCCATGAGTTTCTGAAGGTCTTTCATGATGATGTTGACGCAGTCCTCATGGAAATCCCCATGGTTTCTAAAACTGAACAGGTAAAGTTTCAAGCTTTTGCTTTCAACCATTCTAAGTCTTGGAATATAGGAAATGACAATTCTAGCAAAATCGGGTTGTCCGGTTTTGGGACATAGAGTTGTGAACTCGGGACAATTAAGCGTCACGAGATAATCATTTTCGATATTCTTGTTTTCGAAAGTTTCCAGGATCGAGGGGTCGTAGTCGGTGGGATAGACCGTTGAATTGTTACCAAGAAGAGTAATTCCCTGCAGCTGGTCTTCAGTTCGGCTCATGATCAATTACTTTTCGCGTTTTACTTCCTTGACTTTGAGTCGGTCGCCTGTTTCATCGGCAATGGATTTGAAATAGCGCTGGTCGTCATAACCGCCATAGTTCGGGTTGGCAGGCAGTCCGTAGCCATTGGTCTTAAATGACCCGTCGTCGTTTTGTTTCTTGATGTTTCCGTCCATGAATTTTACAAGAAGGAAATCACCGAGTGTCTTATAGTCTTCAGTTGATTTCTTGGCCCAATAATCGGCCATTCTTTGAGTTTCCTGAGCGATTTGCTGAGGAGTCATTTGGGATGCATTCTTTTCGAACTCCATTACAGCCATTTCCGCGCCATTTTCGAGATTTGCCTGGACTTTACGTATATCGGGAATCATTTGAGAGTATCGATTATAGGCCTGGTTGGCAACATAGTTGTTCACCCAGAAGTTAGAGTCCCAACTGATGGTGTTCATGTCACCGTTTCCTTGTGCTATCTGGAACGGAACCGAGTCAACTGAACAATAAACGGGCATATAGACACATGTGTTGGCATCATCGGTTCCAAACCATAGCAGTCCTTTTGCACCTTCGGGCAGGTCATCCTTCAATCGGGCGACAAATGAGAAACCTGTTTGTTGAGTCGCTATGGCTCTTTCATGGAAATATTCTTCACCTTCGACCTTGAAGTTCATCGGCCGCCATCTGTAAGGAACTCTAAATGGGCCGGCACCTATATCCTGAGTCATGTCGAAGGGGGTGTTTTCGTAATGGTCTCTCATCATCCATTTCAGGTCGTTAGCATCCAGGAGAGAATCCGGTTTGACCCATAGCGGCATAATCGGGTCAGCGGCCTGATTAATCCATGGGAGATATTGGTCAATTCCTGATGCGTATTTGTTGAAATAGGCCCATATCCTCGCGTCACATCCACGCAAAGTGCCGAAGTCAACCGGGTTGTAGGTCAGAGAAAAACTGAAATCTTCGTCAGATCCGTCGTAATACCCCATTTCTCTTGCGAATGAAATGACGTCGGGACTGTAAATGGTTTCTCCATTTGGATCGTTCAGAGGAAAAGTGTGAATTCTTGGTTGATTTGCATGTCCGGCAATATATCCGTCGGGTACACGGCGAGCAACCCAAACCGCACCTTTTTCTTTGGACCCCTTGCCGATCAGGTCCATTATCCAAACTTCATCAGGGTCGGCGATAGAAAACGATTCACCTTCGCTGGCATATCCGTATTCATTAACAAGGTCGGTCATTATTTTAATGGCCTCGCGAGCATTAGTGGCTCTTTGGAGGGTGATATAAATGAGCGAACCATAATCGATTATGCCTGTGGTGTCGAGTAGTTCATGCCGACCTCCCCATGTGCTTTCTGCGATAACAAGCCCGTGTTCGTTCATGTTTCCGAGAGTCTTGAATGTGTGGGGCACTTCGGGAATTTCTCCTAGTGGTCGTCCTGTATCCCATTCTACTACTTTTCTCATTGTCCCCGGCTTGTGGTCGGCAGCAGGTTGATTATAAAGTTCCCCAAACAAGCTGTGGGAGTCGGCGGCATAAGTAACCAGAACGCTGCCGTCCTTAGTTGCGCCTTTAGCGGCAATAAGGCTTGTGCAAGCGAATGATATAGCCGGTGTAAAGACTGCTAATGCAGAAATGATGATGGTTTTCAATTTGCTATATTTAAAATAATAAAACAATCGGGGTGAAGGGCGAAGGCTTGTAGCCAGCGCGCTCCACCCCGTTAATCAATAAATTGGGCCAGGTTCTTATTCTCCTGCCTGGATTCTTGCTCTTTCGAGATATTTTTGGATGTCTATGTTATAGTTTTGGCCATAGAGTGGGTAATCTTTCTCGATGGTTTCATAGACATGTGCCTCATCCTTGTATTTTCCAAGAGCGCGATAAACTCTTGCAAGCTTAAGCATGAAGAAGGGGGTGTAGGCTGGATTTTCATCACTCTCCCTAATGGCATCTTTGAATGCCTTTTCAGCATCGTTAAGTTGGTCGAGGTTAACATAACAATCGCCTGCCAAAGAATAAGCAGCCGGTCCGATGAAATTATCCTTCGCAGCATATTTGCCCAGGTAATCAAGTGCCTGTTGATATTCACCGTTTTGATATAGCAGGATAGCGGCTTGCAAAGCAGCTCGGTTACCTGCGTCATAACCGTGGTTGTCGGCCACACTCTTGTAGATGCTCAATGCTGTGGAATCGTTTCCCAGGGCCAGTTCATAGTCGGCCTGACCGATTTGTTCATTGCCGGCCTTGATAGATGGTTCACGAAATGCATAGATGTAAACGAGAATGGCGATTACTATCACAGCAACAATGCCAGTAACGATAAAAATGATATTCTGATTGTTTTGAACTTTTTCGCTGATTCCGGTCAAGGAATCGTTCAGTCCGTCGATGGCATTTGCGTTTTCGGTTTCTTTTGTCTTTTTTGACATGATTCTTTATGTGAAATGAGTTGTTTGTTTCAATGTCGTTTAATGACCTGTTTCAGGGGGGCAAAGATATAGCATTTAATTCACATATTCAAGTTTCAATAGTGAAACTAACTGCCAAATTTATTAATTTTGCATATCATTTCAGGGTCATTAGTTTTGATAAATGGGTATTTTCAAATTTTTCTCGAAGGAAAAGAAAGAGACTCTTGACAAGGGCTTGTCAACAACCAAACAGGGGGTATTCGGCAAAATTGCGAGAGTTATAGCCGGTAAGTCGAAAATCGATGATGATGTTCTCGACGAGCTGGAGGAAGTTTTTATTACATCAGATGTGGGTGTTGACACTACTCTTGAGATAATCAAACGGTTGCAAGATCGCGTGGCCCGTGATAAATATGTTGGAGCCGACGATTTGAACCGACTTTTGGTTGAGGAAATATCCGAGATGCTGTCGGAAAAAGATTCGGAAGTGGATGCGTTGCCCGATTTCACTTTACCCGGGGATTCAAAGAAACCCCATGTGATAATGGTTGTAGGTGTAAATGGCGTTGGTAAAACCACTACGATTGGCAAACTGGCCTATCAGTTCAAGAAAGCAGGTAATTCGGTCATGTTAGGGGCTGCCGACACTTTCAGGGCAGCTGCAGTTGAACAGATTGACGAATGGGGGAAGAGAGTGGGGGTGCCGGTAGTAAAGCAGAAAACCGGTGCTGACCCTGCCGCTGTAGCGTTCGACACATTGTCATCGGCTGTAGCTAACGGAATAGATGTCGTAATAATCGATACAGCCGGTCGTTTGCATAATAAGAAAGGTTTGATGGATGAGTTGACGAAGATACGCAAGGTGATGGATAAGGTGGTACCTGGAGCACCACATGACATCTTGCTTGTTTTGGACGGTTCAACCGGTCAGAATGCCTTCGAACAGGCTAAGCAATTTGTAGCGGCCACCGAGGTTAATCAACTGGCAATTACAAAGCTTGATGGAACGGCTAAGGGAGGAGTTGTTATCGGTATCAGCGAAAGATTCAAAATCCCGGTCAAATATATAGGACTGGGAGAAGGTATGGAAGACCTTCAGGTTTTCCACAAACAGGAATTTGTCAATTCTTTGTTTGGTAAATCCTGATTTTATGTCGGCAAAGAAAAAAGTTGATGTAATAACTATGGGTTGTTCCAAGAATCTATGTGATTCGGAACGATTGTTGTCACAGCTTTCTCGAGCCGGTTATGACGTAGAACATAACCCGAGAAATGTCAACGGAGATATAGTCGTTATAAACACCTGCGGCTTTATTGGGGATGCAAAGGAAGAATCGATTGAGATGATCTTTGATGTCCTGTCTTTGAAAAAGAAGAAAAAGGTTGAGAAAGTCTTTGTAATGGGTTGCTTGTCCCAGCGATATCTGAACGATCTGAAAGAGGAGATTCCTGAGGTTGACGGTTGGTTTGGGAAATTCGACTGGGATGGCATCACAAAGACTTTAAATGCCGATATTCCTGAAATTATATGTCATCCCTATGAAAGGATTTTGACGGGCCCTTCCCATTATGCTTATCTGAAAATCTCGGAAGGTTGCAACCGTAAATGTGCATTTTGTGCTATACCATTAATTACTGGACCCCATCAGTCGCGACGTAAGGAAGACCTTCTTGACGAGGTGAAAGGTTTGGTTGACAAAGGGGTTAAGGAATTCAATGTGATAGCTCAGGATTTATCCAGTTATGGTCTTGACCTATATAGACATCAGGCTCTACCTGAACTTATAGATTCAATGTCACAAATCGCTGGAGTTGAATGGATAAGGCTGCATTATGCCTATCCGGCTCAATTTCCCGAAGAACTTCTTGATGTAATGGCCTCTCGCGATAATGTTTGTAAATACCTTGACATTGCGTTACAGCATGTCAGTGACAAGGTACTTTCAAACATGAGAAGACATATTACCGGGAATGAAACTGTTGAGCTGATTGAAAAAATCAGGAAAAAGGTTCCCGATATACATTTTCGCACGACACTCATGGTTGGTTTTCCCGGAGAGGGAGAGAAAGAATTCGATGAACTTCTCGATTTCGTTGGTAAAACAAAATTCGAGCGCATGGGAGCATTCGCTTATTGTGAGGAGGAAGATACATTTGCCGCTCAGAATTTTCAGGATTGCATAAGTGAAGAAGTCAAGCAAGAAAGACTGGAGAGACTTCTCGACCTACAGGAAGGCATTTCCTTGGAAGTCCACAAGTCAAAAATTGGAAAGAGTTTCAATACCATAATAGACCGGGAGGAAGATGATTTTTATGTGGGCCGCACACAATGGGATTCACCGGAGGTAGACCCCGAGGTTTTAATTAAGAAGGATAGAGCTTTGAAAACCGGTGATTTCTATAATGTGACTGTCACATCGGTTCAGCCATTTGAATTATATGGAGTGGTCAATGATTGAAGAGTCGATAAAAGAAGCGGTCGCCGGGTGTTTGGACAAAAATGTTCCATTTTGCCTTTACTTGTTGCCGGGTGAAGACTCGACACCGGTCTTTTTTTCAAACCCGTCAGGAAAAAAATGTTTAGATGTCGGTAGGGAATTCCTTGTGGGTTGTTGGAACGAAAGATGGAACGATGTTCATTCAATCAAAGAGGAGAAAGGACTTGAAGAAACACTCAATTTGCTTTCCTATATTGAAAGCCAACCTTCTCCTGAAATTTCTCCTGTGGGAGAAAATGATGATTATGAAGAATACCTGTCAAAAATAAGATTGTTGTTGCATGAGATGAAGGAAAAAAACATTGAGAAGGTGGTATTCTCAACAAATGTCTCTTGCTCTCATGATTTCTGTTCGTCAGCATGGCCCGAAATAGCTGAAAAAGTGTTTTCGGCCTACACAACAGCTTTTCGATATTTGTATTATACCCCATTGACAGGAGCTTGGCTTGGCGCTTCACCTGAAATGTTGATGGATTATGAACCTATCGCCGGAGTCTTGAAAACTGTTGCACTGGCTGGGACCAGATCCAACCTGCAGTTTGAACTGAATGAGCCATGGGACGCAAAAGACATGCGCGAACAAAAAATTGTAGAGAATTTTATTTTAAAGAAATTAAAAGAGAATGGTCTTGAAGTTGACAAGATAGATAATCTCACAGTTCGGAGCGGAGATTTGCAACACATTGAGACACGCATTTCTGCCAAATGTAAGTTTAGTGATAAGAAGGATATCGGACTTCTTGTTGATGAGTTGCAACCAACGCCCGCTCTAAGCGGATATCCAAGAAACGAGGCCATTAAGCTGATTGAAAAATTTGAAGGACGACCACGAAACTGTTATGGTGGTTTCGTCGGGCTAAGTTCGAATGAAGGTATAAAGCTGTTCGTCAACATCCGCTGTTTGCATTTTGATAATAAAAAATATTGTCTTTACGGTGGAGGTGGGATTCTGCCTGAATCAGATCCCGATGAAGAACACACGGAAGCCATGTCGAAGATTAACACCCTGTCGAAATTCTTGAAATGAAGTCTGATAGAGGCAATTCTTTTTTCATACTTTTTGTAGCCATTCTGATACTGGGTGCTCTTTCGTTGCTGGGATGGGAGGATTTGACAAAAGGCCGTTTTAAATCTTTCGACCTCTGGGCCGATGTGCGACCGGGTGGTGCGCGTTTACCTCAGGAAACTTCGGCTACTGTTTATCTTGACCCTGATCTGGCTCTATTGGACACTCGCGTAGATGAAGTTCCGGTTAATGATGAAAAACACGAGATGAATTTGTCAGATGAGGAGGACGAATTGAAAAGTCAATCCGATGAAGACAATGATGAGGCGGAGGAGTTAGAGATGTCAAACGAAAACATTTCTCACGATGTAGATTTACATAAAACTGAGATTGAGAATGATGCCGCTTTACAGCAAACCTCCCGGATAGAGGAAAATGAAAACGCGCCTGTTGAATATGATAATCGAATAGAGGACTATTCTCGTGGGAATATCAACCTGAGAAATCTGAAGCGGTCTTTCGATGAAGCGGGGAGACGCCTGGTTAGAATGGCAGTGCTGGGTGATTCCTATATCGAAGGTGATATTTTTACCGAAACTTTGCGATCTCAGCTTCAGGAAAAATATGGAGGCAATGGTGTTGGCTATGTTTCGGCCCACAGTGACATTCCGGGTTTTCGTCGTTCGGTCAATCAGTCATGTTCGAGTTGGGAGAATCATGATTTTCGAACGAAGATAGGGAAGAAAAACGCAATGCTTCAGGGTGTTATATCGGTTGCCAACGAAGGTGCGGCTACAACGTTCGAAGGCTCCAAAATTGCAAATGCAGGAAGCTGGGACCGAAGTCGTCTATTCTTTAAGACACCCGACGGTGGATCCCTGAGAGTCAGAATAGGGAAAGGAGAAAACATCTCGTCGAGTGAATACTCCTATTCTCCCTCCGATAGCATTCATGTTATTGATCTCGAAGAACCTACTTCCCGCATTAGAATCGACCGGATAACGCCCGGAACCATTTTCCTTGGATGCTATCTTGACGGTGACAACGGTGTCGCCGTCGATAATATGTCCATAAGAGGATATGCGGGTATCCGACATGATGAAATAAGCAAAACGATTATTGAAGAGACTTCTGATGAACTGAGTTATGATTTGATTATTCTTGAGTTCGGAATAAATGCCTTGAGTTCCCAACAGACCAATTACACACATTATGGGAACCAGATGATTACAGTTGTCAATCACATCAAGGAATTGTATCCCGAAGCAGTAATCCTTATTATGGGAATAGGTGACCGTGGAGAAAAACGTGGGAGTGAAATTCATTCGATGTCGACGGTTCCGAATATGATAAATGAACAGCGACGTGTTGCTCGTGAAACGGGAAGTCTGTTCTGGGACACGCGTGCGGCTATGGGTGGCGAGGATGCGGTTGTTGAGTGGAGTAAAAACAAGGAGATCAACAAAGACTATATTCACCTCTCATTTAAGGGAGGCAACCGACTTTCGAAGTTGTTTGTAGAGGCATTGGAAAAGTCATTGAAATGAATTTAAAGGCTGTTATATTGTTTCTGATGTTGACGGTAAGGTTTTTCCCGGCCGCTCAGCTGCCTGTTGACAGTCTTGTAAATGACTCGAACTATATTGACTCCGACACCTTGAGGGAAGGGTTTGTCACAATTGAGAATATAGTAAAGGAAGTTGACCTAAACGCATTCGATTTTATACACCATGCCGCCAATGTCATTCAGATGAACGGTGATGATTGGACCGAAATCAAACATCTCTATCAGAACTCCCATGACGGGAACTTTTCTATTGTACACATAGGAGACTCCCATTTACAGGCCGATATTGCCACGGGACATGTGAGAGCCCTGCTTCAACAAGAACATGGTGACGGAGGCCGAGGATTGATTGTGCCTTTCCGACTTGCAGGTACTAACGAGCCTGTTGATTATCGTATGACGATAAATTCAAAGGTAAAGTCATCCAAGCTGCTAAAGAAACCGTGGGTTACTCCTGTCAATTTCTGCGGAATCGGTGTTACACCTGCAAACAAGAATTTTGAATTGATAGTAGACACTGAACCTCATGGTGAGAGTCTGTTTAAGTTCATCAGGATTTACCACAGTGGCAAGTTGAAGATATCGGGTGTAAGGGATTTGGAAGACCGATCGATGGAATATTGGATTGATTTGATGCCCGATGACAATTACACCGATGTTTTTCTGAGCCGTATGACCCCTTCTCTGAAATTGTCCTTGTCGACCGATGACTCTGCAACAATCCATGGAGTGATGCTATCATCCGAGGAAAATGGTATCATATATCATGTCATCGGAAATAATGGAGCGTGTTATTCCACCTACAATGCTCTTGCTGATTTCAGTTCGGGGGTCTCGACCCTTTATCCCGATCTGATAATCGTCAGCCTGGGAACTAATGATGCTTTCGGTAAGTTGTCATCGGAAGATTTTTACAAGGAGGTCGACCGATTGGTAACTTCTTTAAAAAAGGAAAATCCCGAGTCAAAAATACTTCTGACGACACCAAAGGAATGTCAACGAGGTGTACGAAAAGGTAAGTCTAGGAAATCTCCCAAGACCTATGTTGTGGTCGAGAATTGTCACAAGTTGCGTAATGTCCTGCTCAAATATGGACGTGACCACAAAATTCCGGTTTACGACTGGTTCGAAGTAGCCGGAGGCGATGGAGCTTCCGACTTATGGATTGAGAATTCTCTTTTGAACAAAGATAGGGTTCACAACACTGTTGCGGGTTATGAACTTGCTGCTATTCTCTTTCACTCGGCCTTGGATCGAGCTTTGTCGAGCTCTTTGCTTGTCGATGTTGCATTAAAAGATGATTAACTAATTGCTTGGCGGTTGGAACTTCTCGAGAATATAAAACATCAGCTTTTGTATGATCCATCATCTCCGTTGTTATTCAACACGGGGCTGTTTATGGTTCTGTTTCTTTTCTTCCTTCTGTTCTATAATCTTTTGTCAAAGCTGCCGAGGGTCAAAATCATTTTTGTCATACTATTCTCTCTCTATTTTTACTATAAATCAAGTGCTTCCTATTGTTGGATTCTTCTGGGAGTGTGTGTGAGCGATTATCTGTTGGGACTCTGGATGGGTGCAAGCCGCCGCAACTGGATAAAGCGGGTGATAGTTGGGATAAATGTTATCATGAATATAGGGATGTTGATTTATTTCAAATATTTCAACCTTTTGATTGAAACAATATCCAATTTTTCATCCCAACGCTTCGATCCTCTTGACATAATCCTTCCTGCCGGGATATCTTTCTTTACATTTCGTTCCATCAGCTATATTGTAGATATTTATCGTGGCGAGATAGCTCCATGCAAGAACTTCCTCCACTACACGTTCTTTTTGACATTCTTTCCTCCCTTGCTTGCCGGTCCTGTAGTAAGAGCCAAGGATATGCTTCCTCAAATCGAGTCAAATCCTGTTGTCACCCGAAGGATGGTCAGTGTGGGATTTTTCCTGATAATGTGTGGTTTGGTAAAGAAAATGGTGATAGCCGACTACCTGAGCGGCAATTTTGTGGACCGAGTGTTTGATAATCCTTCACTTTATTCGGGTTTCGAGAACCTGATGGCGGTTTATGGTTTTGCCATTCAGCTTTACTGTGACTTTTCGGGCTACTCCGATATGGCGATAGGTTTGGCGTTTCTTTTGGGATTCGCTTTCAAAGAGAATTTTAACGCTCCGTTCAAATCACAGAATCCTAGTGAGTTTTGGCGTCGTTGGCACATCTCTTTATCAACGTGGCTGAGGGACTATCTTTACATTCCGTTGGGAGGAAATAGAGTCAAGACTAGGACTCGTGCCAATTTCAATCTCTTCAATACTATGCTGATCGGAGGATTATGGCACGGAGCCTCTTGGATGTATTTGTTATGGGGGGCTTGGAACGGGTTGTTACTCATTCTTCATAAATTTTTCCGAAGAGTTTTCCATCTCAATGTAAAGACAAAGGTTTCATGGTGGCGTGCCGGTTTGAATGTTTTCTTCACTTTCAATCTACTTGCTGTTGGATTCATGTTCTTTCGTGCCGAGTCGATGACCAAGGTGAAAGAAATGATGACGGCTATCGTGTATAATTTCCATGGTGAGATTGCGCCCCAGTTCCTTGCAGGATATCCTTTGGTGGTTGCGGCCATAGCGGCAGCTTTGGTTCTTCACTTCCTGCCTAAGTCATGGTCGGCATTCTCCATGAATGTATTCCACAGCATGAAACCTTTCCTACAGGCACTGGTTGTCGCTATTGTAATTTTTATTGTGATTCAAGCTCGGTCGAGTGACCTCGTTCCCTTTATTTATATGAAATATTAAGAGTTTTAGTACATTTGTATATAATTTATCACCGTCAATGCTATAATGGACGAGTCACAGTTTACGGAATATTTTCAGAACGATGAAAAAGAGAAGATGTTTGAATTGGTCAGACGTCTGATGAGACATTGTTCCGATTTGGTTCAGCCGGGTGATTTCGCCGATTTGAAAAAGACCATAACCGCAGGGATTGCCCAGGGGTATTATCGTAGGGATATTCATGGAATAGTGCCGGCGCTGCGTCATCTTTCGACTGCGGTAAACTTGTGTGAACATGTTGCTCCCGACAGGAATATGATATTGGCGATTCTGCTTTATAATCTTCATGGTCGCGGATTTTTATCGGGAGAAGAAATTGAAAATCGATGGGGAGAAGATGTCAAGGCATTGATTGACTGTTTGGTAAAAGTGGCCGATCTATATCGTAGGAAAAATATTCGTCGCTCCGAAAATTTCCGCAACCTCCTTCTCTCCCTTGCGAGTGATTTGCGAGTGATTGTCATCATGATTGTCGACCGCTTGACTTTGATGGAGACAATAAATCATCATCCCGACGATGATTTCGTTAAAGAGGTCGCAACTGAGGTGTCATTCCTTTATGCGCCTCTAGCTCATCGTTTGGGACTCTATTCGATTAAATCTTCTCTCGAGGACATGTCTTTGAAATACACATCGAGAGAAACATATTCGGTTATAGCAAAAAAGCTTAACGAAACGAAGAAAGAGCGTGATGCTTACATTGAGAAATTCATCGAACCGGTCAAGGAACGATTAGAAAGAGCCGGCTTGAAGTTTGAGATAAAGGGTAGGACAAAGTCAATCCATTCCATTTGGAACAAAATGCTCAAGCAGGGTATTGACCTTGACCGCATCTATGATTTGTTCGCTATCAGGATTATTCTTGATTCGGAACCTGATAAGGAGAAAAGTGACTGTTGGACAGCTTATTCTATAGTGACCGACATGTATCAGCCCAATCCTTCCCGCATGAAGGACTGGATCTCAATTCCGAAGAGTAACGGTTATGAATCGTTGCACATAACAGTCAATGGTCCGGCACATAGATGGGTAGAGGTACAGATCAGAACCCGACGAATGGACCTCGTAGCCGAACGAGGTTTGGCGGCTCATTGGAAATATAAGGGAGTGAAAGCCGAGGATAACCTTGATGCCTGGATGGGTAATGTGAGGGATATTCTGGAGGCTGCTCATTCGGGTGAGCCCACCAACTCGATGCTCAATCTCCGAATGGATGTCTACGACAAAGAAGTGTTTGTATTCACTCCCAAGGGAGATTTGTTTCGTTTGCCATTGGGCGCGACACTTCTTGACTTTGCATTTGCGATACACTCGGGCGTGGGATGTTCCTGTACGGGTGGAAAAGTCAACGGAAAAAATCAGAGACTAAGCTATAGGCTGCACAGCGGAGACACTGTAGAGATTCTGACTTCATCGTCTCAGGTTCCAAAACAGGACTGGTTGTCAATAGCCGTGACTTCCAAGGCTAGAAACAAGATAAGGCAGTCGCTCAATGAATTGGCCAACCGTCAGGCCGAACCGGCTAAGGAGATGTTGATGCGTCGTTTCAAGAACCGTAAAATTGAGGTTGAGGAAGCAATTCTGATGAAGGTTATCAAGAAACTGGGCTATAAGACGGTGACCGATTTCTATAAAGAAATTGGTGCCGGAAATCTCGACGCGTCGGTTGTTATTGATGCCTATCAGAATTTCTTGACTCCTGCCGATTCGGTTGAAAAGGTTTCGGCTGAGGAATTCACGCTTCAACCTTTGGATGAAACCGCCGATCAAAGCACAAATAATGATGTGATAGTTATCGGAGACAACCTTCGAGGGGTCAACTATCGGTTGGCTCGTTGTTGCAATCCGATTTATGGCGATAAGGTTTTCGGGTTCATAGGAAGCGACGGTGTAGTCAAGATTCATCGCGACGACTGTCCTAATTCCATCCATTTGAGAGAACGATATCCTTATAGGGTGATAAGAACCAAATGGTCGGGAAAAATTGGCGCTCAACTGGGTGTCACATTGCGGGTTGTGGGTCAGGACGATATAGGAATTGTGACTAATATCAGTTCGATAATCAATAAGGAAAAGAACACTACATTGCGGTCTATTTCAATTGATTCCAACGATGGATTGTTCCAGGGTCACCTGACAGTTGGCGTTCCCGACAACGAGACACTTCAGTCCCTGATAAAGAAAATCAAAACCGTAAAAGGTGTAAAAAATGTTGAACGAAGCAGATAATTATATAAAAATGAAAAAATTGTTCTACGGCAAAAAATTGTTAGGGTCTTTCCTTCTCATGTCGATGCTGGTTCTTTTTGGATGTGGACCGTCGAAAGAACGTTTGGCTGCCGAGTCGCTTCTAAACGAGGCACAGAGCCAACTTGACAGTGGCAATTTCCAACAGGCTTTCAAATTGCTTGATTCAATTTCAGTTGCCTATCCTAAAGAGACCGAAATCAGAAAACAGGCGATGTTCTTAAGAACATCGGTCATCGAAGCAGAGACGTTGAAGGAGATTTCTTATAATGATTCCATGTCGGCCGAGATGAAGATCCTTTATGATCAAGTGCTACCTAGAATGAAAAAGGTTGAGAATCCTCAGCTTGTTGAGGGCTATTGGATTGCCATTGATGGAAATGATCCGAAATTCATGGAAAGCACGGGAATTCAAGCACGTGTCAGCGAGGACGGTGAATTTTATGTGATATCGGAGGTCAACGGCGCCAACAATCTTCATCATTCTTCATTCTCTCTTTCGACACCGTCAGGCGTTAAGGCACATTCCGATACTGTTCCTTTTGACAATGAACTGAATTACCGGATAAATAACTCTGAAACGGTTACTTACAGTGGAGAGAATACCGATTCGGTTGGACGTTTTGCTGTTAGATACGTCAACGACCCCATAAAACTCATTTTTATAGGAGAAGATGGCAAGACCAAGACTGTCAACCTTAAAACCGACCAGGTTCAGGCTATCGCCGATGCCTACCTGATGGCTAGTTCCCTGACAAAAGGTAAACGATTGTCGGCACAGCGCGAACTACTTGAGAGAAAACTCCAGTTGGCGAGGGATCAGAAGGCGCGTACGCTTCCCGATCAATCCAAATGATTTTTTTATTGAAGTTACGATAAAAATATCCTTTGGATTGTTATAATTTCAAATGGGGTTTAGATCTTCTGAACCCATCCATGTTGAAATTATAGAAAACGAAATATAATCTGCTACTATGGAATCGACAAGACAAGCAAAGATATCCCGTCTCATTCAAAAGGACCTGAGCGAGATTTTCCGTCAGCAAACTGCGAAGACACAAGGAAAGATAGTATCGGTAACCAATGTCAGGGTTTCTCCCGATTTGAGCGTTGCAAGGGTGTATCTTTCAATTTTCCCTTCCGATAATAATGAGGAAGTTCTGGAGTCTATCAAAGCATCGGCCCGCACCATTCGTTATGAATTGGCTCAGAAAGTTCGCTTCCAACTGAGAAAGTGTCCCGAGTTGGCATTCTTCCTTGACGATTCACTCGATTACATTGAGAATATCGATAATTTGTTGAAATCTTAAAAATAAACGCCTTAAGCTTTAATTGCTTGCATTAAAGATAGCGCTGCGCTATCTCTTCTCAAAGAAGACCCATAACGCAGTGAACATAATAACGGCAGTGGCTTCGGCATGTGTGACCGTGGCCACAGCTGCTATTGTCATTATCCTGTCGGTTTTCAATGGGTTTACAAAACTCGCCGAATCAAAGCTGAGCAAGTTCGATGCACCGCTGAGAATCGAAAGGAGTGACCGAAGGTTGTTTCCTGCCGATTCTGTGATATCGTTGCTCCCGAGTGAAGGAATAAAGACTGTAATCCCCATTATTGAGACAAAGGCTTTCGCCCAGACCACAACATCGCCAATGCTTATTGAACTGATTGGGGCCCCAAAGGATTTCCTAAGTGAGAACAATGTAGATGCCATCACTATAGACGGGGTCCCGTTTGTCGGTGATACTCTTTACACGAGTTGGGGTATGGCCAGCGTGGGTGTTGCTTTGGGACTTGAGGTTCGACCCGGCGACGGACGTAGTGTAAAAGTGATGATTCCTCGTAGAAATGGACGAATAAATCCGTCGTCGATGATATCGACGTTCCGCACCGATTCGTTATACATTGCCGGTGTATATCAGGCTGAGGATCCTTCGGTAGATAACGACATACTTTTAGTCGACATTGAAATGGTGAGGGCTTTAGCAGGATATGAGGATGGTTATGTCAGTTCATTGAATCTTTACCCCTCTGACGGAAGAACTGTTACGAAGTTAAAGGAAAGCTTGCAGATGCCCGGGTTCAGGGTGATGGATATTCACGACCAGAACAGCGAGTCGTTCAACATGATAGCAATGGAAAAATGGATGTCTTTTGCATTGTTGGCATTTATTCTGCTGATTGCCTCGTTCAATGTTATTTCAACATTGACTATCCTGATTATTGAGAAGAAAAACAACATGTTCCTGCTAAGTACCATGGGTGCTTCTGGTTCGATGATCCGTAATGTGTTCCTCTGGGAGGGAGTTCTTGTCTCTTTTGTAGGTGGTTTGGCCGGTTGCATTTTGGGATTGTTGCTCAGTTTGGGACAACAACATTTCGGATGGATTAAGTTATCGTCGGATATCGACGTGTCGATGCTCTCGATTACAACCTATCCTGTTTCGGTGGAATTTTCCGACCTGATTGCCGTGATAGGCCTTATTGTTATTTTGTCGCTTCTGACTACCTTTGTGTCGCTTGGCACGGCCAAGAATGATAAAGAAGAATAATAACTGAAAAATGATAAAGAATTTGATATTGGGTGCTGTGGCAATGGCCGTAATTGCATGGCTGTTTTCGGCATGTTCTGGTGCAACCAAGCGTTCCGATGGGTCTGGCTCCCGTCCCTTGATAGCTGTCAGTATTCCACCTCAGCTTTTTTTCATAAAGGCAATAGCCGGTGACCGAGTCGATACCTTCTGTCTGCTCGAAAGCAGTGCCGATCCCGAGAGTTTTGAACCCTCGATGAATCAGCTTGTGGCTCTTGAGAAGGCTGCTGTTTATTTGCCAATGGGAGAATTAGCTTTTGAAAAATCCTTGATTGACAAGCTGAAAGCCAATAATTCAAGTCTTGAAATTGAGAAAGTGACTGAAGGAATCGTGCCTTTGGAAGGAACCCATTCCCATCATGACGGGCACCACAGTCACGATGTTGATCCCCACATGTGGAGCAGTGCGGTCAATGGAAAGATTATCGCATTGAACACACTTAATGCATTGATTAAAGCCGACTCTAAAAACGAGGATGTTTACCGAGCAAACTATGGACGCCTTGAGCAACGAATAGATTCTATCGACAGTTGTTTCCGTGAAGTTTTCAGTAGACCCGACGTGACAAAGTCTTTTATCGTATGGCATCCCTCTTTGTCCTATTTTGCCAGGGATTATGGATTGACTCAATTGGCGTTGTCGATGTCGGGCAAAGAGTCGTCGGTGAAAGGAATGATTGACCGAATGGATGCAATCAAGTCTTCGGGTGCTGAAGTTTATTTTTACCAGAAAGAGTTCGACAATGATCGAGCAAAGTCGATTGCCCGGGAAACTGATACGAATGTGGTGGAGATAAATCCCATGAATGAGGAATGGGAGGATGAAATGCAAAAGCTGTATGATGCCTTCACCGTTAATTGAACTTCGCGATATTAGTGTCAGGCGCGAGGGCCGCGTCATTCTGGACAAGGTGAACCTTACGGTTAATCGTGGTGATTTTCTTGCCATTACCGGTCCCAATGGGGGCGGTAAGACAACATTGCTGAAAGTCATGCTGAAGCTGATGAAACCAACTTCAGGAGAGGTTATTTATTTGGGAGAGGACGAACTCCCGATTCAACGACTCGACATAGGCTACCTGCCTCAGAAAAATAGCATTGATTCCCGTTTCCCCATGACTGTGAAGGAAGTGATAGCCACCGGACTTCTTGCCAATAAGTCATTGAGCCGAAGTGAAAAACGAAATCGGGTACAAGAAATGCTTTCCGTGTTGCATTTGAATGACCGGGCCGATTATTCGATTGGAAATGTTTCGGGTGGCCAATTGCAACGTGCTTTGATTGGAAGAGCTATAATAAATCGGCCTGCAGTTCTGCTGCTCGATGAGCCGCTTAGTTATCTGGATCGTCATTTTATTGACGAAACTTATTGTCTGCTGGAGAAGCTTTCAAAAGAAACCACCATCGTTCTTGTTTCCCATGAGATGTCCCGAATAGCCGATATGGCCAACCGTCACATTTTGGTGGACCACACTGTCCGACCGTGCCATGCCCATAGTCATCATTTCACAGAACCTTTGTGTGACGTGTAGCTTCAATTTGGAGCCTGTAGGAAATTTTTATTTTAGTGGAAAGTTTGCTATTTTTGTGAATTAATAGTAAACGACAAAAAATTACAGGAATGAAATTTAATGTAGCGAGCAAGCAACTTTATAATCAGGTTGCAGCGGTTAGCAGGGTAATCAGTTCGAAGAATGCCATGACCATTCTGAACAACTTCCTTTTTGTTTTGAAAGGAGATGAACTCACTATAACTGCTTCTGATATCGAAAACACTTTGACTGCTAAAATCGAAGTGACCGAAGTGGAAGGGGAGGGTGTCTTTTGTGCCGATGCACGAAAAATTGTGGAACTTTTGAAGGAATTGCCTGACCAGGGAATAACGTTTGAAATAAACGAGACGAATTTTGCTATCTCCATCACTTATTTCAACGGTGATTTCAGTTTGATTGGAATAAACGGTGCCGAATACCCTTCCGACAGGGAAGTCGTAGACGAGTCACAATGCCTTGAACTCGAAATTCCTGCTGCCGAGATAATCGACGGCATTGAGAATACGTTGTTTGCCGTTGGAAGCGATGAAATATGGCCCCAGATGATGGGTATCCTTTGGGATATGAAACCTGAAAATATGACTTTTGTTGCTACCGATAGTCGAAAGTTGGTGAAATATCTCAACGGAAACATTAAACCGGGCGTTGAAGGGTCTTTCATTTTGCCGGTGAAACCCGCCTCGATTCTCAAGAATATTTTGGTAAAGAATGAAGAATCGGTTAAAATCAGGGTTGAACCGAAGAGCGCGACTTTCACGTTCGGTAATTATGTGTTCAACTGTCGTTTCATAAAAGGTCAGTTCCCCGACTATAACAGGGTGATTCCCAAGAATAACCCCTATTCGCTGACTGTTGACCGTTTGTCATTCCTGAATTCGGTCAAGCGTGTCGCTATCTTCGTGGAACAAGGACACGGACTGGTTAAATTTAAACTTGAGCCGGAAAAAATCACCATGAAGGCACAGGATAATACTTTGTGCACCTCGGGAACTGAAACGCTATCGGGTTCTTTCGATGGTTCGCCCATGGTCATAGGATTCAGCTCGAACTATCTGATTGAGATTTTCTCTACTTTAAAGAGTAAGGACGTTATTCTGAAACTGTCGGATCCCTCTCGTCCGGGTCTTTTCCTCCCCGACGAGAACGAAGAGGGAAACGAGCTCCTGATGCTGTTGATGCCGATGACCGTCAGCGAATTCTAACCGACTTTTGAAGAAGATGTTGAAGTTAGAACGTCCGATTATTTTCTTTGACCTCGAAACCACCGGTACTAACGTCACCAAAGACCGAATCGTTGAAATTTCGATGTTGAAAGTCCGGCCGGGTGAAAATGAGCCGAAAGAACGAACGTTGAGGATTAATCCTGGAATGCCCATTCCTGTCGAGGCGTCCAACGTTCATCACATATTCGATGAGGATGTGGCCCACTGTCCGAAATTCGAGGAAGTAGCCCAAAAGATTGCCGACTCCTTTGAAGGTTGCGACATTGGAGGATTCAACTCGACGAAGTTTGACTTGCCTTTGCTGATTGAAGAAATGTCGAGGGCTAAGGTCAGGTTTGATATTTCTGAGGCGCGTCTTGTTGACGTGCAGACAATTTTCCATAAGAAAGAGCCGCGCAACCTTGTTGCCGCCTATCGTTTCTACTGTGACAAAAATCTTGAGGATGCCCATTCGGCCAATGCCGACACTCGCGCAACCTACGAGGTGTTTCTGGCCCAATTGGAAAGATATGACGACCTCCCGCAGGATATTCAGGGTTTGGCCGAATTTTCCAATTCATCAAGGAATGTCGATCTCATGGGCCGGTTCGTTCGGGATGACAAAGGAACTGTTCTGATAAATTTCGGAAAATATAAAGGAAAAGACCTTAGGAAAGTATTGAAGGATGATCCCGGCTATTACGGGTGGATAATGGAAAGTGATTTTCCCACCGATACAAAAGCTGTTCTTAACCGGGTGATGAACACAATGAGAAAGGGTTCTTAAGAAGATTTTGTTAAATTGTCGCTTAACGGAAAACATATCGTTTTAGGTGTGACAGGTGGCATAGCTGCCTATAAGTCCGTATCTCTCCTCCGCCTGTTCGTTAAGGCCGGGGCTGAGGTTCAGGTTGTCATGACCGAGGCTGCCAAAGAATTTGTCCGACCGTTGACTTTCGCCACATTGAGTCGGCGACCGGTCATTTCGGAATTCTTCACCGCCAATACCGGGGAATGGCACAGCCATGTTGACCTGGGACTCTGGGCCGATGCGTTTGTCGTAGCGCCTGCCACGGCTTCCACTATTGGAAAGATGGCCAATGGCATAGCCGACAACATGCTTGTGACTTCCTATCTTTCCACCCGTGGAAAGGTTTTTGTGGCGCCGGCCATGGACCTTGACATGATGTCACATCCTTCGACTGTAGCGAATATCGAGAAACTGCGATCTTTCGGTGCGACGATTATCATGCCTGCCGAAGGGGAGTTGGCCAGCGGTCTTGTTGGGAAAGGTCGAATGGAAGAGCCTGAGAAAATTTTCGAGGCTGTAGATTATAGGATAGGAACTGATACTAGGGATTTGACGGGCATGAGAATACTCGTTACGGCAGGTCCTACGATTGAAAGGATTGATCCGGTGCGCTATATCGGTAATTTCTCGAGCGGCAAGATGGGTTATGCGATAGCTGAGAATGCTGCTCTGAGAGGAGCTGATGTGACTCTCGTAAGCGGTCCGGTTTCCATCACTACCTCGGTTGAAGGCATAACGGTGAAAAAGGTCGAAAGCGCTGAAGAGATGGAAAAGGAATGTGTGTCCATCTTCCCCGACGTTGATGTCGCCATTCTTTCGGCAGCAGTGGCCGATTACCGTCCTAAAAATTACAGCGACACGAAAATCAAAAGGGAAACAACAGGGGATTTTGAGCTGGAATTGGTAAAGAATCCCGACATAGCCAAGCGGCTCGGAGAAATGAAGCGCGATCCCCAAATGTTGATCGGATTTGCTTTGGAGACAAATAACGAGGAAGAGAACGCTCGACGTAAATTGAGAGAGAAGAATTTAAATTTTATAGTTCTCAATTCAATGCGCGACGAGGGCGCATGTTTCGGCACCGATACCAACAAAGTCAAAATACTTGGTAAAGTCGAAACTATTGACGTTATAAAGGACCTTCCGCTGTTGTCAAAGAAAGAGGTTGCCGAAGAGATAAACAACATCGTATCCTTGTATTACGATTGGACAGAATAATTCTTATATTTCTTCTTCTACTGCAGCCGATGGTTCTTCTTTCTCAGGAACTGAACTGCAGGGTAGAGGTTAATGCCGATCAGGTAGAGACAACTTCCCGGGAGGTTTTCAAGACTCTTGAAAACGCTATAACCGACTATATGAACAACACGTCGTTCACCGATGCCCGGTTCGGTGACAACGAGAAGATTGACTGCAGTTTGTTTCTGACTGTAAAGGAATATGGCAACGACCGCTTGTCGGGTGAGTTGCAAATTCAGTCGACCCGACCGGTATATGGGAGCAGTTATATCACCCCGATGGTAAATTTCCGCGATCAGAACGTTCAGTTTGATTATCGGCAATACGAGCCGTTGATATTCTCTACGACAACGATGGAAAGCCAGCTGACTGCCATATTGAATTTCTATGCCTACCTGATTATAGCTCTCGACAGTGACTCCTTCTCTCCCAGGGGTGGCGACGCTGCTTTTCAACGTGTCGATGAGGTTGTGAAGATGGGGCAAAGTTCGGGAGAGACTGGCTGGCGTCGTTTTGAAGACTCACGGAACCGTTCGGCTGTACTGGCTGCATGGACCGAACCGTCGACATCGAAGTTGCGTGATTTGCTTTATACCTATCACCGTAACGGTCTCGACGAAATGTCGTCGGGAGTCGTTAAGGCTCGCGAAAATATAACCGAGACTTTGATCGGAAATCTTTCCGAGGTTTATACTAATGCCCCCATGAGTGTTGGCATCGCAATGTTCCGTGATGCAAAGCTTGATGAGATAGTCGAAATCTACATGAAAGGGACCGGTGATGAGAAAACAAAGATTTTAAAACTTTTGGAAGAAATTTATCCTACCGATATCACAAAAATCGAAAAAATTAGAAAGGGAAACAACTGATGAAAGAATTGGAATTTTTAAAAGGGGAGTTTTCAACATCCCTTGATTTGCCCATGGCCGATTACATCAAGGCCGGATTTCCGAGTCCATCCCAGGACTACATGGACAGAACGTTCGATTTAAACCGGGATCTGATCGAACACCCCGAGGCCACTTTCTATGCCAAAGTTAGCGGTTTGTCGATGATCGAAGCAGGTATAGACGAAGGTGACATATTGGTAATCGACCGTGCTTTGGAAGCTAAGAACGGTGACATTGTGGTAGCTTTCATCGACGGAGAGTTCACGATGAAATATATCGATTTGAGCGAGAAACGCCAAGGTAGGATATGGCTTCGTCCGGCAAACAAAAAATTTCCGCCGTTTTTGATTACTCCCGAGGACGAATTCACGGTGTGGGGCGTAGTCAGTAGAGTCATCAAGATGCTGAGGCGTTGATGTTGTTAATCAGCTGAGCTGACAATGTTAGCAAATATCGCAACTTGAACAGCTAATAGCTAAAGGTTATAGCTCAATGATATGGCTACATAACGATATAACGACAGAATAACATAATTAGCATGTGTGATGATTTTTGATTAAATTTGTGTTGTATCATAAAAGTTTCAGCTCATGACCCAATACTATTATCTTGATAACCAGAACCGGCAGTGCGGACCGGTTTATCCGACACAGTTCACTGCGCTTGGAGTGACGGCCCAAACACGGGTGTGGTGTCCCGGGATGGCCAACTGGCAACCGGCTGGAGAGATTCCCGAGCTTGCACCATACATTTTGCCTTCTCCCGGCTATGCACCGGGAAGTCCTTACATGTCGTCGCCCGACCGCTCGCAGTGTCCGCCCACCAACCTTGTCTGGGCAATATTGACCACAATACTTTGCTGTCTGCCGTTAGGAATCGTTTCGATAGTATATGCTTCTCAAGTGGATTCGGAATGGATGAGAGGCAATTATGAAAACGCGCGACGCAAATCGCTTCTGGCGCGGAACTGGGCCATAGCGTCGGCCGTCACGTCGTTTGTGTTAGGAGGGTTGTATTTTATTATGGTGATGTGTGGCGTCCTGACAGGAATCTATTGATCAAGGCTTTGATTCCGGTTGTCCTGGTTGCCATTATTGTTGCCTTGTATTTTTTTAACCCGATGGAGGCAGTTTGGATGCCGAAATGCGGATTCAAGATGTTGACGGGACTTGACTGTCCGTCATGCGGGGCTCTGAGGGCAGGCCATGCATTTCTACACGGCAGATTCACTGAAGCGGTGAACTACAATCTTTTTCTCGTGATTGGAGTGCCCTATCTGACTGCTGTTTTCGTGGCAACCCAAGTCAAAGGAAACTCGGGATCAATGGTAAGAAGAATTTTTCTAGGACGGGAGGCTGCCTGGGTCTATATAGTTCTTTTCTTTACATGGTGGATTCTCCGAAACTGTTTATGATTGACAATGGCAACTTTCGATAGTATTAAGAAAGACTTAAAGGATAGAAATCTCGCACCTATATACTTTCTTCATGGTGAGGAGGCCTACTATAGTGATGCGCTGACTGAACTTTTCGAGGAATATCTGCCTGAAGCTGACCGTCCGTTCAACCGGTTTACCCTTTATGCGATAGAGAAGAGTCCTGATGATGTCATGGATATCGCACGTCGCTATCCGATGATGGCCGATAAACTGGTGGTTATAGTAAAAGAGGTGCAGAATGTGCAGGGAGGTGGTGGCAAATGGGTCAACAAACTGGCTCCCTATGCCAAAGAGCCCTCGCCGACAACTGTTTTGGTCATTGTGGCTCGCGGTGAGAAACTCGCCTGCAAGGAATTCACCGAAGCGGTCAAAAAGGGTGGTGGTCAGGTAGCCGAGTTCCAAAAAATCAAGTATGACCGGGATCTTCAGCCTTTGATTCTCGATTTTGTCAACCAACATTCGTTGAAAATCGACAGTAAGGGTGTCAGGATGCTGGCCGATTTCATCGGAACCGATTTGTCTCGTCTATATAACGAAATAGAGAAGCTGACGCTTTTGCTACCCCGGGGAGGTACAATCACTCCGGAAGTGATAGAGAAGAACATAGGAGTCAGCAAAGAATACAACAGCTTTGAGCTTGTGAAAGCACTTGCACGACGTGACACACCCAAGGCCATGACAATTATTCGTTATCTCAATAACAATCAAAAGAATAACCCGTGGGTTCTGACACTTTCGAACATTTTCACTCTGTTCTCTAACGCTATGGTGGCCTTCTATACCCCCGGTTCCGATCGTGACCTCATGCTGGCCCTGGGAAAAAGTAATTCTTATGGTCTTGATGACAGTCGAACCTGTACAAAGTATTATTCCGCCACCGAAGTTTTGAAAGCAATAAGGTTAATCAGGCAGGTTGATACACAGGGTAAAGGAATCGGAAGCCGACAGAATATAACCGACCTGATGGAAGATTTAGTGATGAGAATATGTTTAGGATAGGACAAGGATATGATGTTCACCAACTCGTCGAAGGGCGTGATTTGGTAATCTGTGGGGTGAATATACCCTATGAAAAGGGCTTGTTGGGTCACAGCGACGCCGATGTGGCGTTGCATGCCATTTCTGATGCCTTACTTGGGGCTGCGGCGTTGCATGATATAGGTTATCATTTTCCCGATACCGACCCGCAATGGAAAGGTGCCGACTCACGTAGACTTTTGCGCGCAGTTGTGGAATTGGTTAGAACAAAAGGATTCATGATATCCAATGTCGACCTGACTATTATAGCTCAAGCACCGAAAATGTTGCCTCACATTGAAAAGATGACCGAGAATGTGGCAGCCGACTTGGAAATCCCATTGGATTCGGTTTCGATAAAGGCTACTACTACCGAACATCTTGGATTTACAGGACGCGGTGAGGGAATAGCAGCTCAAGCAGTGGCCTTGATTTACAACGATAAGTAGAACTGCAATGGATTATAGAATTTATCCTCCTGAAGAATATCTCGAGGCTGTGGTAAACTTGCCGCTTTCGAAGAGTGTGGCTAACCGTGCGCTTATAATGAAGGCATTAACACCGGGAAATCCTCAAGAATTCTCGCTTCCCGACTGTGACGATTCGAAAGCAATCATCTATGCTTTGAACCGTGAACCGCTTGGGGAGATAAATATTGGTGCGGCGGGCACCGCAATGAGGTTTCTGACCGCCTATTTCTCGGTAATAAAAGAATCAGATGTAGTGCTTGATGGCAGCGAGCGAATGAGGAACCGACCGATTGGACCGCTTGTCGATGCATTGCGATCCCTGGGTGCTGATATATCCTATGTTTTGCGCGACGGTTATCCTCCTTTGAAAATTAGGGGTAAGGAACTTTCGGGAGGAACATTATCGATCGATGCATCGGTCAGCTCTCAGTATATTTCGGCGCTGATGATGATAGCTCCTTTGATGAGAAACGGTTTGCATCTTCAACTTGTGGGAGAGGTGGTTTCGAGACCCTACATCCTGATGACAGCCAAGATGATGACCGACCGCGGTATAGAGGTGGAGGTTGACAACGATTCGGTGACGGTCCGGCCAGGTTTCTATGAAGTGCCGGAAGGAGATGCAGCCGAAAAAGATTGGAGTGCTGCATCTTATTGGGCCGAAATCGTAACCTTGGCTGCGGGTGAGGTGAAAGTGCCCGGTCTTTCCGATGACAGCATGCAGGGTGACAGGAGATTGGTGGAATTGTTCGAACCTCTGGGACTCCTTGTGGAGGAAGAAGATGACGAACTGACCTTCACAGTTCACCCCGAAGTGCATTCGAGGATAAATTTCGACATGTCGGAGAATCCCGACTTGGCCCAAACCGTTGCGGTAACTGCTGCGCTTCTTCGCGTTCCGTTCACATTGACCGGACTCTCAACGTTGAGAATCAAGGAGACCGACCGTCTGGATGCCTTACGTAGGGAACTTGACAAGCTTGGATATATAGTGGAAATAACCCGTGATGATTCCTTGACTTGGGAAGGTGCAATTCATCCGCTTTTCGAGGAGCCGGTGATAGATACCTACGATGATCACCGTATGGCCATGGCTTTTGCTCCGGCAGCTATCTATTATCCGGGACTTGTCGTCAAAAACGTGGAGGTGGTGAGCAAATCCTATCCGGGATTTTGGGATGATCTCCGTTCGGCAGGTTTTGTACTCGAGGAAGTAGGTAAACAATAGGACTGACATGGATTATAACCGAGTAAATCGATCTTTCAGCGCATGGCTCACTGCTGAGCGGGGAATGACTGAGAATACTCGGGAGGCCTATCTCTCCGATATACTGAAATTTCAACAGACTTTGGCTTCCTCAGGAAAGGAAGCCGATAAAGTTTCCACCGAAGACCTTCATGGGTTTGTTGCTGCTATGCACGATCTGGGGATCTCCCCTCGAACGCAAGCCCGTTTTATATCCTCTCTCCGATCTTTCTATACATTCCTGAAACTTGAGGGTCTGACATCGGTCAATCCTGCTCTTCAGCTCGAAATGCCCCACATAGGGTTGCATTTGCCCGAGGTTTTGACAGTCGAAGAGATCAATGCAATGATAGGGGAATGTGACATATCCGATATACTTGGGCGTCGCAACCGCGCAATGATGGAGCTTTTCTATAGTTGTGGGCTGCGTGTTTCGGAATTGGTGAACCTGCAACTTGACAACATTTATCCCGATGAGAGCTATTTGATGATAAGTGGCAAGGGAAACAAGCAGCGAATTGTGCCGGTCAGTGACACGGCCCTCCATTTGCTATTAAGCTGGATTACCGATGACCGTCCCACGCTTGATATCCAACCTAAGGCCGAAAATACAGTTTTTTTAAATCGTCGAGGAAATGCTCTGACCCGCAATATGGTGTTCATCATCGTCCGACAACTCGCCGAGCTTGCCGGAATCGACAAGACCATTTCTCCCCACACTCTACGACATTCCTTCGCCACACATCTTCTTGAAGGAGGAGCTCCCCTGAACATCATTCAGCAAATGCTCGGTCATTCAAGCATTGCTACTACCGAAATTTACCTCCATGTTGATCGGACACGCCTCCGCGACGAAATCCTCCTCTACCACCCCCGCAACATCCAAAAGTGATTATCTTAAACCCTAAGATTTCTTTTAATCACACCTTATAGCATTCAATTTCCTGATAAGAGCAAAATTATTTTTATGGGGGTATATTAATTAATTTAGTGGAACATGAGGTCTTCTCCGAAGTGGCGGCATATGTGGAGACAAATGGCACTGCAGGCTTCAGTATCCGCTAATGCAATCAGTATTGTATATGATTTTAAATTTATGTAATTTCGCTTCATTGTTTTGAAATTCATAAGTTTATGAAAGCAATTTTACTTGTAAGAGTATCTACTGACCGTCAAGATTTTGATGAACAAGAAAGAGAACTCTATGACATGGCTCTTAAAGATGGGTTCAAAGAAAATGAAATTTTAGCAATTTAAGAAAAAGAATCAGGTATAAAACTAAAGGAAGAAGAACGCAAAGGACTTAATAGATTAAAGGAGGAAATAAGCAAAGGAGGGGTTTCTACGGTATATGCGTGGGAGGTTTCAAGAATAGGTAGAAAAAAGAAAGTTATTTTTTCTATTGTAGATTTTCTTCATGAAAGAGGGATTCAGTTGATAATAAAAGAACCATCAATAAGACTTTTAAAGGAAAATGAAGAGGGTAAATTAGATATTGATGATGGTGCTGAAACTATTCTTGCATTGTTTGCCCAGATGGCTGAATCAGAAATGAGAAATAAACAATCAAGATGGCAAAGAACAAGAAGGGCAAATTCAGAAAAGGGTAAATGGAATGGTGGAACAAAACCCATGTTCGGATATAACATTGGAAAGGATAATTTTTATGTGATAAATGAAGAGGAGGCTCAAATAGTTCGCATATTATATGAATTATACACCACAACTGATATGGGTCAAGACAGAATCAGAAAAGAAATGCTCTCAAGGGGGTAATAATCATTCACAAGACCTTATCAGAAGAATTTTTACAAGAGAAGCATACACAGGTAAACCCCATATACCAATTACTTATGATAAGTTAAAGGGTAAAAAACAAGGTAATCCAATTTCCTACCCTCAAATTATTGATTCCGAAATATTTAACAAAGCACAAGAAAAAAAGAAACTCAAAAATCAAAATTGCCTTAGGAAGGAATCTTATTATTTTGCAAAAAATCTTTTACGTTGCGATGAATGTGGTTATTCTTATGTAGGTTATAAATTTGCAAGGACATATCAGTGTGGTATATAGACATGATAACAAGGATATTCCTAAATGTACTAATTCTACATCTATTCATATTAACCTTTTAGATACTCTTTTATGGTGGGTTGCTGAGGATGAATATGCAAGATGGTTTGCGGACGAAAGAGAAAACAGCATAAAAAATTGTATTGAAGAAATTGAAATTATCAAACAAAAAATTGGAAGTAGTCAGAAAAGAATTGAATCCTTCAAAGACAAAATTGAAAAATTGGCAGAAACCTATGTAGAAGGTATGATTTCTAAAAATAAGATGGAATTAAAAAGAGAAGAATTAAAAAAGGAAAAAATTGAAGATGAAAACCTTATTCTTAGATATACCAATGATTTAAACAGTCTGCAAGAACTGTTAAAATCCCTACATGAGCAAAATGATATTTGGGAACGCATGGAAATTGCTTATGAAAATCTTGAAAATATAACTTCGGACAATTATAAACAAATGTATGAAATTGTGTATAGGTTTATAACAAGAGTGACAGTAACACGAGCAGATGATTTCAAAAAAAACTATAAAAAAATAGTGATTGAGACAATATCCAATCGTTGTCTCGAATTTTACGGTCATGCTTGGTATAATAAGTATGATTATTATATGGTTCCCGAAATTCAGTTATATGATGAAGAAACTGGTAAATTTGAAGAAATAAGAAAAATTTCCCCTAAACAAATCATGAGAGATTTGGGAAAAGGGAGAGTAAGAAAAAATCGAATCCAAAACGAAGAATAGAAAAAGAGAAATGCCAATGCTTAAAATCGTTAAGAAGCACTGGCATCCTTTTTAGAAATATGAAAAGTAGTTGTGATTGACTTACAGATTCTTGATTTCCTCAAGGTCATTGAGGTCTTCGGTATCTTCATCTACGAAATTTGATATTTTGACAAGTCCAAATTCCTTACGGAAAGTGGTATCATTGAAGATTATATCTCTTAGATAAGGTGTTAGGAATTCTTTAAAATCATCTTCCGTCATTTCAATTGAATCATTATTAGATTCATTTTTTAGTGGATTTTGGCTCAAGCCCTCTTTGGCTTCTAAATCTGTTAGGTTAACCATTAATATCATAATACTAAAATTTATAATATATTATTATTTAGTTATTTAACTATTTGAAATTGCCTTTTGACAAACGGCTTCCTTGCATTTTTTCGTTGTTTAAGGGTTCTGTACATTCCACGCAATCACCTTTATCAATAAATATTAGTTGGTTTAGTTTTTTAGGGTTGAAAGGTTAGTTATCCGTTAAAATTTATTAATTTTGCAACCGTAATCTTCGGATTACAGACATATTGAGAAAGCGTTTTCGCATCGTTCTACTTGTGAAACTTCGACAACTTCATAATTTACAGAACGGAAGTGAATATCGCTTCTCTTTGGCTTGTATGATCGTTTTACTTCGATATACGGTCAAAGTGGAGTTTGCATCACTTGCCGAGTAAATTAAAGGAGTCGAAGCCCTCACAAGTTAAGCGAGTGGAAAGTGGCTCCACTTTTCTTGTTTGTATTAACCGTAATGAATTACGATACCGATTGAGCCATAGGTGTCAATAGAAAATATGAAAAAGTATCTAATTTCATTGTGTCTATGTGTCGTAGGTTTAACTGGCTATGCACAATCAAAAGGAGACATGGCAGTAGGTCTTAATCTCGGTGTCGCTCCATTGTTGGAAAAGGGAATCAGCATTACAAACTTTGGTATTGGTGCTAAATTCCAATACAATGTTACTAATCCTATCCGTCTTGAAGCCGATGTTGACTATTGGTTTAAGGATAAAGGTCTCGGAATCTTTGATATTTCGGCTAATGCTCATTATCTCTTCCATATTGGCAATAAACTTAGTGTATATCCCTTAATAGGTATTGGATATGCAAATGTGAGTGGAGCGGTTACATGGGATTATGACTTAGATGGCGATGATGATTGGTCTTCATCCATGAGCAGATTCCTTTTCAATGTTGGAGCGGGAGCAGAATATAATATCACAAGAAAAATATCGGCTGGTTTGGAAATCAAATATCAGTACATGAAAAATTTTAGCCGACTTCCTATAACCATAGGTGCAACCTATCATTTCTAAAGATAGTTGACAATGAAAAAGTATTTACGTATTTCTTTCATGGCTCTATTTGCCATGATAGCCCTTACCGTGATTTCTTGCAGTAAGGATGATGATAATGATGTAGAGGGAGGAGGTTCTTCATCCGCCACTATTAAAATCAATGGCACGGAAATCAGTAGTCTATTGAGTGCTGTCTGTGAAGAAGGACATTTAAGTGGAGAATATTGGGTTTCCTTCAGTTCGACCTTCTACTACAAAAAGGATATGGTCAATCTTGAATTATCCGTACCATTCAATTCATTCTCTCAATTAAAGGAAGGTCAAGAATTGATTAATTATATTGACATTAGCGGATTCTATGTATTGAGCGGTCAGAATGATTCCAACATCGGTTTTGGTGGAGGTAGCCCACGATTCAATGATATTGAGGGAAGTGTTAAGGTTCAGAAAATTACAAACAGTGCTGTAACCCTTAAATTCTCGAACTTCTCATTCACGAAGAGTAGAGGTTCTGACGAGCAAGACTACACAATGAATGGAATAGTAACCTATAATCTCAATTGATTTCCAATATATTATATTATTATAACCAAATTTAAGATACCGATACCATTATAAAGGTAAGAAAAGGCGGCTCTTCTCTGACGGTTCTTATTTCTTTTATGGTCTCCTTTTGTCAAGTTCCTTGTTCGTTGATTCATTATAGTGGCTTCCCATAGTGGATTATTCCTAAGCATTTTCCCCATCTTTTTAGAAAATGTTTTAATATACATCTGCTTCCCATTTTGCAGGTACATTCCACCGAATAAATTTAAAATCAACCATGACTGCCCCAATCCCCTAAACTCTTCTTTAATTACTATTCTATGGAATATGACACAGTTTTGTATAATCCCTTATTGGCATAGACTGTATGGCGATGAAAGCGGCTTTCTTACCGTCAATTCTCAATTTGAAGTATGAAGAACTCTTACCTATGACCTTCAAGTAATGCTGACCGTCAAACTCGGAATAGTCTGACTGTTCACATCTGCATATTTCAAATATCTTAAACTTAAGAAATTTCAATAAAAAAGAAAGAAGTTATTTTCTTCCAAACATTACTTCTTCACCAAATTCTTTGCAAATATGAAGTGCTATAATACTGCTCGCTTCAGCATCGGCTAATGCATGGTGATGGTTTTCAAGGTCGAAACCACAAGCTGCAGCTACTGTGTGGAGTTTATGATTAGGTAACTTCAATGTGCGACGCGATGCTGCAAGGGTGCAGTGAAAACGATAGCCGGGATAGGGCATGCCATATTCTTTGAAAACAGCTTTTAGACAGCCTTCATCAAAGGGCTTGTTATGGGCCACCAATGGAAGGCCCTCAAGTTTGCCGGATATGCGTTCCCAGACTTCGGGAAAATTTTCCTCATAGTCGGTATCATAATGGTCAAGCCCATGAATAGCTGTGGTCCATGGAGTGTAGAAATTTGGTCGGGGTCGAATAAGACTATAGAACTTATCGACGATTTTTCCCTCTCTAACAATTACTATACCTACACTGCAAACACTGGACCTGCGTCCATTGGCAGTTTCGAAATCTATCGCAGCAAAATCACTCATTGTTATTCATTAGGCTTACAAGAAAATAATAGAGGCTGAATATCTTTAGATTTCAGCCTCTATCAGTACCCAGAGCCGGTCTCGAACCGGCACGAGTTTTACCTCATTGGTGTTTGAGACCAACGCGTCTACCGATTCCGCCATCTGGGCTCAAAAGCGATGCAAATATATAAATAAATTCTTACCTCCACAAATTTTATTATTATTTGAATTCATGAAAGTTTTTAGTTTCAAATTTTTCTCATGGGCCCTTCATTAAATGGCCAATTGCGGGCAATGCTCGGAGTTGTCTGTCATTATCAAATTGATGGAAGGGGATCTTAAAAAAATATCACCTCGACGTCCCGTCGAAGTGATAATCATGTTAATTGAAAAAATTTCTTACATTTTCGTCGGGGTGACAGGATTCGAACCTGCGACCACCTGGTCCCAAACCAGGTGCGCTACCGGACTGCGCTACGCCCCGAGTGTCTCTTAGAAAGACGTTGCAAAATTAACTTATTAATATTAATCCCACAAAATATTTCGTAATTTTGTGTTGTATAAAATCTTGCTTTTTCCAGTCCAATCGAATGAATAAAATATCCATATTGTCGCTTTTTGTTTCATGCATGCTTTTGCCATGGTCGTGCCACAATAATTCGGAGAAGAATGAATTGGCCCACGACCATCATCATGATCACAGTCACGAACACGAGCACGGTCACGACCATGGGGGACATTTTCATGAGTCGGAAGAGGAAGAAGATGCTATCAACATCTCTCCTGAGAAGGCCGAGAAGCTTGGGATTGAGGCGACGCCGATAAATTATGAAAACTACAGCGGTTCGATAAAAGTTACAGGCGAGATAATAGCTCCACCATCCAGTCGACGTGTTATCTCAGCAACCGCCCCCGGAATAGTGACTCTTCCCAACAGTGTGTCTCCAGGGAAGAAAGTAGGTGCAGGTCAACTGATCGCAAGTATCAGCAGTGCGGAGATAGCAGGAGGGAATGTCCTGTCGGAGCTCAGCCTGCGCTATGACGCAGCGAAAAGAGAAGTTGAGCGGTTGACACCATTACATGAGAAGGGTGTTGTTTCCACCAAGGAATATAACCGTGCAGTAACTGAAATGGAGAGTGCTCGGGCTGCATTGGGCAATAAACAATCGGGTGATGGTGTGATTGAGGTTAAGGCGCCGGTTGGTGGCACTCTTTCATCTCTATATGCTGGCAACGGTGACTATGTAGAGGCTGGGCAAGTGATTGGAGTTATAGGCGACAATTCGCTTCTGACTCTTAAAGCCGACCTTCCCCGAAGGTATCATTCGAAGGAATCACAAATCAGAACGGCCTATATTATCCCTCCTTGTGGTGATTGTCCGGGATTCGTGATTGAGGATTATAACGGCAAAAGACTTGACGGTGATATCTCGGTAAAAGACAGCAAGAGCAGTTTTCTGCCGATTTATTTCACTTTTAACAATCCGGGTTCAATAGAAGGGAGCGGTTATGTAGATGTGTATCTGAAACTTGATGAGAAGAAAAACGCATTAGTTGTCCCTTCGGAATCTTTAGTGGAGGAACAAGGTCAGTGGTGGCTCTATGTAAAGCTCGACGAGGACTGCTACGAAAAACGTGCGGTGAAGCCCGGTAATTTTGGAGGAGATGTAGTCGAGATAGTTTCGGGGTTGAATCCGGGAGAGGAGGTTGTGACAAAAGGTGTCACTTTTGTCAAACTTGCCGAAAATTCGGGTGTGATTCCGGAAGGTCACAGTCATAGTCATTAAGCGATGCTGAACCGTATCATACAGGTTTCTTTGGAGAACCGGCTGGTTGTGTTGATTTTGTCGGCACTGTTGTTGCTGACAGGCACGATAGTGCTGTTGCGCACCGAGATTGATATTTTTCCCGACCTGAATGCTCCAACAGTGGTTGTGATGACCGAGGCGCGTGGTTTGGCTCCTGAAGAAGTAGAGAAACTGGTGACCTATCCTGTAGAGACCTCGATGAACGGTGCGCCGGGTGTTCGTCGCGTCAGGTCTTCCTCGGCAACCGGGTTCTCGGTCGTTAATGTGGAGTTTGACTGGGGCACCGACCTATATCGTGCCCGACAAATTGTTGCCGAGAAGCTTCAGGAGGCGGCGGTAGAATTTCCGGAAAGTGTGGGTTCACCCGTAATCGGACCTCAGTCGTCGGTGTTGGGGGAAATGCTGATAATAGGATTGACGGCCGATTCCACTTCATTGTTTGACCTTCGTTCAATAGCCGACAGGCAGCTGCGTCCTCGACTTCTTGCTTTGGGCGGTGTTTCGCAGGTATCAGTGTTAGGGGGCGACATCAAGGAGTATAGAATATCCCTGGATCAGGGAAAGATGAAATACTATGATGTGACGCTCCGGGATGTGATTGATGCCGTGGAGCGTGTCAATGAGAATGCTTCGGGTGGTGTTATCTATGATCATGGGAAAGAATATCTGGTGAAGGCTGAGATTGGTACCACCGATCCCGAGGAACTGGAAATGATACCTGTGGTTAACAATGAAAAGGGCGAAACGGTTTTGCTGAGCGATATTGCCCGGGTAGAGATGACTGCGAAGGAGCCAAAGTTGGGAAAGGCTTCGGTGAGAGGTCATGAAGCTGTGTTACTAACCGTCACAAAACAGCCTGCAACCGGAACCATTGAGCTGACCGAACGGATTGAGGATGAACTTTCATCATTGGGAAAAACTTTCCCTGAGGATGTAGTTGTCTCGACCAACATATTCCGTCAAAGTGACTTTATAGAGAATTCAATCGGAAACCTCCAGCAGTCGTTGTTTGAGGGAATTCTTTTCGTTATAGTGGTGTTGTTCTTCTTCCTGATGAACCTGCGTACCACGATGATATCCATCATCGCATTGCCCATGTCGATTCTGACGACTGTAATTATACTGCATCTGATGGGATTGACCATCAATACGATGAGTTTGGGAGGTATTGCCATAGCCATCGGATCGCTTGTCGATGATGCCATCGTGGATGTTGAAAATGTCTACAAACGTTTGAAGGAGAATAGGAAACTTCCGGTTGTCGAAAGGAAGAAAACTGTTGAGGTTGTGTTTGAAGCCTCCAAGGAGGTTCGTATGCCAATCTTCAATTCGTCCTTGATTATAGTAGTAAGTTTTGTGCCTTTATTCTTCCTTCAGGGGATAGAGGGGCGCATGCTAATACCCTTAGGAATAGCTTTTATCGTTGCATTGGCAGCCTCGACTATCGTGGCGTTGACATTGACCCCGGTGCTCTGTTGCTATTTGCTTGGTAACCGTAAGGAAAATTCCGAGCTATCGAAAGATCCATGGCTGACACGCAAGCTTAAAGCAGGATATTCTCATGCGTTGGAGTTTACTCTCGGACATCAGAAATGGGTGCTTATAGGAACTTTGGTATTGTTCGGGGGCGCTGTAGCAGTGTTCCTGACTCGTGGACGCAGTTTCTTACCTTCATTCAATGAGGGTTCATTGACAATCAATATCAGCGCACTTCCAGGCATTTCGCTTGAAGAAAGCGACCGTATCGGACACTTGGCCGAGGAACTAATTCTCTCGGTTCCTGAAATTCAAACTGTAGCACGAAAGACCGGGCGTGCCGAGCTCGATGAACACACTTTCGGGGCAAACGTTTCGGAATTCGAAGCACCGTATATTCTCAATCAAGGTCGTTCGAGAAACGAGATGGTTAGAGATGTGCGAGAGAAATTGTCGGTGTTCTCGGGAACCAATGTTGAGATCGGACAGCCGATATCTCACCGTATAGACCACATGTTGTCGGGGACACAGGCACAGATAGCCATCAAAATTTTCGGCAACGACCTGACGACATTGTATGGGGTCGGGAAAAAAATCAAACAGGAGATAGGAGAGATTGACGGTATAGTGGATGTTAATCTTGAGCAGCAGATTGGTCGTCCACAAATCGATATTCGTCCGAGACGCGGGATAATGTCGCGTTATGGTGTGTCACCTGCCGAATTGAGATCGTTTGTGGAAACGGCGATGAACGGAAGCCGGGTGTCACATGTCTACGAAGACGGCATACCGTATGACTTGACGCTTAAACTTGCATCGGATGAGCGTAATTCGTTGGAATCCTTGAAAGACCTGATGGTTGACACCCGTGAAGGTAAGGTCCCGTTAAGTGAGTTGGCCGATATCGTTTCTACAACCGGTCCAAACACTATCAATCGCGAAAATGTATCCAGACTGATTGTGGTTTCGGCCAATGTCGATGGTAGCGACCTTCGAGGTGCGGTCAACATGATTAAAGAAAAGATAGAGGAGGAGGTGAAACTTCCCGAGAATGTTTATGTCACCTATGGAGGTCAGTTCGAGAGTGAATCCCGTGCAACAAGGATATTGGGATTGACATCGTTCATTGCGCTGTTGCTGATATTCATGCTGTTATATCAGGAATTCAAATCGGTAAAGGAATCCTTGGTCATCCTGATAAATATGCCACTGGCGTTGATTGGCAGTTCCTATATTCTTTGGATTACAGGCGCAGAGTTAAACATACCGGCTATCATTGGAATTATTTCACTGTTAGGTATCTCGACCCGTAACGGTATGCTTCTGATGTCAAGATATAATCATTTGGAACAGGATGGCATAGATTTGGAAGACCGAATTAAGCGTGGTTCGAAGGATAGATTGCTTCCGATCATCATGACGGCTTTAACTTCTGCTCTTGCCCTGATTCCGATTGCGATTAGGGGTGGTGAACCCGGCAATGAGATACAGTCTCCCCTGGCAATAGTGATTCTTGGCGGTCTTATATCGGCAACAATTCTTAATATATTTGTGGTTCCTATACTGTACAGATATATCTCGAGAGTTTCTAATAGATAACTTAAAGTAGATAAAATAACTAAAGATGAAGAGAATACTCACTGTTCTTCCGTTACTTCTGATATCGACTTTCATCTTGCGAGCCGAGGACAATGTTTTCTATCGTGTGCTTGACGAATTGGTGAAGGATTGTCCGGAAATCCAGGTGATAAAAGCGGCAAATTTGGCATCGATTGAAACCGAACGAGCCGTTAACCGTATCGCATCACCCGAGGTGGAAGTCGAACAGGTTTGGGGTCGTCACGGTGTCGGGAACAAGTTTGATGTGGGCGTCAGCCAAAGTTTTGACTGGCCAGGTCTCTATCGGCAGCGTGCAAAAATGATTGATGCCCAGTCCAACGCCAACCTGCTGATGGAACAATCGAGTTTGTTGGAGAAGACTCTTCAAGTAAAATTGCTGATGGTCGACATTATTTTTCAGAAAAAAAATCTCCATCTTGCCAACATGATGAACGACCATGCCATTCAGCTTGAGAAGGCTACCAAAGAAGCCTATGAAAGAGGTGAGATTTCGAAACTGGAATTCAAGAGGACCGAACTGGAGCGTATACAGACGTCCATTCAATTGCGTGAGGCTCAGCGTATACTTGATGAAATGTATGCCGAATTGACGGCGGCGACCGGAAAAGAAAACTGTGTGTCTCTTATGGCTCAAGTTTCGGATGTTCCTTCATGGGGAATAAAAAGCGAAGAGGAATATGAAGATATCCTAAAGCAGATAGATCCACGTATGAGATATTTACAGGCCACCATTCAGGCCATAGAGGAAACCGGCAAGTCGGAGAAAATGGCTACCGGCTATCCCGTATTCTCAGTGGGGTATGTTTATCAGCGCGAACAATGGGAAACCTTTAACGGATTCAATGTTTCGATGTCGCTGCCAATCTATGGAACATCTAATGTGAGGCGTGCTTCGAAGGCAAATGTCATAGCGGCTCAACTTGAGGCCCAGGCAGAACAGATATCTCTGCTGTCAAAAATGAGAAACCAGCGAAATGCGGCGCTTTCGCTGGCTCATGAACTTAATGATTATTCTTCTATCTTCGAGGCCGGAAACTATTCACAGCTGTTAAAGCTTGCACTCGAAGGAGGTGAAACCGACAATATCCATTACCTCCAGGAATTGAATTTCTATGTCGAGGTGACACGTCAGTATATCGAGCTACAGCATCAATATAACCTGTCGCTGGTTAACCTCAACCGACATGATTTAACGGATTCGGTCGTAGCTGCGCAATAACTTTTCATCCTTACTGATGAAAATGTAGGCGAGCAGACATAAGACGAATGAACAGCAAAGTAGAATTCCGCTAAGCGACAGTTTGACTGTCTCTCCCTGATTTTGTCCCATGAGGTCGAAGAAAATCCATAGGCCACAAACAGCCGAAATCACCATCAGCAGCATTGACACCAATACGATAGTTCGTTGAACTGACGTTTGCTTGAACAGAAAAATCGAAAGCAACACCAAAATGGTCGTTACGATGTTAAGAAGGAAGTAGCCCCATTCGTCGTAGGCCTGGAACGCTACTTCGGGGTAAGCGCCCGTGGGAGAGGTGATAGTAGCAAGAGTGCTCACACAGAAGATACCCATCAACACGACGGCGATGAATAGGAAAAGGGATTGCCAACGTTGTATTACCATAATATCAGATGTGTTTATTTGTTAGTTGTTCTATCAGGATTGTAGTCGATATAACAGTTCGTCAATAATGAGCGACTGCTGAATCTCAGGTTCTAGATTTCGAAGGATGCGAAAAGTCGGGTCGAGATGCTCTATGACTGCCTGCGTGTCCCATTTTCCTTTCCTTGCTGCTTTAATGTAGTTTTCAATAGCACCGGTATAATTCAGTTCGAGTAGTTCCAGGTGCCCTAAGTTAAGAAAATCTTCGGCCGATGGCTCTTGTTCCATCAGTTTAAGATAGTTTTTACGCGCAGCTTCAAATTCCTGATTCATGACTAAGGCCCAAGCTAGTCCGCGACGCACTTTCTTCGAGTCGGGATCGAGGTAATCGGCTTTGTAGAACCATTGAACTGCGTCGGCATATTTATCGAGCTCAAGACAACACTTCCCGATTGCGAGTGCCACGGCAGGATTGTCGGGTTGCAGGGAGTCAAGTTTCTTGTAATAGTTGAGTGCGGTCGACCAATTTCCAAGTAAACGGGATGTGACGGCAATTCTTTTTAGTGTCCAGGGATCATCACTTTCAAGAAGGTCGGCCTGCATGTAATAATTCAGAGCATCTTCCAATTCGCCCTCTTTTTGACGGGCAAATCCCATTTTCTGGTAAATCGGAGCGTTCGGTCCCTCTATGTCGAGCAAACGGTCATAAAGACGGAAAGCATCGGCCCAATAACCGTGTTTCAAATTGAATTCGGCCAGAAGCCTTATGTTGTTCCCATTCTCTACGAATGGTAGGAGGAGTTTGACATCGAGAGGGTTGGGTAGTTTTTTGAACGGGTCGTAGAATTCATTCTTGCGACGAAACAATTTGAAGAAACGGAAGAGATTCTGAATATATTTGTTCACATAGAATAAGAACCAGTCGTTGAAGGCTTCTTTGTTTTCCATCATTTCTTCCATCGCCTTAAACTGTTCGCTCATGCTTGCCTTCATCGCATTTCTCTGAAGGTCGGGGAATGAGCCGAAGGCCATTAGCAAGGAATATTTGTCGCTGTCACAAAGGAAATAGGATTTCACCAGAATTTTTCCCAGATTACCCAAGTCCTCGAGGGATTTCCTAATTTCGGTTCTGCGGACATCGAAAGGCAAAAACCAGTTGACAGGTTCGTTGAAGAAGGGGAAATTCTTGAGATTTCCGAATGTGCTCATCATGACATCGGCACCTTCCATTTGCAATTCGTTCATTTCCTTCAGACTGTCGGCAAGTCCCGATTTCTCAATCATATCCCTCCATTGCGGATTCTCCTCCAAGGAGGCCAGTTCATCCTCATCGAGTGATCCAAACTTCTGGTTGAACTTCGGACCGAATTTCATCATCGACGGTAAGATGTCCTCTTGGAATTTCTTATTGATTCGTTCGGTTTCTCTGGTCCTTACGATTTCCTTTATAATCAAGTTTATTCGTCGGCCGAATTCCTCCTTGTTGTTTTTTGATGCTTTTTTGATGAGTTCCTCTATATGGGAGTTATCGGTGCGGCGGTCATAGGTAAACAGGAGAATAACGACTGCAGTAAGTGCTTCGGCTTGAATTCGTTCGTTTTGCGATTTTAAATATATCTCGAGTAGAAGCTCAAGTTTACTTTGATCGTAAAATTTCAGTGTGCCAAGAAAAAGCGACGATATGATGATACCTTGAACCGGATCGAAGTCTGAATTGCTTGGAAACTGCTCTTTTAGTACTTCAATATCACCCGATGACAAGGGGAAAGAAACCCACAGCAGATTGAATATTCTTTTCTGCATTTCTTCTATGTGTCGCTGCAGGATTTCCTCGGCACTGTTGTTTTCTTTCAGAGAAGCGTATTGATCAAGCAAACGTTTCAAAGACTCTCCGGTCGTCTGGGAAAATCTCAGCGCTGAGAAATAGAGGTCGGTGCTGTTGTTTCGCAAATAAGCAGCAATAAGAATCTTGTCGAGAACTGCAAGAAGACGGTCCTTAACTCCTTCAAGATATTGTTTTCGGGATTCATCCGCGAAATTGTTGACTGCATAATGGAGTACAAGACGATAGGTTTTCTCGATTGATTTTATTTCTTCGGTCAGTTCCCAAAGCATTAGTGATTCAGAAAGCGCAAAGGTGTTCTGAAATGCGAGAAAGAGTTCATTGGAATATACTTCTTTTCTGATTTTACTCCCTAATTGTAGTATTTCATTCATTTTCATTGATTCACAGTGTTGATGTGATTGAGAAAAGCCGATGTCTTGAGAGCCGATGACATCTCTTCGCATGCGATAAAAAAAGTTTTGGAGAATCTTGTCGGCACAAGTTTATAATATTGCAAGTTAAACCCTTGGCCCATAAGAATCTCGGTCAGATTCTTAAGTTTGGGAGAGTTTCCGGCTATTCGAAGCATAACAGGGTCAACTGTATTTTCGAAAATCGTTCTTTTAATCAGGTCCACGAAGAAAGCAATATTCTTAATATCGGTTTCTCCGTCATGAACCGGGATCAAAAGGGGACGCCGGTTTTGGTTGAACAAAATCAAGGTGATAGAGTCGTTGTCGTAAATGATATAGAGGACGTTCTCAGTTCCGACCGCTCCTTCTTTAAGAAAGTGACGTTTAGCGGTCAGCAAAAGAGGATTGGCTGCCCAGTGTATTTTGGCCAAAGGAAATGACCTGTTCAAGAAATTGGCAAGTTTTGCATCTACCGAAATAGTCGTTGACAGATTCTCATCAAGTTTGTCGCGGAAGGTTACAAATCGGTCGGCTTCTTCGGGTGTAATACCCCACATCTCATTTAGAACTTTCTCCAATTGCGGCCCTTCTATAACTGATGGCACAACAGTGGAGTGGGGGAGATTCAGCAGAATAACAGGCTGAGAATCGTCGGCGGTTATTTCGGGGTGTCCATAGATGAAATCTTCCACAGTTCTGACAAAGTCTTTTTCATCTTCTTCACATTGTAATGAGAAAAAGAATTGTTGTTCCTGTGGTGTCGACCCGAATGAGAAGGCCTGTAACAGCCTGTTGCTAATGTAAAGGAACCTCATCAGCGAAGAGTATTTGTGCGGTTACCGGCATTATTGTATTGCGATGAAGGGTCATAACCTCCTCCATAGAAATAGTTGTTATTGAACTGGTCCTCTTCCTCTTCTTCCTCGGTTGGCTTCACATTTTTACCGTCCTTGGTCTTAGGTTTATTTTTCTTAATGTCGAGAGGTTTCTGAAGTTCCAATGGGGTTTCAAACATATCCCAGGTTTGAGACATGTCCCAGTTCTGTTTCAATGTGATTTTCTTGGGATAATAGAAAACATCCTCGGGTTGCCTCCATTCCGATATGTTACCGGTGTCCCACTCTCCGTTGCCGTTGAAATCAATGAATGCCCGTGCGTAATAGTTTCCCGGTGAGATGAAGTCAAAGCGAGCTTTTCCGTCGACGACTTTCTGTCGAGCAACGACAGCTTCGTTTTGGGTCAACAATTCAACAATAATGGCCGGTGCATCGGAGTTAATAGTCCCTAATTCCGGGATCTTAGTATCAAGGGAATCTAAAGTGGAGATTGAATCATTATGGTTGATGGATTGTTGAGTCGTTGAGTCGTTAGACTGGACGGTTATAGAGTCCCTAAGCTGCAGTGAAATTGAATCGTTGAGTAGCTGTGCAGTTGAGTCGTTAAATTGCAAAGTTATTGAATCGCTCAGCTGCAGCGAAATTGAATCGGGGAGATTGGCGGGAATAGAATCAAACGTCTCTAATGTACTCCAATCGAAGGGAATTTCGGGAAGATAGGGTTTATTAGGTATGTCGAATATGATGGTGGAATAATCCTCGGCTTTTTTTACAGTGAATTCATGCTTGAATGCATCGTTCCAATGGTCGTATATACCGGTCATTGCAGCCGAGTCGATGGTTAACCGATATTTAGTTTCATAATCCCATTGGCGGTTAATAACATATTCCATTATCTTCCCTGTGGTATCGGGCATAACCGATACCAAATCAAGCGGATGCCAAATGGTGTCTTCCTGCCACTCAAGTTTTACAGCAGTCGTGTCGAAAACCTGCAGAGGTTCCGAGACCTGTAGTCGGACGGGTCGATGGTAATCTTGAGACGAACCTGTCGTTGCCTTTACGGTTAAGAACTCAATTTGTTCAACTTCCGGCATTGTATCGGCCAGGAGAGCCGAATCGCCGGTTTCAAGCCATTCCTTGATTTTGTCCAGTCGTTTCTTCTCTTTCTGTTCCTTCTGTTTTTGGAGTTGCTCGAGCTCCTTTTGTTTGGCACGGCTAATGCGGTAGAAGAAACGGAGTGTGTCGGTTGTCCAGGAGAGATTATCGGTAGAATCGGTTTTTAGATAAGTCGTGGCGATTAGAAGGGAGTCCTGCTTGATTATAGTGCTGTCAGATATCCAGAATTCGAGTGTGTCGCGTGTTGCCGAATAGTTGATTTTGGCATAGTCGCCGATTTTTTTTCCTTCATTTTCTCCGTTGACGATTTTGAGGATTGGAAATGTGTCGGATGGCGCACCGAACTGCATTTTTATCAAATTCGGTTCCTCACGCGAGTATTCTTTGAGATATTGTTGTTTGTAGTCCTCATTGAACCATGTCAGGAGTATGTCATTGGGAAGATAACGAATGCCGGGACGCGTTGCAACAGAATCGGCTCCGTTGGAAGCTCTTAGGGTGTCGGTCACTGTAAAGTTCTCGGTCCAGGGTCGGATTGGCATGTTATAGAAGGCAATATCCTCGGAACGGTCCCAATGGAAGTCGCGGTTTACATCGTTAATTGCAAAAACACGGTAATTGTCATCTTTCAGGTTTCGGAGGGTGAATTGTCCCAACTGATTGGTTTTGGCTATTCGTTCAACGCGAATGGTTTTTACCGCACTATCTGCATAGTTTCTGTAGGCTCCCACGAGCATTCCTTGTGCCGGTTCGAGATTTGATGCCTGTAGTACCAGTCCGGAAATTCTGAGAGAGTCAATTGAATCGCCCGTTGCAAAGTCAATCACGAATCCGTCGAGAATGTTTCCCTCATTCAGATCGCGTATAGCATCTGAGAAGTCAATCGTGTAGGTTTGATCGGGTATCAGGGTGTCCTGAAGAGTGACAGTCAGTTTTTTGCCGTTGGCTATTACTCGCGGTTGCTGTTGCTGGGCCGGGGATACGACGACCTTGTTTGAGGCATCCTCAATTTTAATGTTTTCGTCAAAAAATACTTCGATTCTATCCTTGTTGAAGTTTTTTGTTCCCGGTTCGGGGTTGCTTCTTACATAAACCGGAGGAGTCTCATCCTTATCTCCGCCTGTGGGTCGTCCTATGCTGGCACAAGCGGCTACTGCAAATGCTATAACCGCAACCACCAGAAGACGCATCCATGAAGCCGGTTTCAAAAAAGTTGGATTAAAGATGAATAGGATAGTTAGTACCCCGGAGCAGAATCGAACTGCTATCTAAAGTTTAGGAAACTTCCATTCTATCCGTTGAA
>JAFLTL010000011.1 GCA_022510505.1 Muribaculaceae bacterium | reverse complement strand
GCTGATTTCATTCAGTTTTCGACTTATCTTCACAAGTGGTGGACCGAATTCTATAGGATTCTTAAACAGGATATGATAAAAACGGGGCTCAGCGGTGCTGAGCTCAGTTTGTTTCCAATCGCTATGTTGAACCGCGATTGGAAGGTCATTACCGAGAAGCGACGGGAACAACTGAAGAAAGTCCCGGAGGGTTTATACATGGTTAGCGACCTGATGAATTTCAAGATTGATCCCGAAAACGGCATGAAGCCTGTGGACATACGTGCCGCCATGGAGAATGAGACTGATTCGGTCGGTCTGATTATGAATTATCTGCGCTATTTCAACTCCGACGATTTCGAGCCATCTGCCGTCAGTAATCAACCACCAGTCTCCGATTTAAATGCCGCAGCACAAAAACAACCTGCATTAGCTATAACAACATCGCCTAGCGAGATGATGTCGCAGAAAATGGGGGGTGTAGTGTTGCGTATGAAAACTGTCGCATCGGTATATGCTGTCTTGAAACGTTGCTATGATGACGTACTGTATGGTGACGGGTATGTGGAAATCGATGAGGAGAATCATCGAGTGTTTTTTGGAGATGATTCATGTGACAAACTCTTATCGCTTGCCGAAGGAGAAGAAATGTTTTCGCAACGTCGGCTCCGGGTATTTGACCGACTGAGACAGGGTGCTGAAACCGGTCGGAGACAAGGCTGGATGCCACAATACAGGCTGAAAAAGGTGGAAATTGAAGATGGCGTGATGACGCCGAAACTGGTCAGAGCCAATCCGAAGGAGTTCACGATGCTGGAACTGGACATGAGGGCTGCGATGAAGTCTTATTATGAATTCCTTGACAAAAATGCGGTTCTGACGATGTTTAACGGGGCGACGGCAGAGGAGGTCATTCGTTGTGTGGTGGCTTTGCAATACCTGGTAAATGAAGTTGTGGAGACTGAAAGGTATGACGATTCGCTTTTCACTAAGGATGATTTTCGGAAAGTGCCATGCCGAATGAATCAAAGGGTCCTGATGGATTATTTGAAACGCTTTACTTCCATTGATGGACGAAAACTGAAATGCATTATCGATGCGATGACAGCACAGATGAATGGTTTCAGCGATATATGGACCCGACCGTTGTTTGAGATGGGGAATGATTATCTGATGCCGTTTTTCCCGATGCTTTATTCCTCGCCATATAATCTTATTGACTGTTTACTCAAAGAGGGAGGTTTCGATCTTGATGAGCGTGGGAGATTGTTTGAGGAGTACCTGTTGAAGAGTCTTACGGAGAAAGAGACGAGTTATCCGTTGACCTGTATCGGTGCATGCCTGCGTGGAAGCGGAAAGGACTCGGAGGAGATCGATCTCATTATCGGGATGAAGAACATCGTGGTGGTGGCCGATGCAAAGTGCATACATTACCCCATGACGCCTCAGAATTTCCATGATGCAGAGGAACGATTGAGAGATGGCGCAAGACAGGCCGTTCGTAAAGCCCGGTTTGTCGAGGAACATCCTGAACTGTTCAAGGAATTGGGGGATTATACCGGTAAGAGGATTCTGCCGGTTGTCATTACGAATTATCCGTTTTTCACAGGAATAGTGTTTGACGGCACGCCGGTGGTAGATTCTCACAGTCTACTGGCCTATATGACAAGCGGCGTGATCTCTCTAAGGGAACTGGGGATGGAAGGTGACAGGCTCCGTGGAGCACACTTCCTCTATAACAATGAGGATGAGTTTTGCACAAATCTGGAGGATTTCCTGCGAAATAACCCCATGAAGGAGTGGATTGGAAATCAAATGGAGGTTGTGGAGAAGTCGCTGTTGCCCGATTTGCCCGATGAATGGCAGTTTGTTGCGGTCGCCGCACAACTGAAGGGCAATCCTCTCTTCAACATCAACGCGACCAACGCGAAGCGTTGAGTTGTCGCCTTCGGCGTGTTTTCAAGCTTTCAAGATATCAAGCCTTCAAGTTTTCCAGTCTTCTTGATAACCTGACAACTTGACAACTCGACGTCTTGACAACCCGAAAACTTATCCCCAGATCAGCATGTTTAACCTCGCTTCGCTTGACGCATGCAGGTATAGTAGACTATCAAATCGGCTGCAATTGCCGTTCCAACAACTGCATAAAGCTGCACATCAATTGATACACCGCATTTATAGAGGACATACCACAAAATTATAATCAAGAAATTCATGGCGAGTATACTCATTGTCGTCATGAGATGGGTTAATCCACAACCTATAAAGGCATGATGAAGGTGTGTCTTGTCAGGGGCAAAAGGAGATGTGTGGTGCAATATGCGCGAAATCATCACTCGTAGGGTGTCGATTACGGGCAATGATAAAATAGCTAAAGTGAACGGTACGAGACCAAAGTTGGACACATCGAACGGGCGTGCCATGCGTACATCCAGTGTGGGACTTTCGGTCAAAATATTAGTGTTGAACGACATGTAGTGACAACTGATTATACGGAGTACAAAGATGGACAGGATGATACCCATCAGGAGAGTGCCACCGTCACCAATGAACATTTTTGATTTATTGCCAAACACGTTATAAACAAAAAACGGTATCAATGCTCCGATGCAGCCCATCGCAAGTGATGCCATTGCCGTGTCATTGTCAAGACAGAAGTAGAGAGCGAAAAAGGCACTTGCCATAATGCAGTAACCGGAGGACAGTCCGTCAACGCCGTCAATCAAGTTGATGGCGTTAATTATTCCAACCACAGTGATGATGGTAAGGGGAACCGCTATCCAAAGGCTTACCAATTCGATGCCCCATAATCCATGGAAGTCGTTTATCGCATAGCCACCGCTAAAAATTAACATCAGTGTAACAAAAATCTCTATCAGGAAACGTTTTGCTGCGCTTAAACCGGACACATCATCAAGAGCTCCTGTGTAAAGCATAACAACCATCATTGCAAATACAAGCATGAAGTCACGATAGGATATATCGAAAGTGGTCAATCCTATTCCGAGAGTGATGCCAAAAAATACAACTAATCCACCAAGAACGGGTACCGGCTCGCGTTGTAGTTTGCGTTTGTTGGGTTTATCGGTTATGCCCTGCTTCTTTGCTATCTCCACCATTTTAGGGTGAAGAAGTAGGCTTGATAAAAATGCTATTATAAAAGTCAGAACAATGATCATACCGAATTATTGAGTCGTTTTAATGTGTGTCGTGGCAAAGGTAGGAATAATAGTTGCAATATTCAAAGGGTCAAATATGCTTTACGGCAGAAAGGTTCGCTAAAGGAGTTTAAAACGGCTGAAAACTACGTGGTACTGACGGGTATTGGCACCACCGGGACCAAAGTTGACATCGCTGAGACTCTCGTCCTGAACGTGAGGATTGACGATGTAGTCTTCGCCATGGGGATCACGTGTGGCAATTTTGACGACCTGACTGCCTCCCAACCTTGCCATGGCATTGAACCAAACATCATCGGCAGTCGGGCATATTGCCATGAATGTCTCGAAATCAATGGTCTCCTCGGGTAGGGATCGGGGTGGGAACAGAACTCCGGCTCCCGTGGTGAAGAAAAGGTCGCGCGGGTCGGCAACATTATCGACGCGCAACCTCCATTTGTGATAGGGTAGTGCCGAACCATCGCTCCGGCGCATGATGCGATGGATGCGAGTGGCGAGGATGGCTTCGGGGCGTTCCTGGTGGCCCTTGACAAGCCGTTCTATCAGGTCGAAGTCGTAGAGGTGGTCATCATCGACCGTGATGATAGCTGCATCGGGAAATTCACGCAGGGAGGGGATAAGTTTCTTGTAGGACCGCAGATTGTCACATTCCCGAATCTCGAGACCGCGTGCCTGCTGACGCTTCAAGGCTTCGGGAAACGGCTGCGACATTGTTTCATTGTCGAGCCACAGGATGATGCGGTTGGCGCGGAGGGTTTGCTGCATCAGGCTCTCGATGGCCAGGGGCACATCAAATGACCGGCGAGGGGTGGTGGTCAGCGACACTATGATGTCGTGAGGCCCATGTCGTTCGTCGGTCACACCCGGCGTGGTGTCGTGAAGGATTCGCTCGACGAGCGATTCCATGCGGGACCGGAATTCAACCCGGTTGAAGTAACGGTCGAGGTGTCGGAACAGATGCAGCGGATTTCTCATTTTCCTTTGCGCGCAAGGATTTCTTCGTTGATATCGCGGCCTCGACCCAACAGGATTTTGGTGGTGAAAGCACTCAGGAATCCTGTGCCGTAGCCTATGAGCTGAATGAACGAGGCGGGAACAGCCAAGGTTGCGATGTGTGGCGAGCGAGTGGAGATGAGCGCGGCTACCCACAGGGCCACAATGTAGACTCCCAAAGGCAGGAGAAACCAGGGACTGATGACAATAGCCAGCACAATCAGGGCAACTAAGCCGAGGACGAACAGCGCAGGGAGAACATGGACAGCCTTGAGAGATCCCGGGTAGAGGAATTTCAAGGTAATGCGTGAACGGCCGAAGATGTAGACCTGCCGGAAAAATTTCTTGAAGTCGACACGACGTTTGTGGTAGACTTTCTGGTCGGGAAGCAGGGCTATGGTGAATCCGGCATTGCGAATTCGGGTGCTCATGTCGATATCCTCACTATACATCTCGCGGAAGCCTCCGACGCGGTCGTAGACTTCGCGGCGAAAGCCCATGTTGAAGGTGCGTGGCACGAATTTCTCCATACTGACTTTTCCGCCACGGATGCCTCCGGTGGTCAGGAAGGAGGTCATGGCAAAGTTTATGGCCTTCTGGACGGGGCTGAAGGATTCATGGGCGGCATCGGGTCCTCCGAAGCAGTCAATCTCCGGGAGGCGTGGATCGGAATCGAGGTCGTGGAAGTAACGCGCCGGAATGACACAGTCGGAGTCGAAAAACAGAAACCATTCTCCACGTGCGTGCTCCATCCCATGGTTTCGTGCGATGGAGCGTCCTTCGTTTTCCTTGTAGAAGTAGGACACGGGCAATCCTTCAGCAGCGTAACGCTCACAAATATCGCCACAGGGATCGGTAGAGCCATCCTCAACGATTACTACCTCGAAGAGGCCCCGAGGAATATCAACTTGGGCAGCCAGGGAGGAAAGGAGCTCCTCGATTTCGTCACGGCGATTATAGACAGGCACGATGACCGAGAAGCGGGGAGCAGATGGTGCGGAGCTGTTCATGACATGCGGGATTTATAGTCGTCGTAGGTGAATTGCCGAAGGATTTCAACCGTACCGTTACTCCTGACAATGGCAATCGACGGATGGTCGAGGCCGTTGAACATAGTGGTCTTGACGGTTGTGTAGTGGTTCATGTCGCGGAATGTCAGCCGATCGCCCGGCTTCAACGGCTCGGCGAAGGTCCATTCGCCTTTGTAGTCGCCACTGAGGCAGGAGTTTCCCCCAAGGGTGTAGCTGTGGCCGCAGGAACCTTCGGGAAGGGCCTCGGCAATGGCGGGTTTATAGGGCATCTCGAGGGTGTCGGGCATGTGACAGGTGAATGAAGCGTCGATGATGGCAGTAGCCACACCATCGTTAACAACGACATCCATAACTGTGGCCAGTAAGTCACCGGTTTGCCACATGAAGGCGCTCCCGGGTTCGAGGATAACACTTATCTGGGGATAGCGCTCACGGAAACCTCGCAGCAGTTTCACAAGGTGGTAGATGTCGTAGCCCTCACGCGTCATGAGATGGCCGCCACCCATGTTTACCCACTCGACAGCCGGCAGAAGATGACCGAAGGAGCTCTCGAAGGCATCCAGAACTTTCTCGAGGTCGGCCGAGGAGGACTCACACAGCTGATGGAAGTGCAGTCCCTCAATACCCTGAGGCAATTCGGCGAGATCGGCCGCTGCCACACCGAAGCGGGACCCCGGTAGGGCCGGGTTATAGAGATCGGTTTCAATAACACTGCAATGCGGGTTGACGCGTAGTCCGGGTGATACGTGACTGTCGGGATGGGTAGTGTTCCACGCATCAATCTTGCCCCGGAACTGTTCCCACTGGGTTATGCTGTTGAAGGTGAGATGGGAGCTCATGGCGAGGACTTCGCCGAATGTTTCGGGTTTATAAGCCAGACAGTAGGTGTGACCGCGGCGATGCAGTTCCTCGTAGCCAAGGCGCAACTCGTTCAAGGAACTGGCCGCAAACCCAAAACCGCGATGACGCAACAACTCGAAGGTGCGCCAAACCGCATTGGCTTTGAACGCCATTACAATCTCCACGCCTGCTTCGTGACGAACCCGGTCGATCAGCTCAAGATTGCGGTCGATCTTCTCTTCGTAGATGACAAAACAAGGTGTAGGGAGCTCGAGTTTCATTAATCGACGATTTTAAAGCGAGCGAATTTGAGGAGGAGCGTTTTGGTCTCGACATTGGAGAATGACACCACGATTCGATCGTCGGTGCTCGACCGGTCGATGGAGACGATGTGTCCGCGTCCGAACCGGTTGTGTTCGATGTTCATGCCAACTTTCAACTCTCCGGCCTCGTGTAGACTGTAGCCGTCATCAGGCTTTAGAGTCGTAGAGTTTTCAGGTTGTCGAGTCTTCGAGTTTTCATTACGACTTGACGACTTGCCGACTTGCCCCCCTGAAGACTTGCCGCCCTGAAAACTTGCCGGCCTGAAGACTTGAGGACTCCTATCCCAGGTATCAAAATTGGATGTCAGACTGCTGGTGGTTCCGGCTTCCCGGAGATAGCGGCTATCGATATCACGCAGGAACCGCGAAGGGAAGCATGTGGTGGTCTGGCCGTTGCGGTAGCGAGATGCGGCATAGGAGAGAATGCATTGTTTCTTCGCTCGGGTGATGGCAACATAAAGCAGGCGCCTCTCCTCCTCGATATCGTCGAACGACATCGTGGAGAGCATGGCCGGAAAAAGGTCCTCCTCTACACCTACAATACAGACGTTCTTGAACTCCAATCCTTTGGCAGAGTGAACGGTCATCAGCGAGACGGCTTCGCCATCGTTGTTTTCATTGCGTTCGAAGTCGGTGGCGAGGGAGACTTCCGAGAGGAAGTCGCTCATCGAGATGCTCTCGGTTTCACCCTCTTCAAGGCGATTCTGGACAAAGGTGCGCAAGCCGTTGAGGAGTTCCTGGAGGTTCTCCTGGCGAGAAATGCTCTCGGGAGTGCGGTCGCTCAGGAGTATGGACAGAATCTGAGTCTTGCGAATTATCAGCTCGCCGAGTTCGTAGGCATTCATGCCGCCTGAATTTGCTTCGATGAATTCACGAATAAGGTTGGCGAATCCCTCGAGCTTGCGACGTGTGCCCGAGTTGACATTCAGCGAATAGGTCGAGGGATCGTTGATGACATTCCACAAGGATGTGGATCCGATGGTGGCCGCATCGCTGATTTTAGAAACGGTGGTTTCACCGATACCCCGAGCCGGATAGTTGATGATGCGCCGGAAGGCTTCCTCGTCGGAGGGATTCACAACGAGACGAAAGTAGGCGATGGCATCCTTGATTTCCTTGCGCTGATAGAAAGAAAGTGCACCGTAGATACGATAAGGGATATTACGCTTGCGCAGCGATTCCTCGAGGGTTCGCGACTGGGCGTTTGTGCGGTAGAGGATGGCGTAATCGCTATAGGAATCGTGGGATGAGAGTTTCATCTGGCTGATTCGGTTGGCGATCAGGTAGCCTTCCTCGAAGTCGCTGTAGCTTTTTATTATCTCGATGGGCTTTCCATCCTCGTTTTTTGAGAAGATCTGCTTTGGAATCTGACGTGTGTTCTTTGATATCAGGGAGTTGGCAGCCTCGATGATTGTCTTTGTGGAACGATAGTTCTGCTCGAGCTTGAAGATGCGCAGGTCGGGGTAGACATTCTGCATGTTGAGAATGTTCCCGATGTTGGCACCACGGAATGAGTAGATGCTCTGGGCATCGTCGCCAACAACCGAAAGATTGGTCTGATTTTCCGTCAGACGCCTGATGATTGCATGTTGGGCGAAGTTAGTGTCCTGATACTCATCGACCAGGATGTATTGGAAATATTCGCGGTAATGGTTGAGAATCTCGGGACAGTCACGCAACAGCATGTTCGTGAAAAACAGGATATCGTCGAAGTCCATGACGTTGGCCATGTAGCAACGACGCTGATAGGTGTCGTAGATGCGATGGATCAACGGGCGACGTGAGCGAAAGTCCTGGTCACGAATGTCTTTATCGGCAGCATAGGCAGCCGGAGAAATCAAAGCGTTCTTTGCGGCGGAGATAGCTCCCAAAACTGACGAGACTTTATAAATCTTGTCGTCAAGGTTCATCTCTTTGATGATAGTCTTGACCAAGGCCTTGGAGTCGTCGGCATCGTAGATGGTGAAATCCTTTCGGTAGCCGATTTTTTCGGAATGGGAACGCAGGATTCTAAGGAAGATGGAGTGGAAGGTGCCCATCCACAACCGCTTGCTCACCTCATCGCCCACCAGGGCATCGATTCGCTCGCGCATCTCGCGCGCTGCCTTGTTGGTGAAGGTGAGAGCCATTATGCGCCACGGTTTGTAGCCTTTGGCGAGCAGGTGGATTATCTTATAGGTCAGCACACGGGTTTTGCCCGATCCGGCTCCAGCTATGACAAGCTGGGGGCTGTCGAGCCAAAGGACAGCCTCGCGTTGTTGCCGGTTTAATTGAGCCAGATAATCGTCCATAGTTCTCCCTTTACAGTTAAGCCCGCTTATAGGAACCGGTTTGTTTCAGCCGAATAGGTGAAACCTGCCGCACGAAGTTTATCCTCGAGTTCCTCCCGGGCAATATCGAGGTCGTCACACAACTCGTCGAGCGAACCATAACGGTCGCGCAACATCGTATTGGTCCAGCTGAGAAGGATGAACGGATCCTGTGGGAGTTGGTCCATCGTGATGTTATTTTTCGTCAGAAGGAAGCGGCGGGAGTTCCTCGGCCTCTACATCGGTCACGTCAGAAGTGGCCTGAGGTTCGGTCACCTCGTTGTCGCCCGGTGTTTCGTTTTCCGATTTTCCGGTTTCATCTTCCTCCTGCGATTCATCCTTGGCATCGGCCGGAAGGGCGGGAACCTCCTGGTTCTTTGCGTTGGCTGCCAGGATTTCCTCGGTTCGTGATGCCCACTGGCGTTTACCGAAGATTCGTTCTACATCTTCGGTAAAGATTACTTCGCGAGTGATGAGGGTATCGGCCAGTTCGTTGTGACCAGCTGCTTTGTCGCGCAGTATCTGTTTGGCACGCTCATATTGCTCGGCCACGATTCTCGATACTTCTTCATCGATCATGCGGGCACGGTGGTCGCTATAGGGTTTAGAGAAGCCGTAGTCCTGACCGGTGGAGTCGTAGTAGGACAGATTGGGAAGTTTGTCGCTCATGCCATAGTAGACAACCATAGCATAGGCCTGCTTGGTAACTCGCTCAAGGTCGTTGGCAGCTCCGGTAGAGATGCGTCCAAGGAACACCTCCTCGGCAGCACGGCCGCCAAGAGTAGCGCACATCTCGTCAAGCAATGCCTGGGACGGGGTTATCTGACGTTCTTCGGGCAGATACCATGCAGCACCCAGAGCTTTGCCGCGAGGCACAATTGTTACCTTAATCAGAGGGTTGGCATATTTAAGATGCCACGAAACGGTGGCATGTCCGGCCTCATGGACCGCTATCGCATGCTTTTCCTCGTCGGTTGTTATCTTTGTCTTTTTCTCCAATCCGCCAATGATTCGGTCGACTGCATCGATGAAATCCTGGCGTCCTACAGTGGTCTTGTTGTGACGCGCTGCAATCAGAGCGGCCTCGTTACAAACATTTGCTATCTCGGCTCCGGAGAAACCGGGGGTTTGGCGTGCCAGCAATTCTACATCTACCGAGTCATCGAGTTTAATCTTCTTCAGGTGAACGTTGAAGATTGCCACACGGTCGTTCAGGTCGGGTAGCTCAACGTAGATCTGACGGTCGAAACGACCGGCACGAAGCAAAGCCTTGTCCAGAATGTCGGCTCGGTTGGTGGCGGCGAGGATAATCACACCGCTATTGGTCCCGAAACCGTCCATCTCGGTCAGCAACTGGTTGAGGGTGTTCTCACGTTCATCGTTGGCACCCATGTTGGGGTTTTTCCCGCGGGCACGTCCTACAGCATCAATCTCATCGATGAACACGATACATGGCGCTTTCTCCTTGGCCTGGCGGAAAAGGTCGCGCACACGCGATGCTCCAACTCCGACGAACATCTCAACGAAATCGGAACCCGACATTGAAAAGAACGGAACGTTGGCCTCACCGGCCACAGCCTTAGCAAGAAGAGTCTTACCGGTTCCCGGAGGTCCCACCAACAATGCTCCCTTGGGTATCTTTCCTCCAAGATCGGTGTAACGTTGGGGGTTCTTAAGGAATTCAACAATTTCTTCTATTTCGGTTTTCGCTTCGGAAAGTCCCGCTACATCCTTGAAAGTGACCTTTACCGGACCGTCCTTGTCGAATATCTGAGCTTTCGATTTGCCAACGCTGAATACTCCTCCAGCTCCTCCGCCGGATCCGCCCGACATTCTCTTCATGAAGAAAATCCAGAAGGCAATGAGCAGCAACACGGGACCGAAAGTCCATAACAACGATAAGAAGTCGCTGCCTTTTTCATATTTCACTTCACCGTTGAAATAACCCTGGGCTTTCCATTCGTCGATCTTGTCCTGAAGCTTCGAAGCCGAAGGAATCTCGGTTACCACACGTGCTGCGATGCCCGACGACTTCTGGAACTGGGACTCGTGGAAAATGACACGGGCCAAAGAGTCGTTGAGAACCGCCTCGGCCTGGTCCTTTTTGGAGAACACGATGATTTGGTCAACTCCTCCCGATTCGACGTATTTCTCGAAGTCGGAATAGCTGACATCCTTTGTTATCGAATTATCATCAAGGTAGAAGATGCCTGCCAATAACAGGAGAATCACGGCATACATCCAATACACACTGAATTTGATGGTCTTTTTCTTTTTGGGAGGTTCCATTTGATTTTATTGGAATTTCTTGATTTTTAGTCTAAATCGGGAACAGTGGAGATTTTTCCATCGCTCCAAAGTTCCTCTAAATTGTAGAGAAGGCGGTTTTCAGGAGTGAAGACGTGGACCAATGTGGGACCGTAGTCAATCACAATCCACTGGGCGTTGCGGTAACCGTCGTAGTTATAGGGTTTTATGCCATATTTCTCGTGGAGATGCTCGCGAATACTGTCGGCCACTGCGGCGACATGGGTAGGCGAGGTTCCCTGGCAGATGACAAAGCTGTCGACGCCTGAATTCTCGACCTCGGAAAGGTCGATGACGGTGATGCCGCGTCCCTTACGTTCCTGGATGCCTTCGATTATTTTCGGAATTACTGAAGATTTATCGGTCATATTGCCGTTTGATGGTTTACCTTTAACGTTAGGCCATTTAATATGCAAAGTTAATAAATTTCTTTGATAGTTTTTTTGTAATTTTGCATGCCTATGAAACCTCTTAAACTGTTTCTTTTAAGTTTAAGTGTAGCGGTTTGTCAACTCGTTCAGGGGCAATCGAAAGAGAAGTTGCCCGACTTGAGCACCGCCTATGCGTGGACCGACCTTCAGCCGTTAGGACTGAGGGAACCGTCGACAATCGACACGGCCTTCATCGACTACTCGCTGAGATCGGTGCCATCGGCTGTGACACCTGCATGGGCTACTACCGGCAATTTGGGCGACCCCGGCACAAACCTGATTTTCTTCGACCGAAAGCCTATGACCGATTTCTTTTTTGCCGACGGTTTGTGGCCTTGGGTTCCATCGCTGGAAAAAATAAAGTTCTACAACACACGGATTCCAATGACTTTGGTGTCCTATAATTTCGGGGGCGACCGCTATAACGGACAAGACCGGTTGAATGCCATCTTTTCGGGGAACGTCAACAAGCAGCTGCAATTTGGCGCTATTCTGGACTATCTCTACTCAAAGGGAAGTTATGATAACCAGGCAGTGAAGAATTTCACTTGGGGCCTCAACGGATCTTATATAGCCGACAAGTTTGAGGTGCAGTTCTATCATTATCATTACAATTTGTCAAACCGCGAGAACGGGGGAATCACCGATGATCTGTATATCACCGACCCGGCTGAGGTTCAGGGAGGAACAACCTCAATCAATCCCAAGAGCATCCCGACCAATCTGACTCAAGCCCAGAACCGAACAAAGAGCACCGACGTGTTCATCAATGCCAAGTATAAGCTTGGTTTCTATCGTGACATACTTCAGGAAGACTCGACTGTAATCGAGGAATATGTGCCTGTCACGGCATTCACATGGACTCTCAACTGGAATGAGGGTAAGCATAAGTTTACCAATGCCAACGCCCAACAGGATGCAGAATTCTGGCCCGAGAGATATTTGACGGCCGACGGAACAACCGACCATACGTCCTATTCGTCGGTCAAGAACACGCTGGGATTGTCGTTGCTTGAAGGTTTCAACAAATATGCCAAATTCGGGTTGGCTGCTTATGCCTCTATCGACCTTCGATCCTACAAACAAACTGCCGATAGTATGCTCTACATGCCGGTCGAAGAGAAACCTCGCGGACTCGACGAATACATGGGTGAGATACCCGTGTCACACAAGAATGAGGCTCAATTCAGCATAGGAGCACAGCTGACTAAGCAAACGGGCTCTATTCTGAAATATGAAGCGACTGCCGAGCTGGGTGTTACCGGACGAACCGCCGGAGATGTCAAAATAGACGGAAACATCAACACGAAGATTCCAATTTTTAAGGATTCACTGGGATTGATGGCCTACGGTAGTTTCAAGAATGAGGCACCGTCTTATTTCGTGGAGAATTTCATCTCAAACCACTTTATCTGGAAAAACGACTTCGGCAAGACAAGGCGCGTCAGACTGGGAGGTGAGCTGACCGTTCCCTTCAGCAGAACCCGACTTAACATTGGGGTGGAAAACATACAGAACTATATTTATTTCGATTATAACTGCATGCCGGTTCAACACGACGGAAACGTGCAGATCTTCAGTGCGATGCTGTGGCAGAACTTCGCCTTCAAGGCATGGCACTGGGACAATCAGCTTATTTTGCAAACATCATCCAACAGTGATGTCATCCCTATGCCGAAGTTTGTGGTAAACTCCAACATGTATTTGAGATTCAAGATCGCAAGAGTGCTGGATGTTCAATTCGGTGTGAATTGTGATTATTACACAAAATATGATGCAATCGGGTATCAACCCGAAACGATGACTTTCCACAATTACAATGTTCCCGACGCAGAGGAAAGAATTAAACTCGGCGGTTTTCCGTTTATGAACGCCTATTTGAACATGAAACTCGGTAAAACGGTCTTCTATGTCATGTTCTCTCACGTGAATCAAGGGCTGTTTGGCAAACCCGATTATTTCTCTTTGCCCCATTATCCGTTGAATCCGCGCAGATTCCAGCTGGGGCTCTCAATTCAATTCCTCAACTGATTGGCGATGGTCGGGTCAACGTATACAGGACGTCAGCTGGCGTCGCTAATGATTTTACTGCTTCTTCCTTTGTTTTTTGTTAATTGTGGGGGAAAACACAAAGATCATTCTCCACATCTTGAACGAGGTGACACGTTGAGAGTAGGAATCGAACTGTCACCCACTACTGTTTCGACGATGGGTGACACAATCGAGGGCTTCTCCTATGATATTCTGAATTATCTCGTAGCTGAACATGGTTTCAACCATAAACTGAAGGGCTACAGTAACATGAAAGAAGCACTGGATGATCTCAGGAAGGGTCACATTGACTTACTCGTGTCGAATCTTCCGTTGACTATTCCACTCAAAGAGGAGTTTTTGGCAACAAAACCTATTTATACCGACAGGATTGTTCTTGTTCAAAACATTGAGACAGACACGTCTCTGGTGAAATATCCACATGAACTTGCCGGAAAGGAAGTATGGGCTGCACGAGAAACATCGGTAGCCGAGCGTCTAAGGAATCTGAGTGATGAAATTGGCGGAGATATCATCATTAATGACTCTACCGACAGTTCGGAGGAAGAATTGCTAATTCTTGTAGCTCTCGGCGAGATAGAGCGTGCAGCAGTCGGCCTTATAAGGGCTCGTGCACTAAGCGAACATTATCCTCAAATTGACATTTCAACTGAATTGTCGTTCAGTCAGTTCAAATGTTGGCTCATTGCTCCTGGTGATTCTATTCTTTGTGACACGATTGACTGCTGGCTGGATAATTTCAAAGAAAAACCTGAGTTCGAAAGGTTGAAACAGAAATACAAGATAAAGTAAATGGCAGCCGAAATAGAACGAAAATTTTTAGTGACCAACGATTCATGGCGTGATATGGCGAGGGCTTCGATGAATATAACCCAAGCTTATATTTCTCATCGGCCCGACGGCATTGTCAGACTGAGACTGACAGATTCCAAAGCATGGCTTACAGTTAAAGGGAGAACTCGTGGAATTTCCAGAAACGAATGGGAATATGAAATCCCCATTGAGGATGCACGTGAAATGATTGTCCATCACATCTATGAAGGGAGCTATTTGTCAAAAACAAGATATCTGGTGGACTATAAGGGAAGAACCTGGGAAATCGACGAATTTCACAAAGGGTTAAAGGGGCTGGTTTTGGCCGAGGTGGAATTGCCGTCGGTCGAGACAGAAGTTGAATTACCACCGTTCATTGGGGAGGAAGTCAGTGGCAATCCCGAATATTATAATTCCAACCTAATGAAAAAATTAACCTCTTAAGGTCAATGCCACTACGTTCTCAACGTGGTGAGTGTGGGGAAACATGTCGACCGGTTGCACTTCTACGATGTCATATAGTTCGTATAGGTCGGCCAGGTCACGTGCCTGTGTTGCAGGATTACAACTCACATATACTATTCGCTTTGGTTTCGTATTTTTTATGACCTTAACAACATCGGCATGCATGCCGGCACGGGGTGGATCGACAATCATCACGTCGGGGCGACCGTGACGAGCTATAAATTCATCGGTCAGGACATCTTTCATGTCGCCTGCAAAAAATTCGGTGTTATCAATTTTATTTATCGATGAATTTATTCTAGCGTCTTCTATTGCCTCGGGAACGTATTCTATTCCAATTACTCTTTTACATTTGTTTGCCACGAAATTGGCAATTGTTCCTGTGCCGGTGTAAAGGTCATATACAAGCTCGTCGCCCTTAAGATTAGCCATACGCTCGGCTGTGGCGTAGAGACGATGGGCCTGGCGGGAATTTGTCTGATAAAACGATTTTGGTCCGATTCGGAATTTAAGTTCTCCCATTATCTCTTCGATATAAGGGGACGAACCATTCCAGGGAATGACATCCTGATCAGTTATCGTGTCGTTCACCTTGAGATTGACAACGTAACTGAGTGACGTAATTTCGGGGAACTCTTTGGAAACGGCATCCATTAACTCGTCAATCTTAGCCTTATCGTTCTCTCCGAAAACCATAACGGCCATTTTCTGCCCTGAATCGAGTGTCCTGATCATCAGTGTTCTCATGAAACCACTCTGTCCTTTCAGGTCATAGAAAGACCATCCATTTCTCTTGGCGTAATCTTTGATAAACAACCTCAACCGATTTCCGAACTCTTCCTGAAGATGACATTCCTCGATATCGAGGACTTTGTCGAAACAACCGGGTATGTGGAATCCGGCTCCATCCCTATCGGGAAATTCCAGGCCGCTACCTAGCTGCTCGAATGTAAGCCATTTTTTGTTGGAGAAGGTGTATTCCAGTTTGTTGCGATAGCGAATCTGGTTTTCCGATGGCAGGCAAGGATTGACCTCGGGAAAGGGGATTTTTGCGATGCGTGTCAAGGCATCGACAACCTGCTGACGTTTGAATTCGAGTTGGTAAGAGTAGGGGAGATGTTGCCACTTACATCCTCCGCAGGTTCCGAAATGAACACAAAACGGCGTGACTCGTAAAGGAGAAGGCTTCTTGATATTTACTATGTGTCCTTCGGAATAGGAACTGCGACGACGGTCAATTTTAACATCGACTATGTCGCCCGGTGCACCGTAGGGGATAAACACGACTTTATCATTATGCCGGGTTATAGAATTCCCTTCGGCTGCTATTCCGGTTATCTCGATATCTTCTATAACGGGTAGCTCTTTCCCTTTCTTACGGCTCATGTTTTGTCAACGGTCCTGATACATCATGTCGTAGTACTTCTCGTAATCGCCCGAAGTGATGTTGTCGATCCAATCCTGGTTGTCGAGATACCATTTGACGGTCTTCTCGATTCCCTCCTCAAACTGCAACGATGGTTCCCATCCCAGCTCTTTCTGAAGTTTCCGAGAGTCGATTGCATAACGAAGGTCATGTCCGGCACGGTCGGTCACATAAGTTATCAGCTTTTCACTGTGACCTTCAGGGTTGCCAAGAAGTCGGTCGACTGTCTTGATTATTACCTTTATGAGATCGATATTCTTCCATTCGTTGAATCCACCGATATTGTAGGTGTCGGCAATCTTTCCTTTATGGAAAATCAGGTCGATAGCACGGGCATGGTCCTCGACAAACAACCAATCGCGAACATTCTCTCCTTTTCCATAGACCGGCAGACTCTTTCCCTTACGAATATTGTTTATAAATAACGGAATGAGTTTTTCGGGGAATTGATAGGGGCCGTAGTTATTGGAACAATTCGTGATAATCGTCGGAAGTCCGTAGGTGTCATGATAAGCCCTGACGAAATGGTCACTTGATGCTTTCGATGCGGAATAGGGGGAATGGGGCGAATACTTGGTGGTTTCGAGGAAGAATTCCGTTCCGAAGGCTTTGTGGTGTTCGCTCGATGAAGCTTTTGTCGTGAATGGTGACTCTGTACCTTCGGGATGGGTCAGTTCAAGGGCTCCATAGACCTCGTCGGTGGAAATGTGATAAAACAGTTTTCCTTCGAATTTTTCGGGAAGTGAGCTCCAGTAGTCTTTGGCTATTTGTAATAGGGTCAGGGTCCCCAAGACGTTTGTGCGTGCGAAAGTGAACGGATCGAGGATGGATCGGTCAACATGGCTTTCGGCCGCGAGGTGAATAATTCCATCGACTTTGTTTTCGACGATAACTTTCTTCATCGCCTCGAAATCACAAATGTCGGCACGGACAAACTTATAATTGGGAGCTTTTTCGATGTCCTTAAGGTTTGCCAAATTTCCGGCGTAGGTCAGTTTGTCGACATTGATTATGTTATATTCGGGATATTTGTTGACAAATAAACGAACAACATGGCTGCCAATGAATCCTGCACCGCCTGTTATAACAATATTCTTCATGATTTCGAGTTGTTTTCGGTTTGTGATGTCAAATTCTCGACGCATTTTTTAAGCGAATCGGTCCAGTAGGGGATTTTTATCTCGAAAGTTTCCTTGAACTTGGTCTTGTCCAGAACAGAATAGGGAGGCCGAGTAACCTTTGACGGAAATTCATTGGAATGACACGGATTCACCTCGGCTTGATTCCCGGCCAATTGTCCGATGAGTCGCGCGAAATCGAACCACGACGTAACACCTTCGTTTGAGTAATGATAGGTGCCCGCTTTGTTTATGAACTTCCGGGTGTCGATTATATCCACAATCGAATCGGCAAGGTCTTGGGCATAGGTTGGAGTTCCACACTGGTCGAAGACGACATTGAGTTGGGGAAGGCGAGATGTCAGGTCGAGCATTGTCTTGACAAAGTTCTTGCCATATTCCGAGTAGAGCCATGAGGTTCGGATGATAATTCCGTTGCATCCCGATTCTTTTATCGCTTCTTCTCCGTGGAGCTTGCTCAGCCCGTAAACTCCGGTTGGATTTGGTTGCTGTTCCTCACTGCATGGAGTGTTGTTGAGATTTCCTCCGAATACGTAATCGGTTGAGACGTGGATTATCCACCCGTTTCTTTTCTTTATCTCTTCGGAAAGAATTTTAACAGCCCTGGCATTTATTTTCTCAGCAATTAAAGGCTCGTCCTCAGCTTTGTCGACATTGGTGTAGGCCGCGCAATTTATAATTAAATCCACATTGTTGTCGCTTATAAATTTTGCGACAGAATTGGGATCGGTGATATCAAGTTCGGCGATATCGGTGAATATATAATTGTCGTTCTTCGATTCTGAAGCGAGACGGATGCATGTTCCAAGTTGCCCGTTTGCTCCTGTTACAAGAATGTTCATTGACGTGAAGTTGTCGAAAAATTAAATGGTGAGACAAAATCCTTGAACTTGGGATGGCGAAGATCTTTCTCGGAGAATATTCTTTGAGAGAAGTCAATTGGAAGTTCTATGCCGAGCTCCAAGTCATTTATGTCAACTCCACCTTCTGACGTAGGAGCATAATAGTTGTTACATTTGTATTGGAAAACGGCAGTGTCGCTTACAACTGCAAAACCATGGGCGAATCCTTCGGGGATGAAGAACTGTCGGTGATTGTCGGCTGAAAGTTCAACGGCTGCATATTTTCCGTAGGTTGGCGAACCTTTACGGATATCGAGTGCGATGTCAATGACACAACCGACAACACAACGGACAAGTTTGGCCTGAGCGTGGGGAGGACATTGAAAATGTAATCCTCTGACTACTCCCCGCACCGATTTCGACTCGTTGTCCTGGACAAAGACCGTTGGCGCGACTTTTTCGTTAAACTCTCTTTGAGAAAAACTTTCAAAGAAATATCCACGGTCATCATGAAACACCCGTGGTTCGATTATTACCAGTCCTTCAATGTCGAGTTTAGTGATTTCCATACTTAAAACAGATCGAATCGATCAATAATCAAGATTTTCGTTTCCGGTTCTTTCGACCTCATCGATGACTTTCAGAAGATATTGACCATATTGGTTTTTGATCATAGGTTCGGCTATCTCCTTGAGTCTCTCGGCTGTAATCCAGCCTTTTCTGAAGGCTATTCCTTCCAGACAAGCCACTTTAAGACCTTGTCGTTTCTCGATGGTTTCAATATAGGCTCCGGCTTCATGAAGAGAGTCGTGGGTGCCTGTATCAAGCCACGCAAAACCTCGGCCCAAGAGTTGTATTTTCAGTTTTTCTTCCTGAAGAAAAAGTTGATTCAGGGTTGTTATCTCCAGCTCTCCGCGCGAAGAAGGTTTGATTTCATGAGCCAACTTGATAACTTTGTTAGGATAGAAATAGAGACCGACAACGGCATAGTTGGACTTTGGGTTGGCAGGTTTTTCCTCAATTGACAAACATTTGCCATTACTGTCGAATTCAGCCACTCCATAACGTTCGGGATCACTTACCCAATACCCAAAAACAGTAGCGTTTCCATTTTTTTCGGCATCGCTGACGGCATTGTAAAGTTTTTCCGTGAAGCCTGAACCATGGAAGATATTGTCGCCCAAAACGAGACAAACCGAGTCATCACCGATGAAATCTTTTCCGATGATGAATGCTTGAGCCAGTCCTTCAGGACGAGGCTGTTCAGCATAGGAGAACTTTACGCCGTAGTCGCTGCCATCACCAAGAAGACGTTTGAACATAGGCAAGTCATGAGGCGTAGAAATTATCAATATTTCCTTTATCCCGGCAAGCATCAATACCGAAATGGGATAGTAGACCATCGGTTTGTCATAAACCGGCAGCAATTGTTTGCTAACACCTTTTGTAATGGGATAAAGCCGGGTTCCACTACCTCCGGCAAGTACTATTCCTTTCATGATTGTTCGCTTATGTTGTTTTCGCTCAGGTTTTTCTTTTTCTCAGTGACCGCCTTGATAAGTCCCGGCGCGAAGAGGGTGTAGGCGCATGCCACGACCACAGCCAGAAAAATGAATCCTATCAAAATTAGCATCTTGCGTGGTTTGGTCGGTGTCAATGGGACAGATGCCGGTTGCACTACAGTAAAAACGGGAGTATTTGACTGCACTTTTGCTTCAGCAAGTTGCACCTGTTGTGAAGTAGAGTTGAATAAATCAAAAGCTAAAGTAGCCTCGTTCTGAAGTCGTTCGGTTTCAATGGCAGCCGATTTGCTAACGAGGCCCTGATTGCGATCGGCAAAAGCTGCATATTGTTGCTGGGCTTTATAATAAGTTTCTCGTGCCTCCTTGTTTATTTTTTTTGCATATTCCAGGTCATTTCTTGCCTTTCCCGTGCGATAGGCTACGACATATTCCTGAAGCCTCTGTGCCACTGTATCGGCCAAACTGGCAGCGGCAAGTGGATCCTGCAGGGTTGCCGAAATTGTAATGACAGAAGTTTTGTTGTCAACGTCAGCTTCAATCCTCTGGTTTATGGCGCCGGCGATACCTGCTTGTGCGGGAGATAAACGGAAAGGATCAATAATTTCCTCTTCATCTCCTTCTTCGTCATTCGAAGAAAAAAGACTTTTTGCACCGGAGATTGCTTTGCCGGGAAGTCCAATTATGGCCGACCACCATGGTGTTGAAGTGTGGTCGACAATAATCTCCGAAAGGGTTGCTTGAGGTAGATCTTCAATATCTGTTGGGAGAACAACATTAAAAAGTTCAGTTGTAAACGGAGTGGATGAAACAACTTCGGGATATAGGTCGGGATAAACTGCATCGGAACCGGTTCCCATCGACATGTTTATCCCAGCCAAAGCTGCCAAAGATCCAAAGCTGCCCATCGATTTACCAGAGTCGCCCGATTCGGGAACCAGCTTAACCGAGGCAGTATATTCCCGTGGAATAGAGAATGCGATAATCAAACCCAAGAGAGCTCCCCATCCGGCCCATATCAGGATTCTTCTTCTTGAATCCCATAACTTCATTCCGAGCTCCAGAAGGTCAATTTCCTGTTCTTCCTCCTCGGCACCATGTGCTTTGGTTTTCTCGTTATATTCTTTTTCCATTACTCTATTTTCTGAACAAACTTGCAATTGTAGCGGCCATAGTTCCCAATGAGACGGCCGATGAGCCGATAGCGAGCCATTTCTGTAGATTAGCTACGTTGTCGACCTTTTCCTTTGTCGGGATTATTATTTGACATCCCGGTTCGATTTCGGCATTCTTGCCCTTGGCAACTTGACCATTCATATATACAACGAAGGCTTTGCTTTTGTAAGCTTGGTTACCATAACCTCCGGCCTGGTCTATATAGTATTTCAATTTCTTGCCGGGAACATATATCACCGAATTGGGATATAGGACCTCTCCGGTTATCTTAACCGTGTTAACCAGCTCAGGTATATAGAGTCTGTCGCCGGGCTGAAGCACCAGGTCTTCATAACCGCCAGGATTTTGAAGCGCTGCTTCAAGGTCTATTCCGACGTTGTAGTATTCTTTTGTCAAGAACATTTCGTCCGTAATAGAGTCAGTGGAAGCGTTACGTGCAATTCTCATGGTTTCTTCCATGGTTGCTTTCTCCTCTTCAGTAAACTGACGGGTGAGACTCGCTCCTTTTACATAGGCATATTGCGAAACACCACCCGCTCTCTTAACCAGGTCGCTCAACCGTTCTGTTCGATTCCCAAGAGTATATTCTCCTTCAAATGGTACTTCTCCTTCGACCGAAACACGGCGTTGCTGAATGAAAGAAGGTGAGAACCTGACATCCACAATGTCATTTGGTTGTAGCTGGAATCCCGGAGTGCCATCAACTACCAGTCCGTCTTTGAGAGATATGGAGTAATTTTCTGCTATCTTCGATTCCGATGACATTGCTCCCGAGTCCACAATGCGCCTTGAAATATCAACCTTTGCTTCCGAAGCACCTTCCTGAAGACCTCCTGCCAATACAATCAGATCTTCTACTGTCATTCCTTCGGCATAGGGATAACGTCCAGGATTGGAAACAGCACCTGAAATTGTGAAGTCTCCTTTCGGCATCAAATCCAGTACTGACGGAATTACGAGGAAATCATTGTTTTGAAGTGTAATATCAGGTGAGGTTCCGCTAAGAATACCTGCCAAATCAAGTGCCTCCACAGTTTGGGTCAGATCTTCTGCTTCACGGTACAATACGGCACGACCTATAAAAGCATCCTCAGTCAAACCGTTAGCTTTTTGTATCAGGTCCTTAATTGTTGATATTTCTTCTCCAATAGCGTAAATGCCCGGGATGTTGATCCCTCCCTTGACTTCTACACGGTTGCCATAACGAGTCATCGCAGGAGAGATGGTAATCATGTCTCCGTCGACCAGTGGAGTGTTGGCAAAATCATTTGCGTCAACCGTGAGCACCGACATTCCATTGCTCCCGGATCGAGTAATTGTGATTTGGTCTCTGAATGTTCCTCCAGCAAACCCTCCTGCATAACCGAGAGCATCCTTAGCCGTCTCTCCCTTCTTAATCTCGTAGGTCATTGGATTCTTGACTCCACTGCCAAATGTGACCAGACTTTCATAGGGGGTGACAACTATCACATCTCCCTCCTGCAATCGAATATTTCCCGACGACTTGCCTTGGAAGAGGTATTCGTATAGGTCGGCAGTTGCAATTTCTTTGCCGTTGCGATAGACTTTTATGTCGCGAAGGGTTCCGTTCTCAGTCGTCCCTCCCGCATTGTAAAGTGCATGGAAAACAGTCGAGAAAGGTGAAAGTCGATAGGAGCCGGGTTGACTGACTTCTCCCATCACATCAATCTGAATTGTTCTTAAATCACCTAGGACGAGGGATATATCGGAGTTTGAATCGGCTATGTCTCCGTATTTTTGTGCGAATATATTTTTTAAATATCTGTTAGCTTCCTTGACAGTCATGCCTCCGAGATAAATCGGTCCGATGTTGGAAACAATTATGGATCCCTCAGGTGAAATAAAATCGCGGATATTATCCTCGTTGTTTCCCCAAATGTTGATTACCACCTCATCGCCTGGACCAAGTCGATAATCTTCAGGAGTGGCAACGTTGACATTTGGTTCGAAGGAGATTTCGCTGTTGCTGAAAATGTCATGTCCATATATGTTTGAAGCATTTCTTTGACCGTTGAGCATCATGTAGGTCGTATCACCGTCCTGGTCAATATAAAAGAATATATTACGGGATGACTCCCCGGGAACCTGACCTGCATCCAATATGAACATCTGATTTGCCGAACTCATAGATGAGTTAGAACCCGATGTTTTGGAATTGTTTATGCCTGAGGATACGCCACGTTTTGTAGTACTCTGAGAAGAGGCTCCTGTTGACTTGGTGGTCCCCTTTTGCTGGTCATATTGTTTTTTGATTCTTTGCAACTGAGCCTGTGTGACGCCTCTCATGAGGAGTTCTTTGGCGATTTGTTGCTGAGACTTTCCTTGGGATGTCGCATTTTCTACATATTCCATCACCTGTTTGTCGGTCATTTCAGCCTTTAGGACTGAAGGAAGAATGAACAAAACCGAGAGAAGGATTATTCGGGCAATATTGACTCGTATCATGTATTTTATTAATTTTCAATGGAAAATAACTGTAGGTCCACAGTAGATTGCAAAGTTAACAATTATTTGTCGTATTATTCGTTAACATGATATAAAATTAAGTGCCCGCCGGCTTGGCGAGCACTTAATAATTGAATGTACTGCGAAATTATTATTTAGCGGTTTCTACAGGTTCTTTGGCTTCCCATCCGAGAGCACTTGCTCCTAGAACAGCCGCATCGCTTTCTTTAAGTTCGGAAAGAAGAATTTTGATTTTCCCTTTGTGCATTGGCATGCAATCTGCTTCGAATGCCTCACGCAACGGTTTCATCAATAAATCGCCGCTCTTTGCGAGACCCCCGAAGATAACGAACGCTTCAGGTGATGTGAATGCAGCAAAATCGGCCAAAGCTTCTCCCAGAACTTTTCCTGTAAAGTCATAAACATCTTTGGCGAGTTTGTCACCGGCAATGGCGGCATCATAGACATCTTTCGAAGTGATATCCTCTACCTGCATGTCGCGAAGCAACGACGGCTCGTCCTTTCTTGCCTCCAAGAATTCGCGTGCGGTTTTTGCAACTCCTGTAGCCGAACAATAGGTTTCAAGACATCCATGACGTCCGCAACCACATGTTCTACCGTTTCTTCTGACTGTTATGTGTCCCAGTTCTCCTGCCATTCCGTCGGCGCCGTAGACCATGGTACCGTTGACTACAACTCCCGATCCCACGCCGGTTCCTAAGGTAATCATGATGAAGTCCTTCATACCCCTGGCCACACCATAGGTCATTTCTCCGATGGCAGCAGCATTGGCATCGTTTGTGACAGCTGCCGGGATGCCGAATTTTTCTGAAATAAGTTTTGTTAATGGTATTGGCGCTTTCCAGGGTAGATTTACTTGGGTTTCTATCATTCCAGTGTAATAATTGCCATTTGGTGCTCCAATCCCAATGCCATGAATCTTACCCTCAGCATCATGGTCTTTGATCAGAATCGACGCTTTTTCGTAAAGCTCGTCAACATAGTCTTGGAAGTTTGAATGTTTCTGAGTCTTAATTGACCCTGTACCAAGAACAGTTCCACGTGCATCAACGAGTCCAAAAACTGTGTTTGTTCCACCTATGTCAATTCCCATTACATAGGGCTTAGTTGTGTCAATAGCTGATGTGCCCATTTTCTTTTAAGTATTTTTGGTTTAAGGTTGTTTTTCATTTATTTATGCTGGGATGTGGGATGTCAAAACCTTTCCAACACCCGATAGTTTTAGATCTTTAAGCGCTGCCGGAATCAGAAATGTCTCTCCTTGGACAATTTGAGTCTTGTCGTTATCATGTTCTATGACTACTGATCCTTCAAGTCCTATTATAATAATGAAAGAGCCGGCGTGACACGGTAATTCAATTTGTTCTCCTGTTGAAACTTTTAGGAGGTGGCAATGAAAGAATTGATTGTTAGCGATTTGGCTAATTGAGGACTCTTGGTCATATCGTGTTTTATAATTATCATAAACTTTGTAATCAATTGCCTCTTTAGCCTGCTCGGTGTGTAACTCCCTGGGCTTACCGTCTTTGTCAAGACGGTCATAATCATATATCCGGAACGTGATATCGCTCGATTCCTGGATCTCAGCAAGTAGATTTCCACTTCCGATGGCATGGATTCTACCTGCCGGTATATAGAATACATCTCCAGGATTTGAGTCATGAACCGCAAGATAGTCGACTATATTCTTCTGTGAAACTATCTCAGGGTATTGTTCGGCATTCATCGACGACTTCAAGCCACAAAGAATTTTCGCTCCCTTATCGGAGTTTATGATATACCACATTTCCGATTTTCCAAGAGATCCGTAACGCTCTCGTGCAAGTGTGTCATCGGGATGGACTTGAATTGATAAATCCTTATTTGCATCAATCAGTTTGATGAGCAACGGAAAACGGTCGCCGTAACGTTTTATGACATTGTCTCCAACCAGATCTTTTCCGAACTCGTGGATTAGTTGATTTAGAGTTTTTCCCTTTAGGAAACCGTTTGCTACTTTTGTCTCAAAGCCCGGAATAGCCGATATCTCCCAGCTTTCCCCCGTATCGTTACAGCCTATATCTACACCTTTGAATCTCCCTATTCGGGTCCCTCCCCACAAAACACTTTTATAGTGAGGTTCAAATTTTAAAGGATATAGTTTAAACGATTTCATTTCAAATTGACACGAGCTTTTTAAGGTCTCTGACGCAAATTTACTGATTTTCTATGAAAAAAACGTAAATTTGTAAATCAATAAAATAAACTGATGAAAGGTTTCTTTGGATTATTAAAACGGTTTGTTCCGCCATATAAGAAATATCTTGTTTTAAATATTTTCTTCAACATTCTGGCGGCTATTTTAACGCTCTTTTCGTTTGCTATTATTATTCCGATCCTGGAATTGCTTTTTCAAGTAAAAGACACAGTTTATGAATACATTGCTCCTGGAACCGCTTCGTTAAAGGAAGTAGTTGTCAATAACTTTTATTATTATACCCAGGAAGCAATAAGGAAGTGGGGCCCCTCAGTGACTTTGGCTTCTCTTGCAGGTTTACTTGTCGTAATGACGGCTCTGAAAGTGGGTGTCACATATTTAAGTTCCTATTTTATCATTCCGATGAGATCTGGTATTGTGCGTGACATCCGAAATTCGATTTATGACAAAATCGTATCACTTCCCATCGGTTTCTTTACCAACGAAAGGAAAGGGGACGTTATGGCTCGTATGAGCGGAGATGTTGCAGAAATTCAGAATTCAGTAATGTCTTCATTAGACATGATGTTCAAGGATCCTGTGATGATTATCGTTTGTCTTGGAATGATGATAGCAATCAGTTGGCAGTTGACATTATTTGTTTTCATATTGCTTCCAATCGCCGGATTGGTGATGGGGAAAGTGGGTAAATCTTTGAAGAGAAAATCATTGGAAGGTCAAAATCAATGGGGAATGTTGATGTCCATGATTGAAGAGGTTCTGAGTGGACTTCGTGTTATCAAGGCTTTCAATGCCGAGAGTAAAGTTGAAAAAAGATTTCATGAGGAGAATGAGATTTATTATGATATATCTAACAGGGTATCACGTCGACAGGAACTTGCCCATCCGATGAGTGAGTTATTAGGAACAACAGCCATTGCTATAGTTCTTTGGTTTGGTGGCTCTTTGATATTAGGTCATCACACGAGCATGACGGCCCCCTCATTCATTTACTATATGGTAATTTTCTATTCCATAATAAATCCGGCAAAAGATTTGACAAAGGCAAGTTATGCTATACAGAAAGGGTTGGCATCGATGGAAAGGGTCGACAAGATACTACAATCGGGAAATCCTATTAAAGACCCAGTGAATCCTGTGGAAATATCGGTTACAAATCCGGCGATAGATTACAGTAACGTAACATTCAGTTACGGAGAAACAGATGTTTTGCACAATATAAATCTTAAAATACAAGCCGGTTCAACTGTGGCCCTTGTCGGCCAATCCGGATCGGGAAAGTCCACTTTGGCCGATTTATTGCCAAGATTTTATGATGTAAATGAGGGTTCGATATCTATTGATGGAGTGGATGTTCGTGACTTGCGTGTTTATGATCTTCGTTCATTGATGGGAATCGTCAATCAAAACGCTATATTGTTTAATGACTCTTTCTTTAACAATATAGCTTTTGGCGTTGATAATGCAACTCTTGAACAGGTTGAGCAGGCTGCGAAAATTGCAAACGCCCATGAGTTCATCATGGCAACCGAAAACGGTTATGATACGAATATCGGTGACGGAGGTTGTCGTTTGTCGGGTGGTCAACGTCAAAGATTGTCGATTGCCAGGGCAATATTAAAGAATCCTCCTGTTCTTATACTTGATGAAGCAACTTCGGCTCTGGACTCAGAAAGCGAACATCTTGTTCAACAGGCACTTGATCGTTTGATGAAAGGGAGAACGACCTTAGTGATAGCTCACAGGTTATCAACGATTTCCAATGCCGATAAAATTTGTGTCCTGCATGAAGGTAGAATTGTAGAGCAGGGCACACATCAGGAATTGTTGGCCTTACGGGGATATTATTCCCGTTTAGTTGACATGCAAAAATTTTAGTCGATAGGACGCGGAAAGTTCTCAGTCTCAACCATCACCCATCCGGTGCCGGGAATGATGGACCGTCGACAGTGATACTGATGTACTACATCAATATCCAATTCGTCAATTGCCGTAACAAACAAACCGGCCGCCTTATCATCTTCTCCAATCATTCTTATAGCGTCGTTTATTGGCATAGCCATACAAGCAGTTGCAAAACCATCGGCTTTCATGGCATCGGGCGAAATGATTGTAACACTTAGGGTAGTGGTTTCTATAGGATATCCCGTAAAGGGATTGATGGTGTGACCAAATTTTCCTCTTTTCTTCGAATAACGATAATTGCGATAGTTACCTGATGTTGCTATTCCACAATCAGTCACCGCGATTTTTAAAAGTTGTTCATGAAGTTCCCCGGTGGCAGAACGTTCTACCGGTGCATCAATCTGTACGACCCATTTTGACCCGTTAGGATTGTGACCTTTCAAAAAGATTTCTCCTCCGATTTCTATAAGAAAATTCTCGACGCCGTGTTTCTCCATCATATTCCCTATGAGATCACAACCGAATCCTTTTGCTATGGCCGAAAAATTGATGATTGTTTTTGGATTTTTCTTGATTATCCGACCATTTTCAATAATGCAGTCCACTATCCCCACGGTAGATAGAGCCGAGTCGAGTTCTTCCTGTGTGGGATCGGTCGTTCGGTTTTTCCCCGTAGTACCAAATCCCCACAGATTCACTAGTCGACCAACTGTAGGGTCAAACCATCCCTTGCTCGAAATCGACACTTCGCGAGAAGCTTCGAAAACCTTTATAAAATCGGAATCGACCTCCACAGTGTCACCATTGTTAACTGATGTAATAATGCTGAAGTCATTAAATACTGAAAGGGAATTCTCTATATGGGTAATCAGCTCGAAAATGGAATCATCAAGATTTTTATTACTTTCATAAAGTATATTATATATTGTATTCCAGGCAGCTCCATTCATGGAATACCAATTCTTCTGTTTGGTTTGACATGATGTTATTGACATCACAAAGAGTGATACTACACCAAAAATAAATATTCGTGTACGTGACATATTTCTGAGGATTATATAAGGTTATTCAAAATTATTGACGTTTAAATAGAAGTCTCTGTGAAAATAAGTTAAAAATACTTAAATTTCAGAAGGTTTAATTCTTAATTCTAAACCACTAGTAGTTCTTAAAGGTTAATATTTAAAATATAAACATTGAAATTTTATAATTATGAATAAAAATTATGTTTTTCTGGCCGATGGATTTGAAGAAGTAGAAGCCATAACTCCGGTTGACGTAATGCGTCGTGCAGGTCTTGACGTAAAAATAGTCGCAATAGGTGAAAAATCTGAGGTTATTGGAGCTCACGGTGTCAAGGTGATAGCCGACCTGCTTTTCAATGAAGTGGATTTTGCCGATAGTAACTGGTTGATACTTCCCGGTGGGATGCCAGGAGCTCAGAATTTATTTGACTATAGACCTCTGACTGAACAATTGAAAAAGCATGCATCGAAAAAAGGTAATATTGCTGCAATTTGCGCCTCTCCGGCTGTTGTCTTGGGTCAGTTAGGACTTCTGAAAGGAAAAGATGCCACTTGTTATCCCGGATTTGAGAACCTATTGAAAGGTGCCAATCATTTGAATGATTCGGTGGTTTCTCGTGATAATTTGATAACGGCAAATGGACCTGCAACGGCATTGAAATTCTCTTTGGCGATAATTGCTGCTGAGATAGGAATAGATGAGGCTGAAAATATCAGTTCTCAGATGATGAACAAATAAAATCGAAAATTATGGTCTCACAAGTTGCTCCTGATATGGCAGGATACAATTCGAAGGAAAAGATCGAGACGATTTATTTCGCCGGTGGATGTTTTTGGGGGACTGAGCATTATATGAAGCAAATTGATGGAGTTATATCCACCGAGGTTGGCTATGCTAATTCAAATGTTCCCAATCCTACCTATCAAGAGGTATGTACTGGGGATACGGGTGCGGCTGAAACCGTAGAAGTATCTTACAACCCGGCGATAACCGACCTTCAATATCTCATCACGTTATATTTTGCAACCATCGATCCAACGATAAAGGATCGCCAGGGTCATGATATAGGAACCCAATATCGAACTGGAATATACTATACTAATGATTCACAGAGAAAAATAATCAACGAGACCATTGATTCTTTGCGTGGATACTTCAGTCGCCCCATAGTTACTGAGGTGCTTCCACTGAGAAATTTCTATAAGGCCGAGGAGTATCATCAGGATTATCTTGACAAAAATCCAAACGGTTATTGTCACATTGACCGTCGATTGTTTCAAATGGCCAAAGAGGAATCTTTAAAGAGACGTTTGACACCGATGCAATTCAATGTTACTCAAAAAAACGGTACCGAGCCTGCATTCCGTAACGAATACTGGAACGAACACCGCAAAGGCATTTATGTTGACATTGTATCTGGCGAGCCGTTGTTCGTATCCACCGACAAGTTCGACTCGGGATGTGGATGGCCAAGTTTTTCACGTCCAATAGATGATAATCTGATTGTTGAAAAACGTGACCTTTCACATGGGATGGATCGAATTGAAGTGCGCTCCAAGAACAGTGATAGTCACTTGGGACATGTTTTCAACGACGGGCCTAAAGAAATGGGAGGCTTACGCTATTGTATCAACAGCGCATCTCTGAAGTTTATACCATTAGATGAAATGAAGGCTGAAGGGTATGGCAATCTCATCCCGTTGGTAAAATAATAATCGGAGACTTCAACATCTTCTCCTGATTTTTAAAGGAATTGAGCCGGATGGTGCCGAGCCGTCATGAACAATAAGAAGATGTCCTCCACCGCCGGCTCCCATCATTTTCCATGCCAGTGCACCCTCGTTCTTCATTCTTTCAATGAATTCATCAACTCCTGGTTGCATCATGGCTGGAAACATGGCAACTTGGGCATTGAATGAATCTTTAAATGATTCTGCAAATTTATTTAAGTCATGGTTTTGGATGGCGTCCCAGCAACGAGCTGCAGCGTCGGTTAGCCTTTTGACCTTTTCAGGGTTGATGTCCTTCCCCTCTATAACAGAACAACCGGGTGCACGGGGGAACATGGGAACAATAGCGAGATGTTCCTCAAGCCATCTAAGGGTTCCCTCATCATGAATTGATTCTATTTTTTGAGGCCAATAACAATTATCATAGAAATGGCGATTTAACCCCGACATGCAAATACCAATTGCATCCTGAGCTCCTGAAATATGTCCCTTGTTATCTTCCGGTTCATTTTCAAAACAAAATAACACCCTGGCCAACATCTCTTCGTTTGATTCAGGAAGCTGATATGGCCATATTTTTTTTGCCGAATTTCGGGTCGATGTAGACATTCCGCCACGCTCCATGAATTCATGCGTTGGTTCAATAGAAGCTGTGATTGCCCAACCTGCACCATATTGAGAAACATAGGGTTGGTCTATCCAGGTTCCGGCAATATCAATTCTATAGGGCAACTGTGATTTTACATCCTTTCTCAGTGATGTAGTGGAGCGTGCTTCCAGACCCTTCTCTGGAATTCTTTCCAGTTCAACATATTCTATCCCTCTTTCCTTACAGAATTCTCTTTTTGTAGAACTGCCACCATCACTGTTTACAACAAAATAGTCTGGTTTTATTTTGTCAACAATCTCAACAAAATCCATCATGCCCGAACCGGTGTTAATAAATGCATCGGTAACATACCTGATAGATTTTACCATATAAAGGCGTTCCTTTTCGGAATATACAGTTGGTCGGTTCTTCAATTCTTTTATTGTAGCATCCGACCCAATTCCAACATATAGATCGCCAAGGCGAGAAGCCTCTTTGAAGAAGGCTACATGCCCCGAATGAAGCATGTCATAACAACCCGATACAAAAACTTTGGGCCGTTTTTCTTCAGCTGTGTTTTTCATTTTTTCTGTTTTCAAATGTGGCATTTAGCGCGAAGATTGAAACGATGACGAAGCATCCTAAAGTTACGACAAAAGAAGTCGATATGGTAGTTTCATCGGAAATCCATCCTTGTAATGGAGTTAATAGTGCACCACCAAGGATTGCCATTATTAAACCTGAGGCAGCAACTTTCGCATCGCTAAGATTTACCCTTTCGAGTGATATTCCATAAATGGTAGGGAACATGAGTGACATGAATGCCGAGATTGATATCAAAGCTATAATGGCTATTTTCCCATTCGCGAAAATCACTATGCAGGTCGCAAGAATAGCAAACATCGATGAGATGAATAGCAGATAAGAGGGCTTAAAATATTTCATCAACCAGGTGAATATGAATCTGAATGCCGTAAATGCTATTATTGACCAAAGAAACACCAAAGACGCACTGTGTTCAAGCGAATGGGTCTGTTCCATTACATATCTTATGGTAAAGGACCAAACGCATGTTTGAGCTCCGACATAGAAAAACTGGGCTATGACACCCCGACAATATGACCTATTATGGCGTAAGCGGCTGAATGTAGAGCCAAACCCATCAGTCTTTGAGGTGTCTTTGTCTAGAGGCATTCGGGTTATTGCAATAACAATAAGTAACAAAATCAAAATTGCTCCGATAACTAGATAGGCTTCGGATACAGCGTTGAATTCGGAATGTTGAATCTCTTTCAGGGCCTCGGAGCTCATCATGGATCTTTCTTCGGCTCCGGCTGAATTTAGAGAGGACAGGATAAAATGTCGGCTAAGAAGTATACCGCCCAAGGCTCCGACGGGATTGAATGTTTGGGCGATATTTAATCTTCTGGTAGCACTGTTAGAATCTCCCATTGAAAGAATATAGGGATTAGCTGTCGTTTCCAATACGGCACATCCTCCCGCCATGACATATATAGCGAAAAGAAAAAAGATATAGGAAGAGGCTTTACCAGCCGGGAAGAAGAGTAAAGTACCTAAAGCATAAAGACCCAAACCGAGAATGATACCGGATTTATAGCTATATTTTCTTATGAAAAGAGCTGCGGGGATTGCGAAACAGAAATATGCACCATAGAATGCGAATTGAACCAAAGAACTCTGTAAGTCGCTGATTGACATTATTCTCTTGAAAGCTGCCAAAAGAGTGTCGTTCATGTTGTTGGCGATTCCCCACATTAGGAAAAGCAATGAAACCAGGAGAAACGGTATCGCGTATTGTTTTTTCCAATCGGACTTAGTTGACATGGTATAGTACAATTAGATTTGTCAATTTTGAAAACAAAGATAATTAACTTGTTCTATATTTTGTAAATTTGCATCGATGCTGAGAGTAAAAAGACTATACACTTTCATGCTGCAGACATTCCTGCCGCTATTTCTGATGACATTTCTCATCTGCCTCTTCATTGTGTTGATGCAGTTTTTGTGGAAATATATCGATGATATGGTAGGTAAAGGATTGACGTTCGGAGTCATTGGCGAATTGTTTCTATATGCATCTCTCACAATGGTACCTTTGGCGCTCCCTCTTGCCATCCTCCTTGCCTCGCTGATGACTTTTGGAAACCTAGGAGAGCATTTTGAGTTGACTGCATTGAAAGCAAGTGGAGTGTCGTTGCTCAAAACTATGCGGCCGTTGATTATTACGATGGTTCTCATTGCAATTGGTGCGTTCTTTTTTCAAAATGATGTTTTGCCTTTAGCACAGACAAAGATGTGGACGCTCCTTTATTCAATGCGCCAAAAATCACCTGAGCTGGAAATTCCCGAAGGTGCTTTTTACGATCAAATTCCTAATTACAATCTATTCGTGGAAAAAAAGGATTCTGAAACCGGGATGCTTTATTCCATGATGATCTATGATGTTTCGAAAGGATTTGAGAACGCAAGAATCATCCTTGCCGATTCCGGCAAAATGAGTGTGACTGAAGATAAAACCCATTTGTTTCTTAGACTTTGGGATGGAGAGCAGTTTGAGAATCTTCGCGAACAGTCGGCTGGAGGGCGCTCCAAGAATGTTCCCTATCGAAGAGAAATGTTCACTGTCAAGGAAATCCTGGTGCCATTCGACGCTAACTTCAACAGAATGGATGAAAGCGTCATGGGCAATCAATATATAGGAAAAAACATGCAGGAACTTCTCCACACGGTTGATTCGGTGAGATATAAGATTGACAGCGTTGGAACCAACTATTCTTCTCAAATCAGGAAACAGCTTGTTCAGGAGGGGAAAGCGGCTCCAACTACAGTGGAGGCAATTATACTTGATTCGGTTTTTGCCGGTTCATCTCCTTCCAATGCAAAAACTATACTGAATCAAGCTTTGGCTAAAGCAAAACGTCAGAAACAGGAATATGAATTCAAGTCCTTTACAATGGAAGATGACCGAAAGGTTATTCGTATCCATCAGATAGAATTGATGAAGAAATTTACCCTGTCGTTTGCATGTATAGTTTTTTTCTTTATCGGAGCGCCTTTAGGAGCCATCATAAGAAAAGGAGGTCTTGGAACGCCAATAGTGATATCGGTCCTGCTTTTCATCGTATATTATATTTTTGATAATTCGGGCTACAAACTTGCCCGCGATGGGCGATGGCCAATCTGGGCCGGCATGTGGTTGAGTTCCATGGTGCTTCTGCCTCTAGGTATCTTTTTCACCTACAAGGCTGTCAATGACTCGGCGGTATTTAACTCCGATGCCTATAAGCTGTTTTTCAAGCGACTGACCGGAAAACTTGAACGCGAGATTCAACTTAAGGAATTCCCCATGAGTGAGGTGTTACCTCTCGAAGCCAGAAGCCTCATCAACGCTTTCAATAATTCGATTGAGAGCGTGATGGCTCAATATGAAAACGCCAATCCGGCTCGACGAATATGGCTGAAAATAATGACAATTGGTGGCATTGAATCACTTGAAAGAGAAATGGGACATGTCTTGAACTATTTGTCCGATACTCGTGATAACCGTGTGATTTACTATCTTAATCAGTATCCTTTCCTAATAAACTATAAGAAAGGATTGCTTTCTAAATTAAAAGAGACTAACAATAAACTGTTGGCCCTTTTTGAAGAGGGTGATAACATGAACAAATAGACATTCTTATGGACAAAATAAAACTTGATAATATAGAAGATGCCATAGAGGATTTCCGAAATGGTAAAATGATAATAGTCGTCGATGACGAAGACCGCGAGAATGAAGGTGATTTGATTGTATCGGCCGAAAAAGTTACTCCCGAACAGGTGAATTTCATGCTAAAAAACGGTAGGGGAGTATTGTGTGCGCCAATAACTCTTTCAAGAGCACATGAATTGAAACTCCCACCTCAGGTTGATGAAAACACCTCGGTTCTCGGCACACCGTTCACAGTAACTGTTGACAAACTCGAGGGTTGCACCACCGGAGTATCCATCCATGATCGTTGTGCTACAATAAATGCTTTGGCCGACCCCTCATCCACACCTTCCACTTTTGGCCGTCCTGGTCACATCAGCCCACTTTTCGCCCAGGATAACGGTGTGCTTCGTCGTGCAGGTCACACCGAAGCAGCTATTGATCTTGCACGGTTAGCCGGGTTGCAGCCTGCAGCGGCACTGATTGAAATAATGAATGATGATGGCACCATGGCTCGGTTGCCACAACTTCGCCAACTCGCTGACGAATGGGGCATGAAACTTGTTTCAATCAACGACCTTATAGCATATCGATTGAAGACTGAAAGTCTTGTTGAAATGGGGGAAGAAGTAGACATGCCAACCGCCTACGGACATTTCCGGCTTATACCTTTCCGTCAGAAAAACAACGGACTTGAACACATCGCATTGCTGAAGGGAGATGTGTCGACGGGAGACCCTGTACTGTTGCGTGTTCATTCTTCTTGCGCAACAGGCGACATATTTGCGTCGAAAAGATGTGATTGCGGGGATCAATTGCACAAGGCCATGCAGATGATAGAAAAAGAAGGTCGAGGAGCTGTCATCTACCTCAGTCAGGAAGGACGTGGAATTGGACTCATGGATAAGATAAAAGCTTATAAACTGCAGGAACAGGGATTTGATACCGTAGATGCAAATCTTCATTTAGGTCATGCTGCCGATGAACGTGATTACGGTGTAGGAGCTCAAATTCTTAGAATGTTGGGTATTACAAAAATGCGTTTGATGACAAATAATCCTGTCAAACGTGTCGGACTCGAAGGTTATGGTCTTGAAGTGGTAGAAAATGTGCCAATAGAAATTGCACCCAATTCTTATAATAAGTTCTATATGCAAACGAAGAAAGACCGCATGGGCCATAATCTGAAGCTCTGAAGCGGTCTTTCATATAGTTTCTTGATGTTGATTCCTATTTGGCAGTTCGGAATTCTATTGATTCCAACGTTGCCATTGATTTCCCTTTTTCCTTAGATTTGAACACCAGGTATAAGGGATTTCTGCCTGTTTTCTCTGTCAAACCTTTCAATCGAGTTTCTAGGATTGTAGTTTCCATTGGCATTGATGAGTTCAGGTTCAGTTTCCCCACGCTTTTGGGTTTCCCTTTCCATGGTGCATCTATAAAAAATTCAATCTGGCCGTCAACACCTTGTGGTATCAGGCTTATTAAAACAGTTGGATCATCGGTTTCTTTAAACTTAGAAAAATCGAAGTATTTATAGCCGACTATGGATCCATCAGTGCAATTAACTATGCGTGAGACATTGATGTCTTCTCCATAGGGCTCCGAAATACTTTGACCGTTAAGATAGAATGACTCGAAATAGGGACCTGTATAGATATTTTTGGGATATTCATGCTTCACTGGTCCCGGCCCGGTCGTATGAGATGCAATTCCGGCCGGATATCTTTTGAATGGGTCCAATCCGGTTATTTCAAATCCTTCACTAGTCAGTTCCGCTTCGCTGATCTCAACTTTGCCACCTTTTCCCGGTTCAACCTTTACTTCAATGGGTGACACCATCGCTTGTCGGGCATATTCGTCTAAACCGGTTTGACGATGATAGAAAACCCACCATTGTCCGTTTATCTCAAGGATTGATCCATGGGTATTGCCGAATGGAGTAGTAGTTGGGATTGTGCGACCGTCAGCATCAGTGTCACGGCCTCGGGCGTCAATAATGGTGCCACCATAGGTGTAGGGCCCCAAGGGATAGTCGGAATAGGCATAGGCAAGAGTGTAGTTGGTCGTTGGCAATCCCCACTCCCCATCTTTTGTCATTCGACTATAAATCAGGACATATTTATCCTCTATTTTTCTAATGGAAGAAGCTTCGAAAAATTTGAAATCTCCTTCTTGATCCATACTGGGAATCAAATCTTCAATGATTTGGGTACCAGGTTTTACCGTTGACATTGTCTCTGGATCTAGTTCTGCAGCATAGCTTCGACAAAACCCCCAGTAACCGTAAACACGTCCGTCGTCATCCACGAAAACTCCCGGGTCAAACTTCAAAACTCCAATTGTTTTCTGAGGGTCTTCTGTGTCCCAGTTACAAACCTTGAATGGGCCGTCGGGTCTATGTGATACAGCGATTTGTCCATTTCGCTTCCAGTCCTGGGTGTTTGGATAAAGATAATAAAGCTTTGACCCATCGGAGAGTGTTTTGACTGCAACATCAGGTGCAAACAGTATATCACCACGACCGTCTTCTCTCAAAAGATTTCCGGCACCATCGGTGACTGATTCAAAGATTACCCCATCAAATCTCCAATTATTTAGTGAATCGGGATTTGCCGACCAAACGACCTGGTTTCTCCCACAATAATCTGATCGTTCTATATCATGAGATCCGTAAATATAGACCCTTTTTTGCCCGGGATTGTCAGGGTCATCGAAAAGATAGGGTTCTCCATCGGGGATGTGTTCCCATAATGGCAGATAAGGATTAACTGCATGGGTCGATGCTATTCCATAACCCAAAGATATAAGAATTAGGAATATTGTTTTTTTCATGGTGATACCTGAATTATTTATAGACTGCACCGGATTCCAAACGCTTGTCAAGATTAGCTATACCATATAACACAATGGCATTGACAACTGAGGTTTGATCCATATATTCGGGAATACTCTTGTTGTATAGATCGCGGTCGGTGTGCCAAATTTCCATGTAATCGAAATTATAACCCTTTGGGTCTCCAGTACCGAAACTTATAACAGGTACTCCACTCATGGCAAAGTAGGCATGGTCCGATCCTCCGGGGGTTGTTGGTTTTTCCATGGGATAGTGCTCACCAACCTTCAGGGTGAATGGTAGCTCAGGATTGAAATCTGATAAAGGCTCGACAACCGGAACCAGTGACTCATACCATTCCTGGGGCACTTCCAAAGATTCGGCAACAGTTGGTCCACCGTCGCGGTTAAATAGATTTATGATTGCTGGAAGCTTGTCGGGATTATTTTCCACCCAGTATTTTGAGCCTAAAAGTCCAAATTCTTCTCCGGCCCACAAACAGAACATAATCGAGCGCTTGGGTTTTGCACCGCTCTCGGCCAAAATTCGGGCTGCTTCCATTGTCGGAGCTATACCCGTTCCACAGTCTACTCCGCCCGTCGCAACGTCGTAACTGTCCAGGTGCCCGCATGTAATTACATATTCATCGGGTAATTCAGTCCCCGGGAGAACTGCAATAACACTATAGTATGGGATCGGTCCGGGACGGAAATGATTGCGTATGTCAAACTCCAGTTGAAAGTATTCACGACGGTCAACAAGATTGGCAATTTTATTAAACTGTTCCTCGTCAAGTTTTATGTCGGGAATCACCGGTAGGGTTTCCCATGTCATTGAATCAATGTTTTTACGGTCATATAATGTTGTAATGGGAACTGGTGCCGACTGAATCACACCCAACATTCCGGCATCAGCCATCTGTTTGTAGAAAAGACCGGGAACTTCTTTCAACGGGACCATTTTCTCAGGTTCAGGAAGCGCGTCCAGTTCTGCCTGTTTCTTTTTCTTAACCTTAAGGTCGGTCTCGGCTGTAATCTCCCTTTCCAGTGTGCGCCGTTTTGAATAGGTCTCATAGTTGCGACGACGAATAGCGGAATTTAAATTCTCGATAGAATCGTTTTCTGCTATTATCTGGGCACGTTCCTCATTGGCCTTCTCGGTGTAGTCTATTGGCCATCCGCTGCTTTTGCCGCCAATCAACACCCAGGCTCCGTCTATCGTGCCTTTCATCCTTTCAAATTGTGCAGTTGTGTAAGGTTCACGAACAACATGGCCTCGCTGAACACCTTTCGTACCTGAAGTATAGGACGGTGTTGTGAAATGAAGTGTCATCCCTTCACCGCCAATCATGCGCCCAAACCATGGGCCACGATTGAATCCTACAGGGAGTTCTCCAACAGTGTCCAGATAGGCTTCCAACCCCCAATTCTTAAAGGTCGCCAATGCCCATTTTGCGGCATCTTCATAGGCTCCTGAACCAAGGAGTCGGCCACCGAATCTATTACACATCACGTCCAGATGATTCATTGTTTGGTTGTCAGTCCTGCCCATGGCAAGGATTTTTTCGACTACAGAATCATTTGCATTTTGAATAGCTTCGACTTTATGGGACGTTGAAAATGCAATACCTAATACTGAAAGAAACAGAATCGATTTAATTTTCATTGTTTTATTGCAATAAATTGATTAGTAAATACAAAATTAAAAATAAATATAAATACGACCAACCAATAAATTTTGAAATGAGGTAAAAAACTCCTTGTCAAAGCAAGACAAGGAGTTCCTGAAACGGTATATCTCAAAGATGATTTAATTTCTCTTTTTCACTGCTTTTCAAAATTGTCCGTCCGATTACAAACTGTCGTTTAAAACCTGTTTGACATCCTCCTTTGTGATCTGTTTATATCCGCCTCCCAGGAATGTGGCTCCCACAATCCCGTCAAACATTTCTGTGGTCACTCCAAGTGAGGAAATGTTGGATGAAGCACCAATCTCTTTTATCCAATCTGCAAGCTTGTCAATTCCGGCATCGGCAAGTTGTTCTTCAGTCTTTCCCTCAGTTGGTACTTCCCAAACAACTTTTGCGAAACGAGCGAACCGATGCAACCCAAAACCTTTAACAAGACGATAATAGGCAGGGGAGATTGCTGCAAGTGCCATGCCGTGTGTTGCGTGGGTATAGGCTCCGATAGCATGGGCTATCATGTGGACCATCCAGTCTCCGCTCTTGCCCATCTTCAGTAAAGTATTGAGTGCCCAAGTCGCACTCCACATGATGTTCGAACGAGCCTCGTAATTTTCAGGATCTTTAACCGCTACACGGCTTGAAGCCACAACCGACCTCATGAGTCCTTCTATCAGATAGTCGGTGGTCGAATCATCGTCATCCGAGAAATATTGCTCCATCAAATGGCTCATTATATCGAAGATGCCCGCAACCATTTGATTTTTAGGTAAACTGTAAGTGTATTCGGGATTAAGTATGGCGAACTTCGGCATTAGACGGTCGTCAAACACTTTCCCAACTTTCAGCTTGTTAGACTCGTCTGTGATTACCGACCCTCCATTCATTTCCGAACCTGTTCCCGCAAGAGTCAGGACTGAACCGACCGGGATTATTTTCTGATCGGCATCCGGCTCTTTGCCGCCTAGCCAAAATCTCTCCCATGCATTGCCGTCATAATAGGCCGATGCGGCAACCCCCTTCGAATAATCTATAGTGGATCCACCACCTACTGCCAAAATCAAATCGGCACCACTTTCGCGGGCAACCTTTATTCCCTCATTGAGTTTCTCTAAAGAAGGGTTTGGCATGACTCCCGATAACTCGGTAACTTCTTTCCCGGCTTCATTCAGAGCCGAAATCACCGTGTCATATATGCCGTTCTTCTTGATAGAGCCTCCTCCATAGACGAGCAGCACTTTTTTCCCAAAACCGTTTAGTGCATCCAGCAGGTTCTTATGAACTTCCTTACCGAAATACAGTTTAGTTGGATTGTAGTAAATGAAATTTCCTAACATAATCAATTTATTATTTAACTTGTTTTAGTGTCCACCAGGATTTAATACGTTTTATTCCTTCAGCCCCTAATATAGTTAGACCTCCATATTGAAAGGCTTTTGCAAGGCCGAAGAACAATACCCATAATGCACTTTTTGCCGACACGCTTATGGGTAACGCCATTTGGGCGAAGGATATGATATAACATGGTATACAAAGCAATAATATAATTAATCCGGTTTGGAACGATAATTTTTCCAACCATCCTTTAATTGTTCGGATTCCCCTTTTTATATTATAATTTATATCCATTTATTTTATTGATTCTTCAAATTTATCTATTATGCCAAAGACATATGTATTCCTAACTTAAATTTTACCAAAATTACTGATTGTTATGCAATAAAATATAATTTTAAAGTTAAACATTATAAATTTGCTGTGAACAAATGGTACACTGATTTAAACTTAGATGTTTCATGAATAAGAAAGAAATTCATGTAGCAGCCGGAATATTGAAGAGAAACGGAAGGATTCTGGCGGTTCAAAGAGGAACCGGGCAATGGAAGGGTTATTGGGAATTCCCGGGAGGAAAAATTGAGGAGAACGAGACATCAATTGAAGCTCTGGTTCGCGAACTGAGTGAAGAATTGAAAGTTGAAATTCTGAACCCATCTTTTCTAACCACAATAAGATTCTCCTATCCCGGTTTCAATCTTGTCATGGACTGTTACTTATGTGATATAACACGAGAATTTACATTGACTGAACATTTAGATAGCCGATGGCTCGCCTCCGACGAATTGGAGGATATTAATTGGTTGCCGGCCGACTATCAAATCCTTCCATTGATTAAGGAAACGCTGGAATAATTTTTCTGAAGAAACAGTTTCGCGAAGGTTTATTTTATATCTTTGTAATGAATCGCAACTTTAACAGGAACTGAAAATGCACATGAATGACGCTTTGGTTTCTCCAGCTGTAGCTGTCACGGGAGGAATCATCGCAACTACATTGATAGCCTTGGCTTCCCGAAAATTGAAGAACCTCAACAATAACGGAATTGTGCCGTTAATGGGAGTTATGGGAGCTTTTGTTTTTGCCGCACAAATGATTAATTTTACCATTCCGGGAACAGGTTCAAGTGGTCATTTGATTGGGGGAATACTTTTATCGGCCGTTTTGGGGCCTTGGGCTGCATTTATCTCATTGTGTTCGGTCATTATTGTTCAATGCCTTGTATTCGCTGATGGTGGCTTACTTGCTTTGGGTTGTAACATCGTGAACATGGCTGCAACCAGCTGTTTGATTGGTTATCCTCTGTGTTATAGACCCATTGCCGGTTCTTCACTGAAACCTTGGAGGATAGTGATAGCTTCGGTCGTGGCATCTATTGTAGCTTTGGAAATTGGAGCGTTTGGAGTTACGCTTGAAACTGAGTTCTCAGGAATAACTTCCCTTCCCTTTGTCAAATTCCTGCGGTTTATGTTGCCAATTCATTTTGTGATTGGTTTGATTGAGGGTTTGGCTACAGCCGCTGTTCTCGTGTTTATGGCAAAATATCAGCCCTCGGTCTTCAATCTCGACAAATCGGCTAAAGAAAACAGTAAGCTACAACCTGCTTTTTTGATGTTGGGAGTGCTGACAGTCCTTTTTGCCGTCGGTTTTACATGGATGGCGTCAGATTACCCTGATGGTTTGGAGTGGTCAATCGAGAAGGCCTCGAGTATGTTCGCTTTCAGTTCGGCAAAACCGGCAACGGCTATAATGCCCGATTATGACTCGTCGCTCGCCGGTATTGTAGGCTCCGTAATCGTCATGGTCATGATCTGGGCTATTACAAACATCATCTTTTCCCGTCTAAGTAAAAGCAAACAATCGGGAATTTAATTTTTCAACTTCCGGTGGATCTCCAAAGGGCAATAACAATTTTGAATTCCCGACAATCTTCCCGGGAAAATATGTCACATGTTTCCGAGATTGATTCGCGTGCCATCCTGTCGATGACATTGCTCTATCTCCTCTTTCTATTGTCCATGCCTTTGTCTGACCTGGGAGGAACTATATGGTTTGCCGTTTACCCCATTATAATGGCCCCTCTGTCCCATTTAAAATACGCTAGGCTTTTTCAACAGTCATTATTCATTCTGCCTTTGATCTTGCTTATAGCTGTTTTTAATCCGGTTTACGACAGCAACCCGATTTTTTTTATCGGAAATGTTGGCATATCAAACGGGTGGCTGACATTTTTTTCATTGATTGTAAGAGGAATTATAGCTTTTCAGGCCCTTTTGATACTAGTGAATGTCAGCGGTTTTATAGAAGTATGCAATTCCTTGAGAAGACTTGGAGTCCCGTCGGTGCTGACTACCCAATTGCTGATGGTCTACCGTTATATCATTGTTCTGCTTGAAGAAGCCTTGACAATGAATAGAGCGCGTGTTGCAAGAGGTTATGGTAAACGAAACTTGTCCATAGTCCTTTGGGCGCCATTTGTAGGTAGTCTTTTGGTAAGGTCAATAGAACGTTCCCGACGAATTGCGATGGCTATGGAGGCAAGAGGATTTAATGGCAGCATGCCAATCAGCGGTAATAAAAAGTGGAATACCGATGATACTGTCTACTGTATGGTTTGGACTTCTGTGTTCTTGATTCTTAAATTTGTTGACCTGTCGGGGGTAATTGCCCATTGGCAAGGATAAATCCAGTTTATGATTACCGACGAACCCCTGCTCTCCTTCGATAACGTTGCCTATCAATACCCTGGAGGTATCAAAGCTCTCAAAAACATTTCTTTTTTTCTCAAAGAAAAGGAACGTGTTGTCATTCTCGGACGAAATGGCTCGGGGAAATCTACAATGCTGCTTCTTTCAGCTGCCCTGTTGAAACCAACCGAAGGAAATGTTAATGTTGCCGGTGTCGATACAGCCTCAAAGGATATTATCGAAATCAGAAGAAAAGTCGGGATGGTGTTTCAGAATGCCGATGACCAGCTTTTCATGCCATCGGTTTTTGACGATGTCGCATTCGGTCCACGAAACATGGGCCTTTCCCATAACGAGGTATCTTCTCGTGTCGAGTCTGCACTTAAAACAACAGGCACTTATGATTTGATGAAACGTCGGCCTTATGAGCTTTCGGGTGGACAGAAAAAACTTGTATCAATTGCAACCGTCCTTTCCATGGAACCTAAATTGCTTCTCCTTGACGAACCAACTGCCGGATTGGACTATGAAGGTGAAAGAAATTTTATAGAGGTGATACAGGCTTTACCCCATGCTTTTTTGTTGTCTACACACGATTTGACTCTGGCACGAAAATTGTGCAACCGTGCTATTGTCCTTGATGACGGAGTGGTGAAATTCGATGGCCCTATTGAGAATGTGCACTACCCTCCGACAATTTGAATTATTAAATTCATCAATTCCTCTGATAATTCCTTAGCCATTTCAAGGGATAATCCCTTGAGGCGTTTATGAGATCCACATAATGAACATCGCTGTTAACTATCAGGGGAACATTCTTCTCTAAAAGCACTTTCCACCATCTTTCCGAAGGAAAATATCGGTTGTTCTTTTCCTTGGCTTTAGTGTTAATTTCTACTATTATGTCCTTCGAGGCAATGTGGTCGATAACTTCCTCTACAAAGTCATTATAAACTGCTTCTTCCTCAAGAGAAGGCTTGAAAAACGAGCCGTTGTCACTTATTTTGTCAAAGTGTCCAATGATTTCAAATCCACCTAGCTCAATCATTTCATGGGTACTCTCAAAAAACTTCTTGACAACATAATCTATGTCATTATGGAAATGAACTGACATTTTCCTCATGAACTGCTCGTGACCTCCGTCTATGTCTACGAACTCCCCGTTCTGAGACTGGATGAAATGTACCGAACCGATTCGATAATCCAATGGCATCTTCCTAAAATATTCTGAATGGGCACCCCAGTTGGTCGACAGATAATCTACCTCCATCCCGGCATATATCTTGATGCTGTCTCCGAATAAATCTTTAAGTCGTTCTATTTCCTCAAGATAAACAGGCACATCTGCTTTGTTCATGTTGCATGGCGATGCTATTGGAATAGGCGAGTGAGGCGTGAAGCCATAATGAGTAAATCCGTCCCTTATGGCTCGTTCAACGAAGTCTTGCATCGAGGCATGTGCATCGCAGAACTGAGTATGGGCATGAAGCGTATATAGACTGTTATTCTCCAGCTCTGCTATTAATGCCTGTGTATTCATATTTTGATTTGACTGACGTCTTTATGAAAATAATCAGTAATGCCGCTGCTGCTGCCAGCCCGATTCCTAAAGCCACTTCCATCGGCAATCCAATGCCTTCGGGCTTGGGGGCGAAAAGAATATAGCTCACGCAAACAGCCGTCATGAAAAGCGCCGGCAAAAGAGTAATCAGATAATTCTTGCCTCTGCGCACCAACCAAACTGTTACACCCCACAAGGTAAAGACGGCAAGAGTTTGGTTGCACCATGCGAAATATCTCCACAGAACATTGAAGTCTATCAGCATCACTCCCATGGTTAATAGGAAAATCGGAATCGACAACCAAACCCTTTTCATCAATTTGTTCTGACTGAACTTGAGAAAGTCCGATGCTATCAGGCGTGCACTTCTCAAAGCAGTGTCACCGGTAGTTATAGGCGCGCATATGACACCTAACAGAGCAAGGATTCCACCCATTGTGCCAAGCCAGCTCATCGAGATGTCTTTTACAAGGCTTCCTGCTGTATTGCCCTGACTCATATAATCCGACAGATATTCGTAACCTCCCGTGAATGCTATGGCTGCCGCAGCCCAAATCATTGCGACTATGCCTTCGGCGACCATTGCGCCATAGAATATCGGTTTAGCCAGTTTCTCATTTTTTAAACATCTTGCCATCATAGGCGATTGTGTAGCATGGAATCCCGATATGGCGCCGCAGGCTATTGAAACGAACATCATCGGGAAAATCGGATGAAGGTCTCGTGTCTCCTCGGGATAACGGTTGAAGAAACCCGATTCAAGACCGGCAGGAATTTCGATATCGCCGAAAATCAATACGCCGAGGATGCCGGCTGCCATGAATAGCAACGCAAAACCGAATATGGGATAGAAATTTCCTATAATCTTGTCAATTGGAAGTAGAGTTGCCAACATGTAATAGGCAAATATGGCAACAATCCAAAAGGTCTTGTCAAGGTAGTCGGGGGTCATGCCGGCAAGCAAATCGGCCGGAGTAACTACAAATACTGCTGCCACGAGAATCATGAGGATCAGGGAAAAAATTCTCATGGTGTTTCTTATCTTCATGCCAAGCTGGTCACCGATAATCTCGGGGAGAGATGCACCGCCCGATCTAAGAGAGATGAAGGCCGACGTCATGTCATGGACGGCTCCGGCAAATATGGTCCCCAATGCAATCCAAAGAAATGCCGCCGGACCAAACATTATCCCCATGATAGCACCAAAAATAGGACCCAGGCCGGCAATGTTGAGGAACTGAATCAAAAAGACTTTCCATGTGGGCATCGGAATGAAATCTACGCCATCCTGCTTTTCATAGGCAGGAGTCACCTTTTTCGAGTCCACACCGATAATCTTCTCGATAAAGGTGCCGTAAAGAAAATAACCTCCTATAAGGACAGCTAGGCCGAGTAAAAGTGCATGCATTCTCTATTAACGTTTTTGGTCGTTTGGATTATAATGCAAAGTTACTCAATATGTCGGTCTAAATGAAGAGAGGTGATGTTAAACTAAGGTTAATTCATTCTTTTTAAGATGCAAGTATCGGTTATCTTCCCGCAGCCGCGGCACCATCATTGTTTTCAATTCTACCCGAAAGTTTTCTTCGCGACGCATCTTTTTGGTGCCCCCAGTTGATGTTATAGGAAATCTCTATCATTGGCATCCTGATATTAGTCCTCAATGTTGTCGATTGATTGACTAGTTCGGCTATTATTTTCTCCGATTGACTGTATCGACCAAAAGGCATGAACATCGCCGCTGTGAAATTCCAGTCTTTCCATCGGTAACTTAACGACAATGTGTTGAAACGTTCCCCACGGCTTATCGTTTCTCCCCATAGAGTGGCCCCAGGATTCATAAAATCAAATCCTAATGTCCAATTCCAATGGTACAACTGGAAACTGAAGCTCTCTTCCCATGAGTCGAGAGTATGAGCGAAACCTTTGCCATGGTTATGGTAATGATAATAGGTCACATCGGCCGATAACGACACCCAGTCGGGTATGGGTTGATAGGATATAGAAAGGTTTACGCCAAGCATGTTGTGTAAGCCTTCATTGCTGTAACTCCTCAATATTTTGTCGTTTTCCCAGGAATAATATTTCATGATGGGATTTGAAATATGGGTATAGAAAACATTAGGAGAAATGTAAAGATTGCTGTTGTTTGAATAATTGTAACTGAATCTCAGTCTATGAGATAAATAAGATTTTAAATCGGGATTTCCATGTTCTATCTGGATACCGTCAATCTCCTGAGTGATGGGGGAAAGCTGAGTGCTTGATGGAGTGACTACACTATTGGAATAGGTCACATTCCATCGAGAAAAATCGTTCAGCCTCCAATTGGCCGAGAACCGTGGGGTGAAATTGAAGGAATTTTCACTTTTACCTCCTTTTATCCGGTTCTTGTTCAATGTTCCTCCAACACCGGCTGTCAATGTGACTTTCTTGATGGGCATCATGTACTCGCCGAAGAAATATAATTTATCGAGAATCTGTCTAATTTCCTGATCATCATAGTCAATATAAACCGAACGAGAATTGCTGCCGTTGTAACTGAATCCTGCTGTCACTTTTCCGGCTTTTTTCCATGTTTTGATGTAGTTCCCTTCTATATAATATCCAACAGTTTGACTTTTTATATTATTCTCAATATCAATAATGGACTCTTCGTTTGTCATGTCATATTCACTATAATCCCTGCCCGTTTTACTTTCATTATAGGAAAGAGAACCACTGAAAACCAATGTTTGGTTCTTTCGTAATTTTTGCTCGAAATAAATATTAATCGAGGGAGAAGAACGACGAGGCCATTTTTCTGTCTCGGTAAGTTTTATGAGTTCACCTGCTCTTGAGAAGTCACTGTCAATAAGTCCTTCGAACCTCATTTTCTGATTCCAACCTCCATAGTAATTAAACCCGACATAGAGGTTCATCGTGTCGGAATTCATGTAATTATAGGATATATAGGGCCAAATGCTGGCATTGTCGAACCTTCCGCCCAATGGAGTCTGAGTTCTTTGTAAAACCGAACCGTCCGGAAGTTTGTAGCTGTCGAAATATTCTCTATAAAGTTCTATTCCTCCTCTCAGATTAGATCCTCCACCAATTTGCCACTGGGATTTGCCCTGGTTGAGTGTTAGATTGGTTTGAGAGTTGTTAAAAAGCAACGTTAGTCCCTCCGACACATAAATATTGAATGAACCCCCGGTTGTGGGATTTCTGACAATGATATTTACAACACCTCCCAAATCGGTGCCATACCTGAGCCCGGGATTGTCAATCCATTCTATCCGTTGGATGTCGTCGACATTTATTGATTTAAGCCGGGAAATATCAACAGTTCTTCCGTTGACTCTAATCTCGATTGTCCCCAATGATGACGTTATTTTCTCCATCACCTCATTTACAGAAATGTTTGGGATTTTCAAATTGTTTATCAGGTTGACAGCCGATGATGACCTCTCCTTTATCTCTTCGCTGACCTGGTAAATATTCTTGTCGACTTTTCTGATAACGCTCGGAGCGCTTACGATTATCTCTTCCAAATCATATTTTAAAGAATCTTTCGGTGTAAAATCCTGTGACCACAATGTCAGAGGAATCAAAAATGATAATGATAGGATTACTTTTTTCATAACTTTAATTACACTTTTCCTAATAGACGATGACATTCTCGATTAAGTTACATCCCGAACTGAATTTTGATTGTTTGCGAAAATACGCTTCGCCCTACCACGATGTATTTTCACAAATCTTGTGTAATTTTGTAGCAATCCCACAATTCCCTGAGACCCTGTTCTAGTGATTATAAAGACCAAAACCGCTTCAATTCGGGACTATCAGAAACTGGTCGCCCCGTTTGATAATGACATTTTTCTTTCAATGAATTTCAATGAATTGAATTCATCGAAAGTTGACCGGTTGGCTCCTCTTATATTCTTTAGTGACGAAGATGAAATAGTTGCGGGGATTATTCTTGGAGAAAAAGATGGTTTGGCCCGTTCTCCCTTTTCTGCGCCCTATGGCGGAATTACAATTGGCAAAGAACTCTTTGTTGACAATCTGAGACAGGTCGCAGAGAAATTACTGGATGTTTGTCATGAAAAAGGACTCGATCTTCTAATAACGTTCCCGTCCCGGGTTTGTGATGACCGTGTCGTGGTCTCCAACCAGTTGTTTTCCGAACAATTAACAATCCTCGGTAACAATACGGATATATGCACGAATGTTAATCATCACATTCCTCTGGATCTTTTTCCTACTGTCGACCATGACATTCTTCGCCGGAAATTTAGAGCCGAAGAAGCCGGGGTTCAGTTTCGTCAAATGGAAACAAGCATGGAAAACTTTCAAAAGGTATATGAAGTCATCAGGGAGAATCATGTTAAACTGGGTTATCCCGTTAGGATGACCCTTGAAGATTATTTGAAGACTTCTGCCATAGTGTCGGTCTTGTTGTTCGGTTGTTTTCTTGATGATGAAATACTATCAGGCGCTATATGCTATGTAACGCGCACGTCGGTTGTCCAATTGATTTCATGGGGCGATAGGGTGGAACTGAGAGAAAAATTGCCCACGATGCCAAAATTAGGATTTGACATGATGTCGTGGATGAAAACCCAACGCCCCGATTTAAAAGTGATCGATTTGGGACCTTCCGCATCTGATGGTTTTGAATCGAAGGGATTAAGCCATTTCAAGGAATCACTGGGTGCTGTTAGAACCTTAAAAAACACTTTCTTTATAAAAACTGTTTAAAAAGAAAGACATTATAAAGGCTCTCTGTAAAACAGAAATAACAATGACCGCAAAAGAATGTGTTAGAATAATCTGGGACGAATGTTTCTCCGACCCTTTTGAATGGAAGGAGCTTTTTTTTGAAAGAGTCTTCAAAGAAGAATATGCCTCAGTGATCCTCGACAACGCCCAGCCGGTCAGTTCGATGATGCTCTTGCCCTATGACTTTATGTTCCAGGGTGAAATAGTTAAGTCAACCTATGTTTATGCTGCGGCAACTAGGAAACACTTTAGAAACAAGGGCATGATGACCCAACTGATGAAAAAGGCATTGAATGAGTCGCGGGAAAAGGGTAATCTTTTCACAGTTCTCATTCCGGCTTCTCGTGAACTATATTTTTATTATGATAGGTTTGATTTCTCGACTGTCTTCTTTATAAAGGAAGAACGTTACACATCGGTTCACCGCTTCCGCCCTGAATCAAAATATATAACCGAAATTAACCCTCCCAAAGAAATCTATGAACAAGCATTCCTCAAACTTCAGGAGTCAAGGAGGGCTGGAATTTATCATGGTCCAGATGACCTTGATAATATTCTTTGGGATCTTGAACTTGACAACGGTTCGGTAATAACTGTCAGAAATGATGTCGATGACGAAGTCGTCGGAATAGGATTCGTTGTTAAGAAGCCCGGTCAAATCCTTGTGAGGGAGGTTCTGGCAACCGATTCTGATGCTGCCGAAGCTATTCTGTCGGAAATCAGAAGCCTTTACGGAGAATTTGAAATAACGGTTCAATCGGTTCCCGATGACCGAATCGTTTCGATGGAGTCGCGTGGTATGTTGAGAATTGTGAATGTTCCTGAAACATTGAGGATTATTGCCACGGCAAATCCCAATCTTTCAACTAAAGTCAAAGTCTCCGATTCGATTATCCCCGGGAACAACGGTCTCTTTTTTATTGACAAAGGTGACGTTGTAAAACTCGACGAGAAATCGAAAAAATTGGATCTCGACGTGTCGGTCAAGACACTCGCCGAGATCCTGTTTAATTCTCCTTCGGTTGGAAATCTGTTTGATCTTCCTTCCCAACGACCGTTTATGTCGCTTATGCTGGAATGATTATCGTGCAATCAAAAGGGAATAGTTCTTTTTCCCTTTCTGCGCAAGTATATATTTACCGTTCAATAACATCTCGGGCCCTACTAGCTGATAAGGGTCGGTTACTTTCACTTTGTTGATTGATGTAGCCCCCTGCTGAGTCATCTTTCGCATCTCACCCTTGCTGGGGAAAACCGGAGCATCGTCGGTCAGAAAATCAACAAGTTTGACTTCTCCCGAGTTAATTCGCTCGAGACTGACCTCGTGGCGCTCTACGCCCTCGGTGACAGCCAGAAGTGTGTCCTCGTCGATTTTTTTCAGAATGTCGGCAGCTTTGTTGCTGAACATGATCTGTGATGCTTCAACTGCCATTTCATAGTCGTTCATGGAATGAACCATGATGGTCAGTTCTTTGGCAAGACGTTTCTGCAAAGGCCTTTGTCCGGGGTCTTCATTCTGCTGCTTGACAAGGTCTTCAATCTCCTCACGCGACAAGGTCGTGAATATTTTTATGTATTTCTCGGCATCGGCATCCGACACGTTCAACCAGAACTGGTAGAATTTATAGGGGGAAGTTCTCTTGGGATCCAACCACACGTTTCCACTCTCCGTTTTGCCGAATTTGCCTCCGTCAGCTTTGGTTATCAAGGGACATGTCAAGGCGTAGGCGTCCTCTCGACCCTCTATTCGGCGAATCAGTTCGGTCCCGGTAGTCATGTTTCCCCACTGGTCGCTGCCTCCAAGTTGCATTTTGCAGTTTTTCTCTTTGAAAAGATGTAGGAAATCGTACCCTTGAAGTAACTGATAGGAGAATTCTGTAAACGACATTCCGTCACGAGATTCTCCGGATAAACGTTTTTTGACCGAGTCTTTTGCCATCATGTAATTGACTGTGATGTGTTTCCCAATGTCACGAATGAATCCTAGGAATGTGAAATCCTTCATCCAGTCATAGTTGTTTACCAACTCGGCACGGTTTGGCTCCTCGCTTTCGAAGTCAAGGAATTTTGACAACTGTTTCTTTATGGCTTCCTGATTGTGTCGAAGTGTAGGCTCGTCAATAAGTTTGCGCTCCTGGCTTTTCATCGAGGGGTCGCCAATCATTCCGGTGGCTCCACCAACCAAAGCTATGGGTTTGTGGCCCGCACGTTGAAGATGTTTCAACATCATGACCCCAACCAGGTGGCCTATGTGGAGACTATCAGCCGTTGGGTCAATTCCCAAGTAGGCCGTGGTCATCTCTTTCTGTAGCTGTTCTTCGGTTCCTGGCATCATCGAATGGATCATTCCACGCCAGGTCAGTTCTTCAATAAAGTTCATTTTGTCAAGAATTGTTGTTTCTGCAAAATTACAAAACTATTTTGAGAGGAGGTCTCTTATGATGTTGAAAGTGGCTTCGGGTGCTTTCTGCCAGAAATCCTCATATTGAGTTATGTTGTCGGCCTCTCCGGGCGTGTCGCTGACAACTCTGATGACTGCCAGAGGCGTGTCGTTCAAATAACAGGTCTGAGCTATCGCTCCCGACTCCATGTCAACGGCCATGACATCGGGAAAATGTTTTTTGATGAATTCTACCTCCGATGACTTCGAAATGAATTTGTCCGAGGAACAAATGAGTCCCTTTTTGATGTTGGATGCAGGCTCGATTCCAAGCTCGTGAGTGGTAAAAAATAGAGGGCATTGCGATGCCTCACCCCATAGGGTTCCGGGACCACACCAAACATCACTGTAGCAAACTCTGTCGGCAACTACTACGTCCAAAACAGCAGCAGCGCCGCCAACACCACCGGCAACGCCCGAATTTATGATTACACGCGGCGCAAAGTTATCTATCATACACTGGGTCGCCAAAGCAGCATTGACTTTCCCAATGCCCGATTTCATTATGGCAATCTGTTGTTCGCCTATGGCCCCGAGATGAAACGTGAATCTTCCGGCTATAAATTCTCTTTGGTCATCAATTAGTGGCAGAAGGAGATTCAACTCCTTGTCCATTGCCACGATTATTCCTATCATTATGTTCTATTATTACTCTTCGTGAATTAACCTCCTCTTTAAGAAAATAGGAGGCCAAACGGTCAAAACGTTTTTCGTCATCGGTTGTCAGGTATTCTATTGAGGACCCCTTTGAACATCTCGTCTCAATTTCAGGATGACGATGAAGGTAGTCCTTCAGGCTTGATGCCACTATCTCTCCTTGTTCAATTATTTTTATTCTTTTAGGCAGATGCCTCGCTATGGCCTTCCCTATAAGTGGATAGTGGGTACATCCTAAAATTACTGTGTCGATCGAAGCCGATTTCGACATCAATTCATCGGTGTATTTCTTTATGAAGAATTCGGCACCCGCGTTGTCGGTCTCATTGTTCTCGATTAGAGGGACCCACATCGGACACGACTGCCCAATGGTTGTGAAGCCGGGATGTATTTTCTCTATTTCGAGCCGGTAGGATTCACTGGCAATCGTTCCAGGAGTCGCAAAAACACCAACTACGCCGGTCTTTGTAATTGCTTCGACTGCTTCAACTGTCGGCCTTATGACTCCTAAAACCCTTCTCGACGGGTCTCGTTTTGGTAGGTCGATTTGCTGAATTGTCCTCAACGCTTTCGCCGATGCTGTGTTGCAGGCTAATATCACTAAACGACAACCACGGTCAAACAGGTCGAATACGGCTTCACGGGTGAACCGATACACACTGTCGAAAGAACGGGTGCCATAGGGCGCACGAGCATTGTCGCCCATGTATATATAGTCATATTCGGGAAGTAGTCGACGTATTTTTGACAGTATAGTCAATCCGCCATATCCCGAATCAAAGATGCCTATCGGTCCCTTTTCTATTGGTTCTCCTTCCATTTAAGTAATGTGAAGATGAATTCCAAGCCGCCGGTGTCACGGTTTCTTACCGATATAGATCCGCCCATTCCTATAAACGTGGATTTTACGATTGACAAACCAAGACCAGTGCCCCCGGTTTTTCGGGACCTACCTGATTCAACCCTGAAGAATCGGTCGAAAAGTTTGGGAATGTACTCGTCGTCAACTCCGGTTCCGTTGTCGTAAAAGACAAAGTCATAAAACTTATCGTTTGATCCCGTGCATAAAAGCCCCATCTCGCTACCCTTGGAATAGGCTGCGGCATTCTTGACAAGGTTGAGGATGGCGGCATTTATCAGTGAATCGCTGCCCATCACGTTGCATTCGGGTGGCAACTCATACACGAATGTTAGCTCACCGCCTATTCCGCTTTCATAGATCTCTTCGTCAAGTACAGCCAAAAGTTCGTTCAGATTGACTTTCTTGGTGGGAATCTTTCCGCTTGCGTCGTCCAGACGTGCCAAAACCGATATGTCGTCAAGCATCAGAACCAGTCGGTTTACCTGGTTCTGCGTCTTCTCGAGAAAATGACGACGCGACGCCTCGTCCATGTCGGGATTCCCTACTATCGTGTCGATATAGCCTCGGATAATTCCAACCGGGGTCTTTAATTCATGGTTCACGTTGTCGGTTAGCTGTTTGCGGAACCGCGCACGCTCTTCGGTCGCCCTGAGAGCTATGATGTGCTCTCGGTCATGAGCTCTTTGGGCTGCATTTCGGCTATTGTAGATCTCAACTATGCGCCTCGAAATGTCGCCTAGTTCGTCATTTGTGAACTTCTCGGTCGGGTCAAAGTCCTGGTCGGTCGTCGCACGGTCAATCAGGTCACGCAACAACGTGATGTTTTTCGCCGTGTGTGAGGCATTGATATAGGTCAGAATAGTAACTGACAGTCCCATTATAATGACAAAAATCCAAAAACCCGAATCGAACTCCAGCCAAGAATCCAAGGAAACGTTATAAGGAAGCGCTGTTCTGATTCTTACGCCCGATACGGGATCCTGCGCTTCCAGGACACGATAGAAGGAATCAAGATCCTTCTTGTGCATGTCTTCGAAATTTGTCAACAATGGCTCTCCAACCCAATCGGTAGGATATATGCTGTCCGCTCTGAAAATTGATACTCTGATGCCCTCAAGATCCCCCTTGGAATAATAGTTGTCAATGAACTTCATGAATCTTTCCACAGGAAAGTTCTGTTGGATCATGTCGATGATTCGGTTATTAATCAACGCAATGTCCGATTCGACATTCTTTGCCCTGTATTCTTTTTCTCTTTCAAAAGAATACCATGCCATAAGGCCAAGGGTAATCCAAATAAGGAGTACCGAGGGAAGAAAAAGTTTTAGTCTGTATGTAAACCTATATTTCTTCTTGGAAGCCATAACCGAAGCCGTTTCGCGTTACTATGTGCGAACTGTAGTCTTCAATTTTGGTTCTGAGTCGTGTTACATTGGTGTCAATCGCGCGTTGCGAAACCACCACGTCTTCTCCCCAAACATTCTCTCTGATCTCCTCGCGTGAGAAAATCTTGCCACGGTTCTCCAGAAAGAATTTCAACAGGTCGAATTCTTTCCTTGTTAGTTTCAACGGCTTGCCATTGACATATGCGTTCTTCTCGTCCATGTTCATCACCAGACTCCTGAACGAAAGTTCTTTGCCGGTGTTGGCTGTCTGAACTTGTTTTTGCGGTTCAACCTGCTGCACCGCAGGTGCCCCTTGAATTGTTGTCAATATATTTTGGTTGTTGACTCCGGCACGCCTTAACACTGCTCTGACTCGGGCTATTACAGCTCCGATTGCAAAAGGCTTGGTGATATAATCATCCGCTCCGATATTCAAACCTTTAACAGTGTCATCTTCTCCGTTTAGGGCCGAACAGAAAATGATCGGCTTGTGCTCAAGAGCAGGATTGTTCTTGATTCTTTTTGCAAAATCGAACCCCGACATTTTATCCATCATGATGTCGGTGATTATTAGATTATAGGGAGTTAAATCCATTTCAAGAGCCTCTTCAGCACTCAGTGCATAGTCTACCTCATAACCTTCCTTCTCAAGGTTATAGCTCAGTATCTCACACATGGGCTCCTCATCGTCTATTACAAGAATTCTTATTTGCATGGGATAATGATAGTTTTTAGTTCAATTTGCCACAAATTTAACAAATAAAATTGATAAATTTTCATTACATTTGTACAAAGATTGGATAAAAGGTGTCCAAATAGGTAAAGAATTAGATTTCAGAAATATAATCTTATTTATGGCAGAAAATAAAGAGGAATACAGCGCCAGTAATATCCAAGTGTTGGAGGGACTGGAGGCTGTTAGAAAACGTCCTGCAATGTATATCGGCGATATCAGCGCCAAAGGACTCCATCACCTCGTTTATGAGGTCGTTGACAATTCCATCGATGAAGCCCTAGCCGGATTCGCAACCAAAATTGACGTAACCATTAATCCCGACAATTCTATCACTGTTGTCGATAACGGAAGAGGAATCCCGGTCGACTATCATGAAAAGGAAAAGAAAAGCGCTCTCGAAGTAGTCCTCACTGTACTGCACGCTGGCGGTAAGTTTGACAAGGGTTCCTATAAGGTCTCCGGAGGACTTCACGGGGTCGGTGTTTCTTGCGTGAATGCTCTTTCGACCTATCTTCGTGCCGAGGTGCGTCGAAACGGTAAGGTCTGGGCTCAGGAATATTCCTGCGGCAAACCAACTACCGATTTGATGATTGTAGGAGAAAGTGATTCAACCGGAACAACCATCACTTTCAAGCCCGATTCATCGATTTTCACTGTAACCGAATATGACTACAGTACTTTGGCTAACCGTTTGAGGGATTTGGCTTACCTTAATGCAGGAATTACACTTACATTGACCGATAAACGTGGTGGAGAAGATAACTACCGGACTGAGACTTTCTATTCAGCCGACGGTTTGAGCGAATTCGTTACCTATATCGACTCTAACAAGGAATCACTGATTAACGATGTCATCCACCTCGCTACCGAACGACAGGGTATACCCGTTGAAGTTGCGTTGACCTACAATAACACATATAACGAGAATATCTATTCCTATGTCAACAATATAAACACTATCGAGGGAGGAACACATCTGACCGGATTTCGTCGTGGTTTGACTTCCACTCTGAAAAAATATGCCGAGGATAACAAGCTTCTCGAAAAGGCAAAGGTTGAAATATCCAGCGATGACTTCCGAGAAGGACTGACCGCTGTGATTTCAGTGAAGGTTATGGAACCGCAGTTCGAAGGACAAACAAAAACCAAGCTCGGAAACTCTGAAGTAATTGGAGCCGTCCAGACTGCTGTTAGCGATGCACTGAAGAATTATCTTGAAGAACATCCCAAGCAGGCACGAACAATTGTCGACAAAGTCATTCTGGCAGCACAGGCTCGTCATGCCGCCTATAATGCTCGTGCTAAAGTCCAGAGAAAATCTCCGCTGACCGGAGGTGGACTCCCGGGCAAACTCGCCGACTGTTCTTCAAGAACCGCCGAAGATTGTGAACTTTTCCTGGTCGAGGGTGACTCGGCAGGCGGAACGGCTAAGCAGGGACGCGATCGTCAGTTCCAGGCCATCCTCCCATTGAGAGGTAAAATCCTTAATGTCGAAAAAGCAATGGAACACAAAATTTTCGACAGTGAGGAAATCACTAATCTCTTCAGAGCTATGAGAGTCACTATAGGAACTCCCGATGACCCCAAGGAAGCAAATCTCTCTAAACTTGCCTATCACAAGATAATTATCATGACCGATGCCGATGTCGACGGAAGCCACATCGCAACCTTGCTGATGACTTTCTTCTTCCGCCGAATGAGGCCCATCATCGAACAGGGATATCTCTATCTTGCCACTCCTCCTTTGTATAAATGCAAGCGGGGAAAGAACGAGGAATACTGCTGGACCGAAGCTCAGGTGCAGCAATTTATCAACAAATATGGCGAGGGAACAAAGGTTCAAAGATATAAAGGTCTCGGCGAAATGAGCGCTGAAGAGTTGCGCGACACTACAATGGATCCGAACCAACGTCTACTCAAGCAAGTTAACATCCACGACGCTGCCGAAGCCGACCGCATTTTCTCCATGTTGATGGGAGAAGATGTAGCGCCACGAAGAGACTTTATCGAATCCAACGCAAATTATGCCAATATTGACGCTTAAAGGAAATGGCTAAGAAATCGGGTAGAAAGAACCTTGAGATTCTGATTGAACAAGTCCGAGATTTTATCGCTGCTCAAGGTAAAGGTAAGTTCAATTATCGTCAAGTTGCCAAAGGAATCGGTGTCAAGGCTAACCGTTTTGAGGAAGTGGCACTGGTGCTTGAAGCACTCGCTGCCGACGGCGAAATCGTTGAAGTCACACCGGGACGTTACAAGAAAATCGAACGAAACAATGTCGTCGAAGGTACCTTCGTGCGCCGTAGCAACGGTAAAAACAGCGTGCTGACTGATGACGACGGTGAGATGATATTCGTTGCTGAAAGAAACTCTATGCACGCGCTGAACGGTGATAAGGTCAAGGTCGCTGTCGCTGCAAAGACTTCAGGTAATGAACCCGAAGGAGAGGTCATCGAAATAATCGAGAAAAAGGACCAGACGTTTATCGGACGATTGCAATGCGAACGCCACTACGCCTATCTTATAACCGACTCCAAATACCTTGCAACCGATATCTTTATCCCGAAAAATAAGCTTAAAGGAGCAAAAAACGATGATAAGGTTGTCGTGAAAATCACTTCATGGCCCGATGATGCTAAGAACCCGGTTGGAGAAGTTGTTAAAATTCTTGGAAAAACGGGTGAGAACGAAACCGAAATTCATGCTATTCTTGCTGAATATGACTTGCCCTACACTTATCCTCAGAATGTAGAGAAAGCCGCTTCAAAAATCGAAGCCGGAATAACTTCTGCCGAAATAGCAAGGAGAGTCGACATGAGAAAGGTTGTGACATTTACCATTGACCCCCATGATGCTAAGGATTTCGACGATGCACTTTCAATCAGAAAACTCAAAAACGGAAATTATGAAATCGGTGTCCACATCGCCGATGTCACCCATTATGTTACTCCTGATAGTGTAATAGAAAAAGAGGCACAGAAACGCGCTACTTCGGTTTACCTTGTTGACCGTGTCGTGCCCATGTTGCCCGAACACCTGTGCAATTTCGTCTGCTCGCTTCGACCCAACGAAGAAAAACTGACTTTCTCGGTGCTATTTGAAATTAATGAACTCGGGAAGGTTGTTAAACACAAGATATGTCGTTGTGTTATCAATAGCGACCGACGTTTCTCCTATGAGGAAGCACAGCAGGTCATCGAAACCGGAAAAGGTGACTTCAAGGATGAAATCTTGACCTTGAATCGACTTGCACAGATTCTTCGTAAGGAACGCTATGAACATGGATCGGTCGATTTCGACCGTATTGAAGTGCGTTTCAATATTGACGATAAAGGACGTCCCGTAGAAGTCTATTTTAAGGAGTCAAAGGAAGCCAACAAGCTAATTGAAGAATTCATGCTTCTGGCCAACAAGACTGTTGCAGCTGAAATCGGGAAGGTCAAAGGAAAAGTGAAACCTAAGGCTTTCGTCTATCGTGTTCATGATAAACCCGACCAGCAAAAGCTCGAGGATCTGGCACATCTCGCCAAGGCTTTTGGCTATAAGCTGAGGACCACAGGCAGCGCTAAGGATATAAACCGGTCGCTGAACAAACTTTTGGTCGACATTAAGGGAAAAGGGGAGGAGAACCTCCTTTCGACTCTTGCACTACGATGCATGGCTAAGGCTGAATACTCTACCGATAATATTGGTCACTATGGCCTAGGATTTGAATATTACACCCATTTCACTTCACCCATACGTCGTTATCCCGACATGATGGTTCACCGATTGCTGGAACGTTATCTCGACGGCGGACGCAGCGTGAATGTCAACAAGCTGGAAGAACAGTGTAAACATTCCTCCGATATGGAACAGGTTGCGGCCAATGCCGAGCGGAGTTCCATCAAGTTTAAACAGGTCGAATATCTTTCTGAACGGCTGGGACATGTCTACGAAGGAATAATCTCCGGGGTCACCGAATGGGGACTTTATGTCGAATTGATCGAGAATAAATGTGAAGGATTGATTCCTATTCGCGACCTCGATGACGACTATTATGACTTCGATGAGAGGAATTATATGCTTGTGGGACGAAAGAAACACAACCGTTTTCAACTTGGTGACGCAGTCAACGTCAGGGTCGCACGAACAAACATAGAAAAACGACAGGTCGATTTCTCGCTTGTCGATGATAAAATGCTGCGTGCTAAGGAGGATGAACTCGGTGTTAAGGTGTCGGTCCGTGAAGTTCTCAGAAACAAGTCAAACCAAATCAATCCGAAAAAGAAGCGTCTTCAGTCGAAGAAATCGCGATGAATTTGTCCATACCTCGACCCCATGGTGAAATAGCCAAGGGGTATTTTTTGGCCATATTGGCCTCTATGACCTATGGTCTCAATCCAATGTTCGCATTGCCTCTCTATGGAATGGGGCTCGACATCTTGTCGGTATTGTTCTACCGATATTTGTTCGCTGCACTGATTCTGGGAGTGATAATGGCTATGCGTCGTCAGTCTTTTGCAATTCCACGAAAAGCGGTTTTGCCGTTGATTCTCGCTGGAGTTTTCTTCGCACTCTCGTCCTTGACTCTTTTTGGAAGCTATAAATACATGGATGTGGGAATCGCATCGACGATTCTCTATGTCACGCCCTTCTTTGTCGCGTTTATAATGGCGGTTTTCTTCAAGCAGAAAATCTCGGGGACTGGCATATTGTGTATTGTGGTTTCTATGGCAGGTATAGGAATGATCTCGGTCAAGCAGGACAGCACAATTCAAAATCCTTTCGGAATCGCATTGGTGATTCTGTCGGCTCTGGTATATGCTGTATATATGGTCCTAATAAATAAAACTGCACTCAACCAAATGCACATAGTACCGTTGACGTTCTATTGCATTATCGTAGGTCTGATCCTTTTTTTGATTTGCATGAATTTCGGTCAAAATCTGACTCCTATGCCATTGACGGTATCTGGCGTTTACAATGTAATGGGATTGGCTATATTCCCCACGATTGTGTCATTGATAGCCATGACAGTTGCTATTCAGTCGATTGGCCCCGTGCCTACCTCAGTTCTTGAAGCCATTGAACCTGTAACGGCTTTGTTTGTCGGCTGTTTTATGTTCGGGGAAGTGTTGACACCCTTGAACCTGGCTGGAATTGCGGTCGTCCTCTTCTCGGTTACCTATTTTGTGGTCTCGCGGCATAAAACCTAATTTTATAATCCCTAAAGTCGTGTTACCCGAGTTCACCGTCTTTCTATATAGCCTCATTGGGATTTAACAAAATTAACCTTGAAACCTGTAGGGGTCACGAAATTGGTTTTTGAGTCTTAATGAGGATAATCCTAAAACCTAATTTTGACTCATTGATTTAATTTGAGTAATTTTGCAAAGAAATATAAATATCATTCGATTATGAGAAAGAAAATTGTCGCAGGAAACTGGAAAATGAACACCACCCTTCAGGAAGGTGTCGGACTGGCGAAGGATGTAAATGAAGCTTTGAAAAAAGTTCAGCCTAAGTGTGATGTGGTAATTTGTGTGCCTTTCACTCATCTCGCTCCCGTTAACGATGTAATCGACCAGTCAAAACTCGGACTTGGTGCTGAAAACTGTGCCGACCATGATAAAGGTGCCTACACTGGAGAAGTTTCGGCTCCTATGGTCGCTTCTACCGGAGCCACCTATGTCATTCTGGGTCACTCCGAACGTCGTCAGTACTACGGTGAGACTTCCGATACTCTTAAGACTAAGGTAAATCTTGCACTTCAGAATAATCTTACCCCCATTTTTTGTATCGGTGAAGTGCTTGAACAGCGTGAAAACGGCACCTACCTCGATGTCGTAAAGAGCCAGATTGAAGAAGCTCTCTTCGGTTTGTCGGCCGACGACTTCTCAAAATTGATTCTTGCCTACGAACCTGTCTGGGCTATAGGTACCGGAAAGACTGCTACCGATGATCAGGCTCAGGAAATGCACGCTTTCATTCGCGATGTCATCGAAAAACAATACGGCAAGAAGGTTAGTGAGAACATCTCGATTCTCTACGGCGGAAGCTGTAAGCCCTCTAATGCTGCCGGTTTGTTTGCAAAACCCGATGTCGATGGTGGATTGATCGGTGGAGCTTCGCTTGATGCGGAATCATTCATGGGTATTGTAAACGCCTTCTGATAATTTTCACTTTTCAATGGTTCAAGGAAGAACTTGTCTGGCCGTCCTGGCTTTCATGATATCTTTGATGTCGTGGGGACAAACGCCAACCGATTCTGTACCCTCTATTGTAGAGGCTATAGAAGCCGGCGGCGTGATCTTTATCGAACAGCCACAAGGACTGGCAAACCGATTGAAATCAGCCGGGAAAGTCGGTGAGTTATCTACGATAGCCACTGGCAATCAATCTCTTGACAATGCTTCTTCTAATGAAGGAAATTCCTCCTCGGGCGCTGGCAGTGTCAAAACTGCCGGTTACCGGGTGCAGGTGTTTAGTGACAATAATGCGCGAACCGCAAAAAGTGAAGCTCGCAATAAAGCTCAGAGCATCTCGGCTCGCCTTCCACAATATCGAACCTATGTCGTCTATCAGTCACCTTTCTGGAGATTGAAGGTCGGAGACTTTACGACTGAGTCGGAGGCTGAGGCTGCTGCCGATGAAATCAAAAAGCTTTTTCCTTCCTATGCCCGTGAGGTAAGGGTTGTGAAAGACCGCATTAATAAATGATATCAACGAGTGGATCAGAACACTATAGAACAGATAGCTGCTCATTATCAAGCTATTCTTCGACTTCTCGGAGAAAATCCCGAAAGGGAAGGGCTGTTGAAAACACCTATGAGGGCCGCTAAAGCAATCGCTTTTGCTACATCGGGCTACGATTTGAACCCCTCCGACATTATTCGTGAAGCAATTTTCCAGCATGACGGTTCACGAATGATTATTGTCAAGGATATCGAATTTTATTCTCTATGCGAACATCACATCCTACCTTTTTTCGGTAAAGTATCAGTAGGATATCTGCCGTCCGATAAAATTGTCGGACTTAGTAAAATCGCTCGTGTGGTGAACGCCTACGCCCGACGGCTCCAGGTACAAGAAAGAATGACATTCCAAATTTGTCAGGAAATTTACCGGACTCTGGCTCCTCGCGGTGCCATTGTCGTGGCTACTGCCGATCACCTCTGTATGAAAATGCGGGGAGTGGAAAAGCAAGATGCGGCTACTACAACGGTGGAATATCTCGGAGAATTTGCCGAAAATCAAAGTCTCCGAAATGAGTTCTTTGAGTCACTTAAACACATTTGAAGGATAATTAATTAAATCATACCTACAATGAAAAAAATTGCCTCTTTTATCTCTGCTATGACTCTGCTGGCTTTCACTGCCGGCTTGACTTCTTGTGATTCTAAGGCTAAACTGGCACGCGACATAGAAGGTACTTGGGCTTCAACCGCTCCTAAAAAAGTAAAGGTAATCAATGAACTTGATGCTACCGAGATGAGCATGATCCAGTTCAATGCACCGGTTTCTGGAAGTGAATCAACCGATGGTGTTGTGAACTACGCTTTTGTCTTTACTATCACCGGAGCTATGCCTCCTTCCGATGCAATAGTTGAACCCTATTCGTTCACCGCTACAACACTTGCTTCAGTATCCGGAACCTGGAAAGTTGTCGATGATGATGAGGTGGCTCTGGATTTTGACCCGGAGTCTTTCTCAGCCTATGTTGATCCCGCAGGAATTCTTTTGCGCGACAATATCCTCTCGGGTGAAAATGCCGCTGAAGTCGATTCGGTTAAACCGCAGCTCTCAGCTAAAATCCAGGCGATGTTCGATACTCAGGTGAAAGACTATCTCTTCAGCATCAAAAAGATTGATGATATCCACATCATCGATAAAGACGAAATGAATTGTGAAATCCTTGATAAAGAATGTGTTTTCCACCGTCAGGTTATCAAGGAAACGATGCCCGAATAAATCCACTTCATAAATATATGTTAAATGAAAAAGGACGCGAGAAGTCGCGTCCTTTTTCATTTATTTGGTTTGTAACTGTAAACTGAAGTACTATAATAGTCTTCAATCAAAACTCACTGCGGAAATGGAACCTGATTGACGGAAAGTCATTCTGAGCCATTTGAAGAACATAATTAGAGTCGGCAAGAAACACATCCCTTCCCTCTTTGTCCTTCGCCATAAACTGATGCTTCCTTTTCTTGAAATTCTCAAGCGCCTCTTGGTCGTCACTCTCAATCCAACATGCCTTATACAATGATATCGGTTCCCAACGACAGCTCGCTCCATATTCATGCAGCAAACGGTACTGTATCACCTCAAATTGCAACTGTCCAACTGTACCAATGATTTTTCTACCGTTGAACTGGTTGATGAATAATTGGGCTACACCTTCGTCCATCAGCTGCTGTATGCCTTTCTCCAGCTGCTTCGACTTCATCGGATCAGTGTTCTCGATATATTTGAACATCTCGGGTGAAAAGCTCGGCAGGTCTTTGAAGTGTATCTCTTCCCCTGAAGTCAGTGTGTCGCCAATCTTGAACGTGCCGGTATCCGGTATTCCAACTATATCGCCAGGATAAGCTTCGTCAACTATGCTCTTCTTCTGGGCCATGAATGCCGTCGGGGCAGCAAATCTCAGAACTTTCCCTGAACGAATGTGTTTATAGGGCGCATTTCTCTCAAATTTGCCGGAACAAACTTTTACAAATGCTATGCAGGAACGATGGTTCGGATCCATGTTGGCATGGATTTTAAACACGAATCCCGAGAAATTTTCCTCATTCGGGTCTATCTCGCGCTCTTTCGATGCAACCGGCTTTGGTGAAGGTGCTATTTCTACAAAGCAGTCAAGCAATTCTTTCACACCAAAGGTGTTCAGAGCCGAGCCGAAGAAAACCGGAGCAATTCTTCCTTCACGGTAAGCTTCCGGGTCGAAATCGGGATACACTCCCTCAATTAGCTCGATGTCTTCGCGCAGCTTATTTGCTTCGGCTTCGCCAACAGTCTCGTCTATCAAAGGGTCATCTATATCTTTTATCTCAAGGCGCTCGCTTACTTTTTGTTTATCTGGCTTGAATAGATCAAGGGTGTTCTCATAGATGTTGTAGACACCCTTGAATTTCTCACCGATTCCGATGGGCCAAGACAAGGGTCTCACCGATATTTTCAACTCGCTCTCCAGTTCGTCTAAGATGTCAAACGGGTCCCGACCCTCGCGGTCAAGTTTGTTCACAAAGATTATCACTGGTGTGTTCCTCATGCGGCACACTTCCATCAGCTTCCTCGTTTGCTGCTCAACTCCTTTTGCAACATCCACCACGATGATGACACTGTCAACCGCTGTCAATGTCCTGTAGGTGTCTTCGGCAAAGTCCTGGTGACCCGGTGTGTCAAGTATGTTTATCTTATAGTCACCGTAGTTGAATCCCATCACAGAGGTTGCTACTGAAATTCCACGTTGCTTCTCTATCTCCATCCAGTCGCTCGTCGCCGTCTTCTTGATTTTGTTAGATTTGACAGCACCGGCAACATGAATAGCTCCTCCGAAAAGTAAAAGTTTCTCGGTTAGCGTGGTTTTCCCGGCGTCAGGGTGGGAAATAATCGCAAAAGTCCTGCGCCTTTTTATTTCGTCGGTTAGTATTGACAAAGCTAAAACCTCTTAGTTCTTCTTTTGTTCTTTCTCCCAGCTGTCCTTCAACGCAATCGTGCGGTTGAATATCAGTTTCTCGGATGTAGAGTCATAGTCGGGTGTGAAATAACCGATTCTTTGAAATTGGAATTTCTCTCCTTTGCGGGCATTCTCGGCAATATAGGGCTCCAGCTTGATTCCTTCGACTACTTTCAACGACTCGGGATTGAGCATGTCGCGGAAATCTCCTTCCTCGGCCGACGGATTCTCGACAGCAAAAAGTCTGTCATACAATCGAGCAGTCGCATCAACTGCATGTGGCACAGATACCCAATGCAACGTCCCTTTTACTTTTCTGGCTGCGCCTGGCAGTCCGCTTCGAGTGTCGGGGTCGTAGGTACATCGTAACTCAACGATTTCTCCGTTTTCATCTTTCACCACTTCCTCACACTTGATTATGTAGGCGCCTTTCAGTCTCACCTCATTTCTGGGTGACAAACGGAAAAACTTCTTGGGAGGATTCTCCATGAAATCATCTTTTTCAATGTAAATCTCTCGCGAGAAAGGCATCGAATGTGTGCCGCTTTCCGGTTCTTCGGGATTGTTTTCCATTTCGACAGTCTCAGTTTGACCTTCGGGATAGTTGGTGATGACAACCTTCAGAGGATTCATAACCGCCATGACGCGAGTAGCCTTCTTATTGAGATCTTCTCTCACAGCATGCTCCAGAAGCGAAATGCTGTTCAAGGCCTCATATTTCGTGTAACCGATCTTGTCGATGAAACTCTTGATTGATTCGGGTGTGAAACCACGACGTCTCATACCCGATAGTGTCGGCATGCGAGGATCGTCCCAACCGCTCACTAATCCTTCCTTGACTAGTTGCAGAAGCTTACGCTTACTCATCACGGTGTGGGTCAAATTCAATCGGTTGAATTCGATCTGACGTGGACAATAAGAATCGTCGGCAAGTTCCTTCACGAAGTATTCATAGAGAGGACGGTGAACCTCAAATTCCAGTGTACAAATCGAGTGGGTCACACCTTCGAAAAAGTCGCTCTGACCATGAGCGAAGTCATACATCGGATAGACTTTCCATTTCGTGCCGGTGCGGTGATGAGGTGTCTTGATAATCCTATACATGATCGGGTCACGGAAATGCATGTTGGGCGACGCCATGTCGATTTTCGCACGCAAAACTCTCGAACCCTCAGCGAATTCACCCTCGTTCATCCTGATGAAAAGGTCAAGGTTCTCTTCAGGAGTCCTGTCTCTGTATGGACTGTTTACACCCGGTTGGGTCGGCGTGCCTTTTTGCTCGGCTATCAGCTCCGACGACTGATCGTCAACATAGGCCTTCCCCTCTTTTATCAAACGAACAGCCAGGTCAAACAATTGAGGAAAATAGTCCGATGCATAATATTCACGATTTCCCCAGTCAAAACCCATCCAATGGATATCCTCACGGATAGCATCAACATATTCTACATCTTCCTTCACCGGATTAGTGTCGTCAAAACGCAGGTTACAGGTGCCACCGAATTTTTCTGCCACACCGAAATCCATGCAAAAAGCCTTCGCATGACCAATATGCAGATACCCGTTCGGCTCGGGTGGGAAACGAGTGTTCAATCTTCCTCCATTCTTCCCGGCAGCCAAATCGTCGGCAACTATTTGTTCAACAAAATTATAACCCTTCTTTTCGGAGTTTTCATCATTCAAATCAATCTTTTCAGCCATACCTTAGAACTGTTTGTATTATAATCTACAAAGGTAATAATTTTTAACTTATACCCGACAATACATAACCACCTACTGTAACCTGTAATCTGTTAGCTATCCAAGCCCCTATATCTACCAGGGTAACCTAAGCTAAAATAGCTCCAAGAACTATTAGGCTACGATAACTAAATTAGCTAAACAACCAACATCAATTTTAATGAGATTCCTTTAACAATTCTATAACTGTTTTTTTTTCAACATATTAAATATGTCATAATTTTAATATTATTTGTTATTTTCCAATTATTTCTCTATCCATCTCATTTCTCTTTCGTTTTGGAGAATACTGTATAAAAATAATTATTCATATATTTCACGAAATTGTCACTCGTTGGAGTAACCACAAACTGGGTGTCAATCTTTTTTATTCTACCGTCATTTATAGAATCCAAAGGAACAATCATTAACGTCTCGGGCTTTTCAGGAGAACCGCCAACTCCTAACGCAATCAAAATCTTCCGCTTCTTCTCCCTTTGGAAATCCTTGTAGCGCTTGATTTGCCAATCCTCAAATATCACCTCATTGTCATCCCACCACGATCTATACTTACATTCAATATAGTAATCAATTGATCCCGAACTCATAGGATGTTGAATCCATAAATCGGGATACAGCGAATCCTGTGAATATATATTTGCGTGTACTTTATCACCCCTCCACGAAAGCAATTTGAACCCAAGGTTAATAGGGATTAGGTCAACTACAAACTTCTCAAATAACTTTCCCTTCATTTCCGTGTCCGTGAAATATTCCACTTCGGGAAGATTCACACGTTCCTCATATCCCTTTGCTTTTTTATAAATAAGTGGGAATCCAATATTATATTTCTCCCCAAACTCCTTCAGGATTGCAAATTCATTTGGAGTCAGTACCCCATCAGCCGAAGCTAACTTCGCCAACCATTCGATCGCCTCATTGATGGAAATATATTTTCATTTTGCGAATTTTCTTTTTCGCGGTGTCCCATTATTGTTTATTAAGATTCTTTCCCTTCTCAAAATTAAAAAAAAATCTTCATTCTAAAACTCAACAATTCGAATTAAGAACTTGTAACTCAGTTGCACCTGTTCTTAGTCCTGGCGTTCCGGACTCCCATAAGTAGCCTAATATCCCGGACGTAAAAGGCCGAAATTATTGAAAATCACGACCGTCGTTTCAAGCAAAACGATTTAAAATTGGCTGAGATAAGAGAGAAAATTGTACCAATGGCAGACGCCCCTAACCCGACAAAAGCTAAACTTTGGCAACAATATCACCTGATTGAAGACGAACAAATCTCAATTGATAGACTTGTATCCTCTTTATCTTTTGGCTTTTGGACGTATCTTTTCAATCAAATTCCATATAGAAGCGGGGGCATGAACCTATTAAAGATATTCCCAAATAAGACTTCAGGAGTAGGACAGCGAACTATTTATAATGAACTTCAAGATATTAAACCCTTTAGAAATCGAATAGCTCATCATGAGGCTATTTGTTTTAATTCTAAGGGCCATATTGACATGAAATACGCTGAAGAAAAACTTGATTTGATAAAAAAATATGTTAT
>JAFLTL010000010.1 GCA_022510505.1 Muribaculaceae bacterium | reverse complement strand
CCGACCCTCTGCTTGTAAGGCAGATGCTCTGAACCAGCTGAGCTAAACGCCCTTCTTCGTTCCACAAAAGCAATGCAAAGGTATACCCTTTTTTTTATCCAGCAAATTTTTTGAGTGAAAAAATTGTGTAATATATTTTTTTGGTATTTTTGTAAAGAAAATGAGGGATGTCGGCGTCCGCACATGAATGTGCACGCGGTTAACAAAATCAAGTCGTTTTCAACGACTTTCAACTACCAAAGGTATTTATCAGGATTGTCAAATTGTTTTATTAGCTAAAAACACATTACTAATTAATGGAATTGACTGCATTAACAGCCTTGTCGCCTGTAGACGGCAGGTATCGCAGGAGTTGCGAACCTTTAGCATATTTTTTTTCGGAAAAAGCTCTAATCAGTTACAGGTTGAAAGTCGAAATCGAGTATTTTCTTGCGCTCACTCAGATTCCTTTGAAGGGCCTGGAGGACTTTCCGCATGAAAAGGCATCATTGTTGAGGGGGATTGCTGAAAATCTCTCTGTTGAAGAAGCCGATGAGGTAAAGGGTATCGAGAAGATTACCAATCATGATGTCAAGGCTGTGGAATATTTTCTTAAGAAGAAATTCGATGAAAACGGTTTGGAGAAATGGAGGGAGTATATCCATTTCGGTTTGACTTCACAGGACATCAATAACACGTCGTTCCCGATGATGTTGAAGGATGCATCCGAGACAGTTATGCTTCCTGCCATTGAAAAGATTATCGCCAAACTGAGAGAGCTGTCGGAGGAGTGGAAGGACGTTGCAATGCTGGCCAAGACACATGGTCAGCCAGCCTCACCTACCCGACTAGGCAAAGAACTTGATGTGTTCATTTACCGACTGGAAACCCAAACGGCCGAATTAAAAAGAGTGCCGATTTCTGGTAAATTCGGTGGCGCAACGGGTAACTTCAATGCCCACACAGCGGCGTTCCCGGGGATTGACTGGCATGGATTCGCCAACAGATTCCTGAGCGAGCGGCTTGGCATCGAACGCGAAGAATTCACAACACAGATTTCAAACTACGACAATCTGGCACGTTATCTTGACGCATTACGACGTGTCAACACTATATTGATTGATCTGGACCGGGACATTTGGATGTATATCTCGATGAACTATTTCAAACAGAAGATCAAGGCCGGCGAGGTTGGTTCATCGGCGATGCCCCACAAGGTCAATCCGATAGACTTTGAGAATTCAGAAGGCAACCTTGGAATAGCTAACGCTTTGCTGAGTCATTTGTCGCAGAAGCTACCGATTTCCAGGTTACAGAGAGACCTGACCGACTCGACAGTGATCAGAAATTTAGGCGTTCCCTTTGGGCACACGCTAATCGCGTTAAATTCGACGGCCAAAGGTCTCGACAAATTGATATTGAACCAGGAAGCGATAGACCGTGACCTGGAGGATAACCAGGCAGTTGTAGCCGAAGGTATTCAGACAATTCTTAGGAGAGAGAATTATCCGAATCCTTATGAGAAACTGAAAGAACTAACACGAACAAACCAAAAAATAACAGAAAAAGAGATTACAGAATTCATTAACACGTTGGAAATCGATGAATCGGTTAAGGAAGAGCTGAGAAAGCTCAAACCTTCAACCTATACCGGATCCATAATCAAAGGGTAAAATCAAAAAGAAATGGAAAACAACGAAAAAAGACCACGTCGCCCGCGAATAGGTGCTTCACGTCCTGCGGGATCAGAATCAATGAGGGAAGATTATCCGGAAAGATATGAAAAGATAAACTACAACCAGCCGAATTATCCTCCCCGGCCCTATCAGCCGAGGTATAACGACCGGTCGTTTAACAATGGCAGCAACGGATATCAGCCACGCTCAAACAGCTATTCACCCGAGGAGCGCCATTATCAGCCACGCTCGAACGGTTATGTTCCGAGAGGACCTCAGAGCCATCGAAGCGAAAACGACTATCAACCACATCGTCAGTCGTCCTATCAGGGAGGTTATAATCGGAGACCGGCATCCGGGTATAACAATCAAGGTGACAGGTACGATAACCGCGGGCCGAGACATCAGGGTTTTTCAAGGGGTCCGCGTCAGCAGAACGGTGGAAGGCCTTACGGAGGACCAAGAGGTCAGCAACCCATGAGGTCTCAAAGGAATTTCGTTCCCACTCCGCGTCCAATCCAATATGAAATGCCGTTGCCTGATCCCAACGAACAGATTCGCCTGAACAAATTCATGGCCAATTCGGGAATTTGCTCGCGTCGTGAGGCCGACGAATTCATCAAACAGGGTATGGTTAAAGTAAACGGTCAGGTTGTGACCGAATTGGGTACAAAGATTTCTCACAACGACACCGTTGAATATGACGAAAAGGTGGTGGCGTTGGAAAACAAGTCATATATTTTGCTAAACAAACCGAAAGATTGTGTCACAACGAGCGACGATCCTCACGGAAGGATGACGGTGATGGACCTGGTGAAGGGAGCCTGCCGCGAAAGGATTTATCCCGTGGGACGCCTGGACCGTAACACAACGGGAGTTCTGTTGCTTACCAACGACGGTGACCTTGCATCGAAACTGACACATCCTAAATACGATAAAAAGAAGATCTATCACGTATGGACCGACAAGGATATCACCGAGGAGGACATGCAGAAAATTGCCGACGGTATAGAGCTTGATGACGGAGAGATTCATGCTGATGCGATATCCTATGCCAACGAAACGGACAAGAACCAAGCCGGCGTTGAGATTCACTCGGGTCGCAACAGAATAGTGCGCCGCATGTTCGAGAAGCTAGGGTATCATGTGACAAAACTCGACAGAGTATATTTCGCCGGCTTGACGAAAAAGAACCTTCCTCGAGGTCGCTGGAGATATTTGACCCAGCAGGAGGTGAACATGTTGAAAAGAGGATCTTTCGTATAAAAACAATCGAACTGATGACAAACTTAAAAATAAAGGAGATATTGGATACACCTTCACTTCTCGGTCAAGAGATTGAAGTGAAAGGATGGATCAGGACACGACGCGGCAACAAGAACGTGCAGTTTATAGCGCTAAATGACGGTTCGACGATAATGAACCTGCAGATAGTGGTTGACCTTGAGAGTTTCAGCGAAGAGGAGCTGAAGCAGTTCACAACAGGTGCGAGCATGTGGGCCAAAGGTATCCTTGTAGAATCGATGGGTAAAGGTCAGAGCTGTGAGCTTCAAGCCAAAGAAATCGGCCTGTTTGGGGCAGCCGATGCTGAAAATTATCCGTTGCAGAAGAAGGGTCACACAATGGAATTCCTAAGAGAAAAGGCCCATCTTCGTCCGAGAACGAATACGTTTGGTGCGATTTTGAGAGTGAGGTCACATCTGGCATTCGCCATTCACAAATTCTTCAACGAACGGGGTTTTGTTTATCTGAACACACCATTGATAACAGCTTCGGATTGTGAGGGAGCCGGCGCAATGTTCCAAGTTACAACACTTGACATGGAGAATCCTCCCAGGACCGAGGATGGAAAAATCGATTATTCGAAGGACTTCTTCGGCAAGCCGGCATCACTAACTGTTTCGGGTCAGCTGGAGGGTGAGTTAGGTGCAACAGCATTGGGAGCCATCTATACGTTCGGTCCTACATTCCGTGCAGAGAATTCCAACACTCCACGACATTTATCGGAGTTCTGGATGATAGAGCCGGAGGTTTCTTTCCTTGACATTGAAGGAAACATGGACCTGGCTGAAGATTTTCTGAAATATTGCATCAGCTATGCTTTGGAGAATGACCGGGATGACATTGAATGGCTCTCTCAAATGTATGATAAGGAGCTGATTGACCGGTTGAATTTCATCTTGAACAACAAGTTTGTAAGGCTTACCTATACCGAGGGTATCGAAATCCTTGAGAAGTCGGGTCACAAGTTTGAGTTCCCGGTATTTTGGGGGGCCGACTTGCAGAGTGAGCATGAAAGATTCCTGGTTGAGGAATATTTCAAGAAGCCTGTTATCCTGACCGGCTACCCGAAGGAAATCAAAGCGTTCTATATGAAGCAGAACGATGACGGCAAGACAGTCAGAGCCATGGATGTGCTGTTCCCTAAGATAGGTGAAATTATCGGTGGCTCAGAAAGAGAAGAAAATCTCGAGAAGCTGTCGCAGAGAATTGAAGAGCTTGGAATCCCGATGAAAGACATGTGGTGGTATCTTGACACACGTCGCTACGGAACAGTTCCTCACAGTGGTTTCGGCTTGGGTTTTGAGCGTCTGGTGCTTTTCGTGACCGGAATGACGAATATAAGAGATGTGATTCCGTTCCCACGCACACCGGGAAATGCGGAATTCTAAATAAAAAGGTTCGAAGAAATTTCGAACCTTTTTTACTTGAAAGTATGCTATGTAGTTAAATTAGTAATGGATAGTTGTTGAATCGTCAAGTTATCAGTTTGTCGATAAATCTTGAAGACTTGAAAATTTGAAGTTTACAGATCAATGTGACAACTTAACAAACTAACATCAAATAAATAAAGCCCGCAATTGCGGGCTTTTGTTATTTGATACTTTTCTTGATTTCCTGTAGGAGTCGTCCCGGATTAACCGGTTTTGAGATGTAACCGTTGAAACCTGACCGGAGTATTCGTTCACGGTCGGATGCAAAGGCGTAGGCTGTGACGGCTATGATTGGAACGTCGACCGAAACTTCACGGATGTCAGCAGTGGCGGCATATCCGTCCTTCTCGGGCATACTTATATCCATCAAAATCAGGTCGGGGTTATATTCCTTGAATAAATCTACAGCCTCATTACCATTCCAAGCATGTACCAGGTTGTAATGGGAATTAAGGATGTTCTCAAAGAGGAGGTAGTTGGAAGGGTTATCCTCAGCAATCAACACGAGTTTTCTCGCATTAGCCTGCTCGGCAAAGTTTGTTTGCACAGCAGTTGGAGCTGCAGGTGCCTGAGTTACCGGAGTCGGAGCTGCTGCGGGTTGTACCGGTGTTACAGGGCTGACAGGTTGTTGAGTTGTTGAGTAATTCGAGGGAGTCGGTTGCACAGGAGCCGAGGCAGGAGCAGGAGCTGAAGGTTGATAGCCGATACCCGACGGCTGAGACACAGGCTGAGCATGTGCTGCCGGAGTATATGGCTGAGCAGGAGTTTCAGGTTGCACTGTGGGAGCTACCGGCTGAACAGGTGCTACTGTGGGTCCTAATGTAGTCGGATTGATAGGTTGTTGAGTTGTTCCGCCATCAGTATAGGACTGAGCCGGTTGTGGCGTTGCAGGCGCTGATGGTTCAACAGGGGTTGTCGGCTGGACCGGCGAATCATTTTTCTTCCAACGTGAGGAGTCCACAATGTCCCAGCCCGGTGCACCATACTTATCTGGGTTATCATCAGCAGTTTCGGCAGGTTTATGCGTAACCGCAGTTTGTGGGTTGCTGAGTTGCTGGGTTGTTGTGTTACTCGTAGGAGCCTGAGCAGGAGCAGGTGCATGCTGCTCAACCTTCGAGGTAATGTTCTTGTTGGAGGCATCCTGTTGACGGAAAGGAGCCTGAGAATAGGGAACTGTGAACCAGAAGGTGGTTCCTTTGTTGAGTCCACGCGATTCCACACCGATTTCACCGTGAAGTGTGCGGATAATGTTCTGGCTGATAGCGAGTCCCAGTCCGGTACCCTGTGCGAAGTCGTTGGTTTTGAAGAATCGCTGGAACACCTTGTCGATATTTTCGGGCGGAATGCCTCGTCCCGTATCCTTTACAAAGAAGTAAACTTCATCGGGGCGAGCCTCGTAGCCGAACGTGATGCTACCTTTAACGGTGAACTTCGTTGCGTTGTTCAGCATGTTGGTGAGCACCTGCAAAAGTCGGTTTCCATCGGCTTCGATTTGACAAGCCTGTGCGCCAAGGATGTAATTGAGTACTACTCCCCTCTTGACACGGAAACGTACGGTATCCTCGGCAGTACGAATCAGCTCATTGACATCGACCATAGTATAGGTGAAATCGAGTGTGCCGCTATCGATCTTAGCCAGGTCTAGAACGTCGTTGATGAGCTGAGTGAGGAGTTCGTTATTCTTATCGATGACGTTGAGATATTCCTGTTTCTTTTCAGGATCGTCGGTATAGGCCATCAGATTGGAGAATCCCACGATAGCATTCAGCGGTGTTCTAACCTCGTGGCTCATGTTGGCGAGGAACGCACTCTTCAATTTATCGCTCTTCTGGGCATCATCGCGGGCCTTCATAAGAGCTGCCTCAGTATCCTTATATTTCTGAACAATCTGACAGATGCCTATGACCACCGTTGCCATACCCGACTGGTTCATACTGCTGACCGGTGAAGTTGCAAAGTCCCACCATTGGTAGGATCCGTCACTCATCTTCAGTCGGACGTTCACGTCGTCAAGAGAAGCTGAGCCTTCACGAACCGCATCGAGATATTCTACCATAGCGAGCACGTCGTCATGATAAATATAACTCGTGAACTGGCTTCTGGTCATGAATTCCATGGGTGGAATTCCGAGTGCATAGTAGAAGTCCTGGCTGAATATCAGATTATTCTTTGCCATGTCGTACTGCCACGGGTAGATATCGTTGATCTTAGCCGCAGTGGTGAGCATCTGGCGCTGATTTTCTTCCTCAGAGACGTTACGGCACACGATGATGACACCTTTGACAATGCCATCCTGGATGAAGGGAACCAATTCACCTCTAACCGGGAAATAGGTGTTAGAGACACGATGGTACATATAAGAACCGTCGGGGAAAGGAACGAACGACTTCGTTTCAACCACTTCAACGAGTAGTTGGTCAAGCACGTCCTTCGAATTCACGAAGATGTGGAGAACATCATCGCAGGGAACACCTTCGAACATGTGGATCGTTTCTTCGTCGTAGTTCAGTCCTAGCATTTCAACAAACGCTTTGTTGACGAAGTTGATCTTCATGTTTTCATCCAGTCGGACTAAACCGGATGTGATGGATGAGAACAGCTGGTCGTATTCATCGCGTTGTTTGACGAGTTGCTTGCTGATTTCCACGTCTCGCTCGGCAACCCGACGACGATTGCTTTGGTTTCTCAAGCTCGAGAGGAGATAGACGAGGAGAAGTATCAGAAGAACGAACATGACAATCGCACCGATGATAACCTCCTGGCGGTAGCGTGAGATGAACTCGTAGTTCACAACATTTCCCGGACGTTCCTCAACTGACTTGATGTCAGCATTGAATTTCTTCAACTCGTTATAGTCATAGTACATCTTCGGTTCGATGTTTCTGACAGTCAGTTCGCCGGTTGTCGCTCCGCCTGCGAGCATAGAGACCATGTCGCCGGCCTGGGAAGCACTTTCAATCGGGCTTACATCGTAATAGGCAAGCACTTCAGTATCAGCCGAATCAAACGAGTAGACCGGAGCCTGTGGTTTAAGAGCGAATACCGCACTTGACTTAGGAACAATCAGTATGTAACGTTTGATGTTATCAGGATCGGTAATCAACGTTATCAGCGATTCGAGGTCGCGACGCTGGGTGTTGAATTCATGAAAACGGTAGCCGGGATATTTGGAACTGAGTTTTCTCCATGCCGACATGGTGTTTTCGAAAGCTATAGTTGAATTCGAGTCGTTGGAATGGACGAACATGAATTCTTTACGGTCAGGGAAGGTCTTGATAGACTCGCGAAGGAAAGTCTCATAATTCTTTTCAGATGTCAGACCGGTAGCACCGGAGAGGTTCTGCATTCGGTGCTGATAAGGATACTGAACGTCGAAGAACACGAGGGGAACATCGAGAATTTCCGGTCCGCCTGCATCATAATAGGTATTGAAAGCTTCATCCCCCTCGGTGACGATAACATTAGTTCCGTTTTGAAAGCCTCTACGGAGAAAGTTTCTCATAACCGATTCCTTATCTTCCTGGCTCCAGAGGTTAGCATTGAGATATTCGACGGATATGTTGGGCTTGTAACCGGCATCGCTGATTGAGGAGGCGAGGGCTTCGGTCATTTTATCGCTCCATGAGTTGCTTTTCCCATAGGATTGGATAAACAGTACGTTAATGCGATCACTGTCGGCAGCTGAGAGAGAGGCTGTATGCGGAGCGACGAATGTTAAACCAATCGCAAAAGCGAGAAATAATATTTTTTTTATCATCGATTCAAGAAACTTTCAATTTCCTTAATGAGACGTTGCGGGTTGATGGGTTTCGACAGGTAGCTGTTGAAACCAGAGCGGAGTATTCGTTCGCGGTCGGAAGCGAAAGCGTAGGCCGTGACAGCAATGATAGGCACTTCGGTATCCATTGATCGGATGTCGTTAGTTGCTTCGTAACCGTCCTTGCGCGGCATATTAATGTCCATCAGAATGACATCGGGGCGACGCTGGCTGAAGAGCTCAACCGCCTCAACACCATCCCAAGCATGTACGAGGTCATAGCGTTTCCCAAGCACTGACTCAAATAGAAGATAGTTACTCGAGTTATCTTCGGCTATCAGTAGGAATGGACGCGCTTCGGCAGCAGGCTGTGGCGCAACTGCAGGTTGAGGATCTACAGGTTGAGCCGGAGCCGCGGGTTGGTATGCCGGAGTCTCAGTTTGAACCGGAGTAGCAGGCTGATGTGCTGGAGCAACAGGTTGAGTCGGAGCCGCGGGCTGATATGCCGGAGCGGCAGGTTGAGTTGGAGCGGCAGGTTGAGCCGGAGCTTGTACCGGACGTTGTGGCTCATAAACCGGCGAAGACGATGTCAGACCTTTCAAACTGTAGGGATCGAGGGCTTCCTCATAGTCCATATCGTCGAGCGACTCATCATAAGGGACTGTGAACCAGAAGTTGGCTCCGCGTCCTTCTCCGCGGGAATCTATACCGAATTCACCTCCGAGATTTTCAACTGCTCCAATAACCCATGAAAGGTTAGTGATTTCAGAGCCAAAAGTTGGTTCGGAGTTCAGAATTTCATTTTTCTTATCGGGAGAAATACCCATTCCGGTGTCGCGTACAAAAACATAGAGTTCGTCGTCCTGAATTTCATATCCGAACGTTACGCTACCGGCGGTGGTATATTTTAAGGCATTAGAGATTAGTTCATCGATAATCCGCTTGAATACAGCGGGATTACTTTTGATGTGACAATCGGCCGCTCCGAGCATAAAATTGACCACGATTCCCGGTTTGGGGTTAGCACGCAGTGATACTTCGGTGGAGCGGATAACCTGATTAACGTCTATCAACTGATCGGGTGCATCTATATATTGTTGATTCATCAAGAATTAGAATGATTTATTAATGACAGCTTACAAATATAATAAATATTTCTTTTATTGCAAAAAAGAGTAATTAAGTTTATAGGTTATAGGTTACAGTTTACAGATGATTTGAAGACTATTAATCAACGCAATAGTTCAACGAGGGAACGATACTAAATAGAAAAGCCCGCTGTCGCGGGCTTTTGTTTAGATCACTACTTTTATCGATTTCTTGGAGGTTCGAATTATGTAGACCCCTTTTGAGAGTTTCACAGTTGTTCCGACTTGTCCCTGACCGATGAGCATACCCTGCAGATTATAAACCTGTGCTATCTCGCCCGCCGGCAGTTGATCGAACCGGATGGAGCCGTTGCTCACCGAAACTCCAATTTCATCGTCTACGCTCTCAATGCTACCGATACCGGTTGTTGCATCCTCCACATATTTTCCAAATACTCCCCAAAGCTCATTGTTTTTATATAGATCGGCGCATCCCTTTGGAACATGCAGCGTGGTTTTGCTAAAATCACCAAATAGCGGAGTATAACCATTGTTTTTGTCGACGTCATAGTTGGGCAATTCATCCTCAGAGGTCCAGAACACAAAGAAATCCTTAATGGTGTTGTATTCGTTAACTATAGCCCATACAGCCATATAATTAACCGAAGGCGGAATAACTATGGTGTTGACCTTTCCGGTAACAGTTTGTCCGTAGATGCTTGAGACGCCCGACGGGATCTTGACTTCATCGATATTACAGTTACAGAACACACGTTGGTCAAGATAGGTAATATTCGAGGGATTGGCATATTCGATTGAGCCGACGTTAGCGCCAAAGAATGCCTCGTTGCCGATTGACTCGACATTTGGTCCGACATATACATTTCCGAGATCAGAACGGGAGAATGCACTTGCACCTATCTGTGTCACAGGATATTCAACATCATCGATTGTGACTGTGGCGGGGATGACGACATCGCCCGAGTAACTGCCATAAAGGTTATTACGATAGGTAACCCTGGCAACGTAATCTTCACCTTCATAGGAAACATTCACGAGGTTGTAGTAGACTCCATCAATTAGATAGGTTCCCGGGTCTATTACGCCACCCGTGGAAGTGTTAGTGTAGGTTTTGACTCCGTTGGTGACATTCAGAATCAGATGGTCGGCGGCATTATCGGGGAAATTGACTTTCATCCATTCGCCACCGTTGACCCGGTAGACGGGATAAAGGATATAGTCACCATCACTGACCTTATCGTTGAAAGTCAGCGATTCCATTGAAATGTTTAAATTATCGTTGGAGTATTGTATGAAATACTGAACATTCGACTTGGGATCCTCGAGGGCGATGGCAACTTCAGTTCTCCCCGATGGAGCGAAGGCATTAAAGGCTCTTATATTACATGTAATATTGTTTCCTCCAGTCCAGTAGAGTTCCTGGCTGGAGCCGGCCCATATAGTTGGACTTCCACCCTCGTCGGGCATGAAGTTCATAGTCATCATTTGACCACGATCGTAGCCGGTTGCCGTACTGAGATAATAACCCGTGGCGCCTCCCATATTGAAATGGAAATAACCTTCATCATTGTATCCGTCGCAAATGAATGCGTGTCCACCGCCCATGTCGTTATAGGCCTGAATATAAACGGGATGACCTTCGTCGATGCTTTGACGCATGGCATTTTCCAAATATTCGCGTGTGCACTCATCGGCCTTTATTACATATATAGACCTGTCATATTTAAAATAATCAATCAATCCGGCTTCATTAAGAGCTGCAGGGGTCAAAGCATTGCTTAAATTGGCATTATTGGCGATTGCGATATCATAAATCAATTTTGAAACAGCATCTATTGACTCCTGGGAATCGTCGCCGTCATAGTAAGGTTTCATAATGTTCCATTGATAGAAGGACTTACTGAAATCAGCTGAATATTGTACCCCTTCTATGACGAAAGAGTTACTACCTTGTCCTTTTTTGGGGTGCTGATAAAAATACATCATCTGACCTTGGGCTATTTGCACACAACCGGCATTGCCCTGATACTCACCAAACCAGGGGAACAAAGCATTATAGGGGTATCCCTGATCCCATGCGATATCGCCCAGTAGGGGTGCTGCACTGCCACGTGAACTCAAAGATGGAGCGACCGTCTTAGCCGAAGACGTGTCGAGACGTTGCAAACCTTCGGCGTAGCCTTCGAGAACTCCTTGAGCGGCAGTCGAGAGGTTATTAAGATCAAGAGAGCCTTTATCGGAATATCCCAACACCATAAGCGGAGCGCGGTCATCAGCCGAAACAAGCATCCATCCACCGTTAGAGCCATTAATCACATAGATTTGATCGCGGAATTTTGCAGCAGAAGAAGCATCGGGTGAGAAATAACCCAGATTTGCCGAGCGAAATCCCTGTGAAATTGCCAGAGCCTCATTCAAACTGATTTTTCGAGCATAAGAAAGCCCGAAAACGCACAGAAGCGAGATAATGGACAGGATATATTTTTTCATAGAGGGGAATAAATTAAATTGTTATGGGTTTCAAAATTATGTCATTAAGATGTATTTTCCAAATTTGTCAACAAAAAAACTCACAACAAGAGAAACAAACCATTCAATCGTTAAACAATGTTAAATATCATCATTTATTGATGAAAAATATTGTTGTAAAACATAAAACCGCTATCTTTGCACCAGTTTTTCATGGTATTAGATTTAAGGTAAAAAGATTATTCGTCGTGAGGACGAGTAATTTTTTTTTGTACATATTCCAAATGTGTTTAATTTCACGGCAATTAAACAAAACAGAGTAATGCTATGAAAAACTATAAGTGGTGCTGCGGTATTGCATTCCTGATGCTTGGAATCATATCGATTTCAGGAAGTGCCAAAACAATAACCACAAGAACTCCCGAAGGCAGAACCGTAGAGGTGACAGCCGTAACGCCATATATTCTTAGAATAGACAATTACACTGACGACGAACGACCATCGGACTATTCGACCCTGAAAAAACCCGATTCCACTGGTGGTTCGGCCTTCACAACCGAAAACGGCCACGGCATGGAGACAACAGCAGGGTTAAAGATATTCATCGACCCTCTGACCGGCGCGTTGACGATTTCGGCACCCGAGGTCACCATGACCGACAGCGGGATTCGCCTCAAGAAGGATGGAAAGCAATACATAGAGCTAACAACTAACGGAACCGGATCGTTCTACGGTGCCGGCGAAAGAGGTCACTCGTTCAACCTTAAAGGTGACACTCTAGTGATGTATAACAGGCAGAACTACGGTTACACAAAAGGTGACCCAAGGATTTCTCAAATGAACATCACGATGCCACTTTTCATTTCTTCAGAAGGATATGCAGTTGTTTTTGATGATTTCGCAGCCTCAGAGTTGATTCTGGAAAATCCGATTCAATACATCACCGAGGCCGGTTCTCCGATTTCCTATTATTTCATTTATGGAAGCGGTAAGTTACCCTCTACATCGAAATATCTTTCAGAGGTAACCGGAAGGCAGGATCTTCCGCCCTTCTGGTCATTGGGATACATCACCTCGAAGTATGGCTATCATGACCAGGCCGAGACACTGGGAGTCATCGACACGCTGAAAAGGGAGGGATATCCTGTCGACGGGATAGTTTTAGACCTTTATTGGTATGGTAAGGAGGAAGACATGGGTCGACTGGCATGGGATCCCGTTCAATGGCCCTCCCCATCCATAATGCTTGACTCATTGAAGAAAGAGGGAGTAAATTTGGTGGCGATATCTCAACCTTATGTGTTATCAAACGGCAGAGGTATAGACAACTTCGAGTTTCTGAGTGAGAGAAGCATGCTTTTGAGAGACTCGGTTGGTAATACCCATCCTATCACCATTTGGGTTGGAGAAGGAGGTATGTTGGACGTAAGCAATCCCGACACTCGCCAATGGATGCGCGATAAATATCGCGAGCTGACCGAGACCGGCATTACCGGCTGGTGGGGTGACCTTGGCGAGCCTGAGGTTCATCCAGAAACAGGCTATCATCAGAACGGATTGACAACCCGGCTCTACCACAACCGTTACGGCAACGACTGGAGTCAAATAATATACGATCTGTTCAAGGAAGAATATCCTGAAAGGAGACTGATGACGATGATGAGAGGCGGAACAACGGGTTTACAACGCTATAGTGTCTTTCCATGGTCAACCGATGTCAGCCGGTCGTGGGGAGGTCTGCAGCCTCAGGTCACCATCATGTTGAATTCAGGTTTGAGCGGAATGGGTTATATGAGTCACGACGTGGGTGGTTTTGCCATTGATCCGGAGAATCCCCGAGATGACGAGTTGTATGTCAGATGGCTTCAGCTTGGGCTCTTCTCCCCTATTCTGCGCACCCATGCCCAGCAGATTGCCGAACCTTACAATTACACTGAACACCGTGACATCATATTGCCATTGATCAAGGAACGTTACCGCTGGTTGCCCTATAACTACTCTTTGGCATTTGAAAACTCATTATCAGGTTTACCACTGGTTCGCCCGTTGGAATATTATTCGGGAAACACATCCAATGACGGGATTGACGATGAATTCCTGTGGGGCAGTGATGTGCTGGTGGCTCCGGTGATGACCCAGGGAGCTACAAGCCGAGACATCACATTCCCGACCGGAAAGGACAGGTGGATTGATATCAATAACACTGAAAACATCTATGAAGGTTGCACAACAGTGAAGGACTATCCCGCTCCATTAGAGGTATTGCCCTTGTTTGTCAGAGAAGGAGCCTTTATTCCTACCGCCGACTACCCGATGAAGAACACCGGCGACTATAAAACGAACTACTATACAATCAACTATTATCCCTTGGATGGTTCTACATCGAATTATATCCTCTATGAGGATGACCGAGAGTCGACGTCATCGATAGAGCAAGAAGAATATCTGTTCATTATGTTCTCGGGTGTTGACAATGACAAAGAGATAAACATTTGGGTAAATTCCAAAGGGGGTTATGAAGGGATGCAGCAAGAGAAGGAGTTGAAATTCATAGTCCATGGCGTCAAGAATAATCCCGCATCGGTGGAAATCAACGGACAGCGAATTTCAACTGAGTACTACCCTAACCAAAGAAGCTTGACATTTACCGCCAACTATAACGTCGACGAGTTGTTGAGCGTCTCAATCAAAAAGTGAGGGTTCTTTCATCACACCCTTGAAAGTAAAACGGTGCCATGGGGAAGGTCCTATGGCACTTATTGTGTCGAGATGTCGTTTGGTTGGGTAACCCTTATTTTCGTCGAACGCATACATTGGCAATGCTATATGAAGCTTTTTCATCATATCGTCGCGGAAAGTCTTGGCGAGGATTGATGCCGCGGCTATGTTGGCAAGCTTTCCATCGCCCTTCACCACGGTTTGGTAGTCTACATCTGTATGCCATGGCTTGAAACGGTTGCCGTCAACGACGATATGTCGGGGGACTATTTGCAGCCCGTCGAGGGCATGGTGCATGGCGAGGATAGACGCGTTAAGGATATTGATTTGGTCGATCATCTCGGGACTCACCCATGCGACCTTCCAAGCCAGTGCATTTTCTACTACGACTATTCGGGCCTCCTCGCGATGTTTCTCCGAGAGAGTCTTTGAGTCGACAAGTAGAGGATGTGTAAACCCGTCGGGTAGAATCACGGCTGCCGCGACCACCGGCCCGGCCACACAACCACGGCCGGCTTCATCGCAACCGGCCTCGTTCATTCCGAATTTTAGACAACTTGGTAGCATAATAAAAAAGTTGTGTCAAAAAAAAATTTTGACACAACCTCTATCTTCTATATGTAAGTTAATTAAAGTCCAAGTTCGGCCTTCACCAACGGAGTAGCATCAATCACTTCCTGACCGGTGTAGAGAGCGACACCTATAGGGAAGAGAATAGTGAAGTTATTATTTTGTCCAACAGTGTTGATTGCGCGAAGAAGTTTTTCCTGAATTGGCTGCATGAGTTGAGCCTGCTGGCGCTGGATGTCCTGCTGGGCAGTTTGAACGAATTGCTGAACTTTCTGATCAAGCTCGGTCAGTTCCTGCAAACGACGGTCTTTGATAGACTGTGGGGTGTCGGGATCCTGGCTGAGTTGCTGGAAGTCGGCATATTTCTTATCAAGTTCTTCACGAAGGTTGGTCAATTCAGCTTCATATTTTTTGGATGCTTCACTGAGCTGATTTTCGGCGGCTGTGTATTCAGGCATCTGAGGAAGGAGTGATTCACCGTCAACGACTCCGAATTTTTGTGCAGAGGCGCAAATCGGAAGCGCGATAACCAACGCTGCAATTAATTTCTTAATCATCGTAAATAGATTGTTCAAATTTATTACTTTTCCTACAAAGAGGGATGTATTTTTTATCGAGGCAAAGTTAAAAAATTATCTTGAATAACCCAAACGGGCAAGGACATCGTTGCTGACATCAATTTTTGGAGAAGCATAGATTATGTCACTTGCCGAAGCACGGTCGATTATGGCTTGATAGCCTTTTTCATCGGCAAGTTTCTTGATTGCGTTATATATCTCATCCTGAATGGGTTGAATCAAAGCTTGACGTTTCTGGGACAATTCACCGTCGGGTCCGAAATATTTGTATCTAAGTGTAGCGGCAGCCTTTTCTATTGAGGTAACCTCATCCTCACGCTGACGTTTTTGTTCATCGGTGAGAAAGATATATTCGGTTTGGTACTTTTGATAGGCTTCTTCAGCCTCATTCTGCTTAGCTTCTATTTCTTTCTGCCAATTCTGAGAGAGCTGGTTCAGTTGCTGGTTTGCTATTTCATAGGATGGGATATTCTTGAGGATATATTCTATATCGACAAGTGCGAACTTTTGGGCATTGGATATCAGTGCAAGGAAAATGACTGACAATAGAGAGAGAAATATTCGTTTCATGTTATTTTTTGATTTTAAATTAAGATATTAGAATTCCTGTCCGAGGATGAAGTGGAAATGGCTGCCACCCTTTTGGCCGAACACATTATCGAAACCGTAGGCCCAGTCGATACCCATCATACCGACCATCGGCAGATAGATACGAACACCAGCTCCGGCGCTACGTTTCAAGTCGAACGGATTGAAGGATTTCACTTCAGTCCATGCATTACCGCCTTCGGCGAACACCAGACCGTAGATGGTGGTTGTTGGCTGCAGCATGAACGGGAAGTGGAGTTCCACACCCATGCGGGTGTAGGCATAACCCTCATAGCCCCACGGGGTAAGCGAGCCGTTTTCATATCCGCGAAGTCCGATGGTTTCGGTAGCATAAGTATAGGAACCGGTCATACCGTCACCACCGACATAGAAAGTCTCGAACGGTGACTTAAGGTATTTGTTATAACTTCCGAGCAATCCGAAGTCGGCACGGGTCATCAACACCAAAGTCCATTTTCCGTCTACATCGGTCAACGGCGTATATGTACGAGAACGGAAACGGAGTTTCCAATATTCAATCCATCGATAAAGTTGTTTCTTGGCATCCTGTGTGTTCTCGTTATAGAGTTTCTTCCAGTCCTTTTTACCGGTAAAGAGTTCTGCCGGCGGGGTCAGTTGCAGATTTAGCGAGAACATTGATCCGGAGCGAGTGTAGAGGGGATTGTCAATACTTGAGCGGGCGAGAGTCAATCCGAGAACAAACGAATTGGAAACACCGTTGTTCATGTAATAGAGATAATCCCAGTTCTTGAGGTTATACCAGTTATAGGAAAGTTCGGCAGTGAACGAGAAATAATCGTCGGGCCAACTAAGCTGTTTACCGAAACCAACGGTAATGCCTGCCATCTGGAGATATTTGTTGGGGTCGTAGGCATTCTCGTAGGTAGTCTGATAGTAATTATCGTAACCGTTACCATAACCATAGCCGTAACCATAGCCGTAACCGTAGCCCATCATGCCGAGGTAGGCATTCTGCCAGGCATTGTTATAGTAGGATGAGTTTACACCTGTTTGACGGCTATAGTAGGCCGACACTTGCAGCGAGTTAGGACGCCGACCACCGAACCAAGGATCAAGGAACGAAACCGAATAGGCCTGATAGTAACGGGCGTTGGTCTGTGCGCTGATTGTGAAAGTTTGTCCTTCACCTTGCGGTATGATACCTTTATATGTGCTTGGATGGAACAGATTCTTTATAGAGAAGTTGGTGAATTTCAATGCAAGTTTACCGATAATACCGGTTTGTCCCCAACCAAGAGAGAACTCAATCTGGTCATTAGCCTTCGAGGTCAATCCGAAATGGATGTCGACTGTTCCATTTTCTTCATTCGGTTCGGGACGGATATCCATACTTTCAGGATCGAAATGACCGGTCTGGGCAATTTCGCGTGCCGAGCGCATCAGGTCGCTCTTACTAAAGAGTTCGCCTGGTTTAACACGGAGTTCTCGACGCACAACCTTCTCATATAGACGGTCATTACCTGTGATGACGACTTTATTTATGCGTGCCTGGGGTCCTTCGAACATTCTGAGTTCTAGGTCAATGGAATCGCCACGCACATTCTTCTCAATTGGAACAAGTTGATAGAAAAGGTAACCTTGGTCCATGTAGAGATTCTCGATTGCATCGTCGTCCTCACTCAAACGTTTGTTGAGGAGTTTCTGGTTGTAGACTTCACCCGGTTCGATTCCGAGAATCCAATTGAGACGATCGGTTTCGAATACAGTGTTACCAACCCATGAAATATCGCTGATATAATATTGTTTACCTTCATCTACAGTGATGTACACGTCGACTTTCTTCTCATCATATGGCACGACGCTGTCGCTGACAATTTTGGCATCGCGGTAGCCCTTCTCGTTATATTTCTGGATGATCAGGTCAAGGTCATTCTCATAGTCACTCTGAACGAATTTCTTTTGACGGAAGATATTTAGAATATTTCCGTTTTCATTGGTTTTCTTAATGGTTCTCTTGAGTGTACGATCGCTCAGAACCTCATTACCTTCTATATATATTTTATGAACTTTGACCTTGTCATGCTTGTCTACTCCAATATCGACAATCATTTCGTTTGGTTTAGAAAGGTCTTCGGTCAAGGTTATTTTAACATCGGCGTTACCAAAACCTTTATCGGCAAAATATTTCTTAACGATTTGTCGAGCACGGTTAACGATATTCTGTGTTATTTGGTTACCGGGCATCAGATTCAGTCGTTCCTGCAGGTCTTCCCTTTCACCCTTTTTCATCCCGGAGTATTTTACTTCGGAAATACGTGGTTGAGTTCTCAGAGCAATTTCAAGCCATGCCTTATCGCCGGCGGTTTTCAGAACCTTGATTTGTGCCTGAGCGAAGAGACCTTGTCGCATTAGACGTTTTACCGCGGTGGTGATATCGTTTCCAGGAATTTCAACTCGGTCTCCAACTTTCAGTCCGGAATATCCTATTATGATATAATCCTCATAGTTGTCGGCTCCTGTGACAGCAATATCGGCGATTTCATATACTCGCGGCATATTAGTAAAGATTACAGGAGGGTTATAGACAGTATCCACTGCTTCCTGAGCCCGACAGTAGAGAACAGTCGAAGAGACGACAACAAAAAATATAAGTAGTTTCTTAAACATGGATAATGATCGGTAATGCAATTTATCAGGATTATTGACCCAGGATTTGTTCAGTAGTCAATCCGAATCTTCGCTGTCTATTTTTGAATTCCTCGAGATTTTCTCGGAACTCCTCGGGCGAATATGCCGGCCAATAGGTTGATGTAACGATTATTTCAGAATAGGCGATTTGCCATAAAAGGAAATTGCTGACACGGAAATCTCCTCCGGTTCTGATGAGGAGATCGGGATCGGGGATTCCTGCGGTAGTCAAGCAAGAAGAGAACATCGAACCATCGATGCCATCAGGATCGATTTCTCCTGCAGCAGCCTTAGCAGCCAATTGACGAGCGGCAGCTGTTATTTCCCAACGAGAAGAATAGCTGAGTGCGAGAATAAGAGTCAATCCGTCGCAATGGGATGTATCGGCAATACATTGCTCCAGTTTCTCAAGAGCAAAAGGTGGGATTGGTGATTTGTCTCCAATCATAGTTAACCGAACATGATTTTTTATCAAGTCGGCTGTTTCTCTTTCGATTGCCTGAACGATTAATCCCATCAGAGAAGCGATTTCCTCTTTCGGTCGGTTCCAGTTTTCGGTCGACAGAGTGTAAAGTGTGAGATATTTGACACCTGCACGGGTTGCTTCCTCGACGATTTTCCTAACGGTCCTCACACCCTCGGCATGTCCCACCGAGCGGTCCTCTCCGCGGGCTTGAGCCCATCGGCCGTTACCATCCATAATGATGGCGACATGTTGTGGCGTGTGGTTTTCCTTATTTTCCATTTTAATCGACATAGTGACAAGTTGGGCATCTTTTCCCGAATTCATAGGAGAATCCGACAGTGAAAGATGCGCTCCAGTCGGTATTCTTAAACCAGGAGCTTTCTATTCCGTAAACGTCCTGGAGGCCGTCGGCCGAATCGGTGAACAATTTTGTAATTGTCAATTCGGCCTTCAGGTTAAATCTTTCCTTTATCTTGTATTTGACACCAAAAGAAATTGGTAGCTCGGGTGCGAAAGAAGTAGAACCGCCTTTAGGCATAGCCATAGCCACACCTATACCGGCTCCGATGAAGGGAGTCCAGCGTGACAATCTTTTATAGGTCTCCCCTATTCCATAAGGCATAAAATTGAACTCAGCATTACAGTCAAGTTGCCATAAGGAGGAGTTGAAGGAACTGGGTAGATTAGTAAGACCTTCTTGCGAGAAGACATCAGTTGAGCCTTTCAGAGTGGAGAATGAAAGTACTCCATTGAAATTCCATCGAGTGTCATAAAGATAGGCTACCTGTGCCGACAGATTGACTCCGGGGGATTTGAATATATTAGCTCTGTTAAACTCACCCAGATAGCCTGAAATGCCGCAGTTCATACCTGCCGACCATTTATATTCCTCCTCCTGGGCCATCATGCCAATTGATGAAGAACCAAATGTCAGCGTCATGATCATAACGATTAATTTCTTTAGCGGCATTATTCGGGATTTCTATTCCAAAGGGACGTTAGTGTATCTGATCAGCACTCCTTGCCACAGATCGGTCATGGGTTCGTCATCTTCCTTGACTCCATCAAATACATAAATAAACGGGCATTCCCATGATGTAATGGGTTTTATAGCCCGGGAATTGACATCGAGAGTTTGGGAGAGAGTGAAGGTTTGAGAACCGAAAGCCGGGGTTATTCCGCCCGAGAGTTGCACATTGTCAGGTGCTTTTTTCCAGTGGAGGCCTTGGTCATCGGTATAATACAAGCTGTCGATAACTTCTCCCTCGGCGTTGAGTCCGCCGAACTTCACTACTACATCGCGATATTTGACTCGCCACGACATAGTATCGGTTTCTGCGAACGTATAGGGGAACATTGCGCTTCCCGCGTTGGGTTGCATAGTTCCTTGGCTAAGGCGTGCCCATTTTTCGCCGTCGAATCCCCAAGTATCCTCTGACAGCTGACCATTGGTTTTGATACCGCCGGCAAAGAAAGACTGAGGGTTAACCTGCCATATCGAGTTAAGAGTAACGAGCTGTCCGGTCAAGGTGACAGGAAAATCGGGACTCAGTTCCAATGGATTTCCCTTGGACGGATATTGTACACCATATATATTGGAGTCGTCGACAAGGGTTCCAAGAATAGTCGAACCATAGGCACCTATAATGTTAGACATCTCCACGTCGCATGGTTCCCAACTTTGACCTTGGTTTTTCGAGACATAAAGTTTGTTGTTTGAGCCGATCAGGTAAAGATCACCTGAGGGAGTACCGGTGAAACTTTCTATAACCGGATTGAAGCCATCAAACTCTACGACCGAGGGTTCCGACCAGGAGTCTTTGAAATAGGGGTTATCGGTGGATGAAATGTAACAATTATCGCCATCCGTGGAGAGAACAAAGAATTTCGAGGCAGCCAATGCGGTTCGTTGAGCCACTACCTTTGATGGGATTGCCATGGCAAGATTCCCATTCTGTTTCCATATCAGAGAATCGGGATTCTCATCATAGATATTTATCTTAATGATATAGTTACTTTGAGCCAATTCATCCTGAGAGGTCACTCTGAGGATAACATCGCCGTTACTGAAATTTATACTGTCGGTAGCGTTTTCCAGATAATCTACAATAGTGTCGGTTCCGTTATCGGTTTTAAATCTGAGCTCTACAGCCGAACAGTTGTCATAGGTGATGTTTACTACGAGTCGACTGACATTTGTGCCAACCGGTAGAGGCGAGGCGTTGAAAATACGTCCTGTTTCCAGGTCGATAGAAAAGTAGACCGAATCAAGATTGTTCAGGACCTTAGAGTCTTTGTTTAAAGAAAAAGATGTAACGGCAGTGCTACTGTAGGTATAGTAATTATATTCCAATGAAGACGATGAATTACAAGCGGTGTAGAACATGCAACATCCAATCGCCAACAGTGGGATAAAAAACCGAAGATAGGTTTTACGGGACATTCTAATCACTCTTAAATAATTAAAAGCCAAAGCTTATATGTTTTACAAACTGCAAAATTAACAAAATATTTAAATCCAATTGACATCGCTATGCTAAAAAACGATAAATCTATTCATAAGAGATTCGAGAATCAAACCAAGAGGTTAAAGGTTTGGAAAGGGAGATATAATTTTTTAATTTTGCACAGAATTTGGTCAATAATGGCCAAATCCATTTAAATCCACGAAACTCAACAAATTAACCTATAAACCAATCATTAATCATGGACATTTCCCACATTGAGCACATTGGAATAGCAGTGCCCAGTCTAGACGAAGCAATCCCATTTTACGAAAACATTCTTGGTTTCAAATGCTTTGCGATTGAAGAGGTAGCCGACCAGAAAGTTCGTACAGCTTTTTTCAAAGTCGGTGACACCAAGATAGAACTTCTAGAGCCGACAGCAGAAGACAGTGCCATTGCCAAGTTCATAGCGAACAACGGTGGTCGTGGAGGCATCCAACACATTGCATTTGCAGTTCAGGACGGTGTTGCAAACGCTTTGGCTGAAGTAGAATCGAAAGGGGCTCGTCTGATTGACAAAGCTCCCCGTAAAGGAGCAGAAGGTTTGAACATAGCCTTCCTTCATCCGAAATCAACGATTGGCACACTCATAGAACTTTGCGAAGACCCCAAAGGGGGTAGTTGCGACTGCGGCTGCAAATAAAACCACCTTATACATATTAAAGAACCATGAGTAATCAACTGGAGAAAATACAGGAACTAATCGACCTGCGCAACGAAGCTCGTCTGGGCGGCGGTCAAAAAGCGATCGACAAACAGCACGAACGTGGTAAATATACAGCTCGCGAGCGAATAAATCAGTTGCTTGACGAGGACTCATTTGAAGAGATTGACATGTTTGTACGCCATCGTTCGACCAACTTCGGTATGGACAAGAAGTCCTATCTTGGTGACGGAGTGGTAACGGGTTACGGAACGATCGAAGGGCGTTTGGTATATGTTTTCGCTCAGGACTTCACTGTTTTCGGAGGTTCTTTGTCGGAGACGATGGCGTTGAAGATATGCAAGATTATGGATATGGCCATGAAGATGGGAGCTCCCGTAATCGGACTGAACGATTCGGGTGGTGCACGTATTCAGGAAGGCATCAATGCTTTGGCCGGTTATGCTGAAATTTTCCAAAGGAACATTTTGGCTTCGGGAGTAATTCCTCAGATTTCGGGCATTCTTGGTCCTTGTGCCGGTGGTGCAGTATATTCCCCGGCTCTTACCGACTTCACCATCATGGCGAAAGGTATTTCCTATATGTTCCTCACCGGTCCGAAGGTAGTAAAGACAGTAACGGGCGAAGATGTAACTCAGGATGCCCTTGGAGGAGCTGAAGTACATTCATCGAAGAGCGGTGTATGCCACATGGCAGCCGAGAACGGTGAAGAAGCCATCAAGATGATTAGAAAACTCTTCAGCTACATTCCCCAGAACAATTTGGAGGAGGCTCCGTTGGTAGAATGCAACGACCCGATAGACAGAGTTGAGGATTCTTTAAACGAGATTATTCCTGACTCACCAAACCGTGCCTACAACATGTATGACGTGATCGGTGCGATTGTTGACAACGGTGAATTCCTGGAAATTCAGCCCGACTATGCAAAGAACCTGATAATTGGTTTTGCTCGTTTCAACGGACAGTCGGTTGGTGTGGTAGCCAACCAGCCCAAATATCTGGCAGGCGTTCTTGACTCTAATGCTTCACGCAAGGGAGCCCGTTTCGTTCGTTTCTGCGACGCGTTCAACATTCCTTTGGTAACGTTGGTTGACGTTCCCGGTTTCCTGCCGGGCACAGGCCAGGAATACAACGGTGTGATTCTCCACGGTGCTAAACTTCTGTATGCTTATGGCGAAGCTACCGTTCCCAAAGTAACGGTTACATTGCGTAAGAGCTACGGTGGCAGCCACATTGTGATGAGTTGCAAGCAGCTTCGCGGTGACATGAACTATGCATGGCCAACGGCAGAAATCGCAGTTATGGGCGGTGCTGGAGCAGTCGAAGTTCTCTATGCCAAGGAAGCTAAAGAGGCTGAAGATCCCAAAAAAGTTCTTGCTGAGAAAGAAGCTGAATACAACAAACTGTTCTGCAACCCCTATAATGCTGCGAAATATGGTTACATTGATGATGTCATCGAACCTCGCAACACACGTTTCCGCGTAATCAGAGCGTTGCAGCAACTTGCCACCAAGAAGGTTACGAATCCGGCCAAGAAACATGGCAACATACCACTGTAATCAGCCGAAGTCACCCTATTAAATCCAACACAATGAAAAAATCACTATTACTACTTGCCGTCATTCTTGGTGGGTGCACCCTTTTGACCTCAGCTCAAGGCCGAAGAGGGTCACTCTACATCAACGAGGTGATGGTAAGTAACGACAGCAATTTCATTGATGATTTCGGTAATCGGAGTGCATGGATTGAACTCTACAATTCCAAGTTTGCTCCATTAGAGATATCGAATATCTACATAACGAACGACCGGAACAATCCAACAAAGTATGCTGTTCCCCTAGGAGATGTCAACACTCATATTCCTAAGCGTCAGCATGTTGTTTTCTATGCCGACGGTATGCCCAGCAGGGGAACGTTCCACACCAGTTTTGTTCTTGATCCCACTAAGGAAAACTGGATTGGTTTGTACGACTCCGACAAAATAACATTGATTGATTCGGTATTGATTCCGATATTACCGGGAAACACCTCATATGCTCGTGTGGCAGATGCGGCCGATGAATGGCAGATCAGAAACGACAAGGGAGAGCTTTATATAACTCCAAGTTCATCGAATGTCATTCGCGACAAGAACGACAAGATTGAAATGTTTGCCGAAAAGGATGAAAACGGTTTTGCCATGACTTTGATGGCTATGGGAATCGTGTTCTCGGCACTCTTAATTCTTTGTTTATGCTTTAAGGCTATCAGTTCAATAGGTGCCGGCATGCATGCTCGCAACAAAATGATGGCCTCGGGCGTTGAGAATCCTGTTGTAACGACCAAAGAGCGTCACGAAGTTGTTGATTCGGGTGAGGTAATCGCTGCCATCGTAATGGCATTGCATGAACACCTGAACGCCCATGACGAAGAGTCGCATGTTCTGACAATCAATAAAGTTAAGAGAGCCTACTCTCCATGGAGTTCCAAGATTTACAACATGAGACAGATTCCCCGTCACTGATTGTAGCAATGGACTTCATCTTTAACAATTAATTATCACTACCAATGAAAGAATATAAATATAAAATCAACGGTAACGTCTATAAAGTCGGAGTAGGCGATATTGAAAACGGTATCGCGAACATTGAGGTTAACGGTACTCCCTACAAAGTAGAATTAGAGAAAACAGAAGCTGCTCCCGTCAAAGTTGCCAAGGTTAAGCCAGCTGAAGCTCCTAAGGGTGCAGAAAAGCCAGTTAAACCCGTGGCTGCAGCCCCGACAGGAGGATACCAAATCAAGGCTCCGCTTCCCGGTGTTATTTTGAGTATCCCTGTAAAGGTTGGTGACGAAGTGAAAGCTTCCGACACTGTTCTGATTCTCGAAGCTATGAAAATGGAGAACGCCATTCATGCCGGTCGTGACGGCAAAGTTGCTTCTATCAGCGTGTCTCAGGGTGACTCCGTTTTGGAAGGGGCAGTTCTAATCACATTAGCCTAATAGAAACCGCAGGTATAAACCATTGAAATTATGACTGATTTATCATTTGGTGATTTCCTGTGGCAGAACGTTCAACAGTTCTGGCACTTCACAGGTTTCTATAATGCAACATGGCAGCATCTGGTGATGTTGGCTGTGGGTCTCTTCTTCATTTGGCTCGCAATCAAGAAGGATTTCGAACCGATGCTGTTGGTGCCCATTGGATTTGGAATATTGATTGGTAACATTCCATTCAACACCGGAGCCGGACTTGAAATTGGCATCTATGAAGAGGGATCGGTTCTGAATATTCTCTACAACGGTGTATCAGCCGGTTGGTATCCACCTCTTATTTTCCTAGGAATCGGTGCGATGACCGACTTCACGGCATTGATAGCCAATCCCAAGTTGATGCTTGTTGGTGCTTCAGCTCAGTTCGGTATCTTCGGTGCCTATATGGTCGCTCTGGCTCTTGGCTTTGCGCCCGATCAGGCCGGTGCGATTGCGATAATCGGTGGTGCCGACGGTCCTACGGCCATCTTCTTGTCATCGAAACTTGCGCCTAATCTGATGGGTGCGATTGCGGTTTCGGCCTATAGTTACATGGCATTAGTTCCGGTGATACAGCCGCCAATCATGCGACTTCTGACCACTCACAAAGAACGAATAATCAAAATGAAACCGGCTCGCGCCGTTTCCCAGAACGAGAAAATCATATTCCCCATAGTTGGTCTGCTTCTGACTTGCTTTGTGGTTCCTTCTGGACTTCCTCTGTTAGGAATGTTGTTCTTCGGAAATCTGTTGCGTGAATGTGGTGTGACGACACGTTTGGCCAAGACAGCATCGAATGCCTTGACCGACATAGTTACGATTCTGTTGGGCATGACAGTTGGTGCGTCAACTCAGGCCACCACTTTCCTGACCAAAGAAACTATATTCATATTCGGCTTAGGATTCATGGCCTTCATCATAGCATCAGCATCGGGAGTATGCTTTGTGAAGCTGTTCAACCTGTTCTTGCCCAAAGCCAAGAAGCTCAATCCGCTTATTGGTAATGCAGGTGTATCGGCCGTTCCGATGTCGGCGAGAATCTCAAACAACCTTGGTTTGGAATATGACCCGAGCAACTATTTGTTAATGCATGCCATGGGCCCGAACGTAGCGGGTGTAATAGGCTCGGCAGTAGCAGCCGGTGTCCTGCTTGGATTCCTTGCTTAACACACAGTATCACACAATAAAAGAGGGGGCGGTTTCGAATGAAACCGTCCCCTCTTTTTAAAGAAAGCCGCCCGAAGGATGTAGATGGAACTCAGTAATGACAGGATTTGAGTCCTCATTGTCCTTTGTAATCTGCCTTGTGCACCGAAGTGCAATTGATTTTTCAATCAACGGAGCCCGCCATTGGGCAATGTAGAAATCTCGGCATAACTGAAATAAATTGAAGAGTTCCCCAATCAACTTCAGGTCGGCATGATTTTCAAATATCTCTCGTTGTTTGTATAACGCAAATTTAAATCCCTTGGTTCAAATTATCAACAGTTTTTGACAAATATCGAACTGTTTTAAAACACTTTTAAACAAACAATTCATTGAAATATATTTTTTATATTTGTGGGATAGTAACCAAAAATTATGATAAATCCTCATCGATATTGCGTGATAATGTGCGGTGGAATCGGCAGTCGATTTTGGCCCTACAGTCGTTCAAACCGCCCCAAACAGTTTATAGATTTCCTTGGGACCGGTCGTTCGTTGCTACAGATGACCTATGATCGCATTGTTCCGTTGGTATCACCATCTAACATCCTGGTTGTCACAAATGCCGAATATGCGCCGTTAATCAAAGAGCAACTTCCCGATTTGAATGAAGACCACATTCTCCTTGAGCCCGCACGCCGCAACACAGCGCCATGCATTGCATGGGCGGCATGGCACATAGCGGCTATTGACCCGGAAGCATCAATGATAGTAACTCCGAGCGATCACCTGATAACGAGGGAAAAGATTTTTATCGAAAGCATCGAGAACGGGTTTGAATTTGTTGAAAACCATGATGCTTTGCTAACACTTGGCATCACACCTACTCGTCCTGAGACCGGGTATGGATACATACAGATAAGCGAGCCCGTCGAAGGATGTCCATCGATCAACAAGGTCAAGACCTTTACCGAAAAACCGAATCTCGAATTAGCCAAAGTATTCCTTTCCTCAGGAGAATTTTTGTGGAATTCAGGTATATTCCTTTGGACTGCTAAAGCTATCAAGGAGGCTTTTCATTCCCATGTATCCGACATGGCTCGATCTTTTGATAAAGGTGTTGGACTGTTCGGAATTCCAGAAAAGGAAACCGAGTTCATCTCACAGAACTTTCCGGGATGCATGTCGATATCCATTGATTTTGCCGTGATGGAGAAAGCATCCAATGTTTTTGTCGAAAGAGTTGATTTTGGCTGGAACGACCTTGGGACCTGGAGTGCGTTATATGACAATTCACCGAGGAATCGGGATGGTAATGTCACCCAGAATTGCAGGGTTTTATCTTATAATTCATCGGGAAACATATTCGCCGTAAAAGATGACAAACTAATAGTTGTCGATGGCCTTAAGGACTATATTGTGGCTGATGCAGGTGATGTACTTCTGATATGTCCCAAGAGTGAGGAGCAGCGAATCAAGCAGATGGTTCACGATGCCAACACTCATTTTGGCGATAAATATCTTTAGACAGTGAGAGAAGATTTCGACATCAGGGATGCCGGCAATGCTGCATTGGATCCGATAGAGAAAGAGAACGAGAGGGCTTTGCGACCCTCATCATTCGACTCCTTTCATGGCCAGGACAAAGTTGTCGACAATCTGAAGGTGTTTGTTTCGGCAGCTCGAAAACTTGGCGAGTCGCTAGACCATGTTTTGTTATACGGTCCTCCCGGCTTAGGAAAAACGACATTAGCCTCAATTGTTGCGAATGAGCTTGGTGTTGGCATAAAGACTACATCGGGGCCCGTTTTGGACAAACCGGGGGACTTGGCGGGAGTGTTGACATCGTTGCAACCCAACGACGTCTTGTTTATAGATGAGATTCATCGGTTGAGTCCTCTTGTCGAGGAATATCTATATTCCGCGATGGAAGATTATAGAATCGACATCATGATAGACAAGGGTCCTGGAGCGCGCACGATCCAGCTGGGTCTTTCTCCATTCACGTTGATTGGGGCCACTACAAGAAGCGGATTGTTGACATCTCCCCTTCGTGCTCGTTTTGGAATAACATGCCATTTGGAGTATTATGATGTTGATTTTCTTGAGGGCATCATAAAAAGATCGGCCTCGCTTCTTGGTATAAGCTGTGACAACGAAGCAGCCCATGAAATCGCTTTGCGCAGTCGCGGAACCCCTCGAATAGCAAATGCGCTGCTAAGGAGAGTCAGGGACTTTGCTCTTGTCAAAGGTGACGGGATTATAGAACCCGGAATCACACGTTTCGCGTTGGAAGCGTTGAACATCGACAAATTCGGGCTTGACCAGATTGACAATCGTTTGCTAACGACCATAATTGACAAATTCGGTGGTGGACCGGTTGGTTTGACTACTATAGCGACAGCGATTGGTGAGGACCCGGGCACGGTCGAAGAGGTCTACGAACCATTCCTGATTAAGGAAGGATTTCTCCAGCGCACCCCGCGTGGACGCCAGGCGACAATGCTTGCATATAAACATCTGGGGAAAACCTTCACTCGCGAAGGAGACCTTTTTTCGGGCGACTGAGAATGAAGATAATAGCCTATTTTGACACCCTGGAGGGAAACAGCGAAAGAAGAGAGGGAATTTCCGTGGGTTTGTCAGGCGCCAATGAAAACGGTGTTATGATGGCCGAGAACGTCATTGTCAGGCCCAATACACCACTTTTTATCCCTGATTGGTTGGAATGTAGAACGGCCGAAGTTTTTTTAGGGGCAAGAATCATACGATTGGGAAAATTCATCGAAGAACGTTTTGCCAACAGATATTGGGTAAGACCAATTTTCGGAATATTGGCTATGCCTGGTTTGGGACCTTCCAAGGATAACCTTTCTCTTATATTGAATACCGACAATATTTTGATGTTGTCGAAAGATTTTGACTTTCGGGAGCCGCTTGAAATAAAATCTACCGATCTGTCAACCTTAGGAAATGTTTTATTCGAGAAGTCTTTTGAAGTATTGGAATTAGAGAGAGAGATTGACCGTGCAATAGCGAGGGCCAGTTATGGTCGCACTCTTCACACCGGAGATGTAGTTTTAGCCGGTCGGTTTCCTTCGTTGTCAATACCTCTTATCCCGGACACTCGTCTCACAGTGTTCAAAGGAGAAGAAATTCTTCTCAATCACAAAATCAAATAACGTTCAACTAATTTTTCTCGATTTATGGAGCCAAATACTCTGAATTATCTATTCAGGGTACGTTTGGTTTTCTTTGGAGAGGTTGTTGATGACTTTGAGGTAGTCGTCTGCGAGTTGACGCGCACCTTCAAGATCCATGAACGAATAGTTGCCACAGTCTCGGGTGGTAGCTCCCGGGATTTGACCTTCAAAATCCTTTATAAACTCCATAGTCTCGATCATCAAGTCTTTTATGTCGGTTGGTGTGAGATCACCTTGAACAATCAGATAATTTCCCGTGCAACATCCCATAGGACCCCAATAGACAATTTTGTCCTTCCATTGCCGGTGGTTTCTTAGATAAGTTGCTGCAAGATGTTCCATGGCATGCAGTGCCTGTGGCGACGCAGCTCTCTGGCGGTTTGGTTCTGTCATTCTGACGTCGAAAGTGGTCAGGACATCACCTCGTGGAGTCATATCCTTACGAGAAACATAGAAACCACGCAGCAGTTTCTCGTGGTTAATTGTAAAACTTGGTATCTTATCCATGGTTAATCTAAAAAAACAGTTCCTTTTTCCATTGTGATTTCTGAAAAAAGGAACTGTTGAAAAAGTTTTCTCGAATTATTTTCTGATTCCGAGTTCTTTCTTTGCAATCAAATCGCGATAGCGCTGGATATCGTTCTTAATCAGATAATCGAGGAGTCTTCTGCGCTTACCAACCAGCATTTTCAGAGTTCTTTCTGTAGCGTGGTCCTTGTGATTACTTTTCAGGTGCTCGGTCAAGTGAGCGATGCGAACTGAAAACAAAGCGATTTGAGATTCAGGAGAACCGGTATCGGTCTTACTCTTACCGTATTTCTCGAAAATTGCAGCTTTTTCTTCTGGGTTTAAAGCCATTGTAGAATGATTTTAAGTTAGTATTCAATGTTCGTCGGAGCCAAGACTCCACGAAATCAGGTTGCAAAGGTACAAAAAATGGTTAATCTATCAAAAACTTTTAATCAAGATCAAGATTTCCACCTTTCGAGGGGTTTCTATAGTAGAGTTTTCTCTCGGCATATTCCTGAGCAGCTATGAGAGTTGGTTTGGGAAGTTTCTCATAATAGCGGGAAATTTCGATTTGCTCACGGTTTTCTGAAACCTCTTCCAAATTATCGTTAAGAGTGGCGAATTCCTGCAATTTCTTCTCCAGATCCTGCTTCATATCGGCTGAGATCTGATTAGCTCTTTTAGCTATAATTGCCACTGTCTCATAAACATTTCCGGTGTCCTCCGACAATTCTATCATGTCGCGGGTAATCGTGTTCAGCGGTGCATTCGTTTTCTTATAATCCATGTTCGGTTTAGAATGAGTTTCTCTTATGCTTATGTTTATATTTTAATCTGATGCATGACGGGAAGCAATCTTGAAGATGTTGTCGGCCTCCTGACGGCTTGGACCGTCGGGATAGTTATTGATGAAACTATAGTATTCATCGACAACGTCTCTGAATCGATCGGCTTTTCTTTCCTCAACGCTAAGTTGAGCTTCCTGATATTTAGCCTTAAGAATCAAGAGTTCAAGTTCTTCCTTATATTTTGAATAGGGATATTCCTTAATCGCATTCTGAGCGGTTATGATGGCACTTTCGTAGTTATTTCCGCGATATATGCCCATGTTGTAGTAAAGCTGGGCATTTTGAAGTTCCTTCAGTGTCAATTTATCCTGTAGCTCGAAGATTGCATTTTGAGCGATGGGAACTTTGTCGCTCTTGGGGAAATAATCTATAAAATTGGCAAGTTCGTTGATTGCCTGAATAGTTTCCGACTGGTCAAGCTGAGGATCGGGAGAATCGAGATAATATCCGAATCCACAGTAGAAACGTGAGGGTTCGGCATATTTCCCTTTGGGGTATCTCATGTAGTAGGTTTGAAAATAGGAAGCGGCGTCAATATAATCTTTATTTTCATAGTGACTCAAAGCCAGGAGATACAATGACTCTTCGGCTTTGTCGGTTCCTTTGAAAAGAGTAACGACATCTTCCAGCAAAGTATAAGCCTGAGCATATTTTCCTTGTTCAAAAGCTTTCTTAGCATATTCAAATTTTGCCACCGGGTCCTTGCTTTTCAGCATTTTCTGATATTCTCCGCAGGAGTTCATAACCCCCATGAGGCAAACACCCAAGACTAAAGCAAATATCTTATTGATCATATTATAAATTCCTTTGCCCATAGTTAGCCTGCAAAGTTAACTTTTTCTGTTAGATAAAACAAATTTAGTTTATGGTTTATTGTTTACAGTTTATAGGTTATAGATGCCGGTTGTCACCAACATAACAACATAAATTACCGGAGTTTGCAGCGATTGAAGTGGGGACCACTGATGAAAGAGAACATCAGGAGGGCAATGAAAACCATTGCGGCACATGTTATGAAAGCACAGAAATATCCGGCATGATCCACAATGAATCCTCCCATGAAAATACCGGCGGCCGCACCCACATCCCAGGATGTCAGATAGGTCGAATTGGCGGTGCCTCGAAGCGAATTGGGAGCAAGATTGATGAAGACGGTCTGATAGGCCGGTGCAAGCATACCTTGTCCCATGCCAATGATGAATGCCGAGGCGAAATATCCCGTTGGAGCCGTCCACAATGCAAACACAGCGTAACCAACAGTTAGAATGGCCGTTCCGCGGATTATATTTACCGTCACCTTTCCATTATTGATATTTTTAGAGGCTATGATACGGGAAATAATGATACCGATTGCCAGCAACAGAAAGAAATTTCCCGAACCATCGGTCACACCTATTTTCTCCTTACCATATATGGCCAGAAAGGTTGTCATTAGCCCGTAGGCAAAAGCCACAAACAAAAGGTTGATGCTCTGACGCCAGGTTCCCATTAGCCAAAAACGGTCGAGCGACAGTTTTTGTTCCCGGCGCACCAAATCTTTCTTGGGAGTTACCACCATGGATACAGCCAGGAATGCTAGGAACGAAGAAACAAGAGCAAGAACGAATATGACGTTGAAAGAATAATCGGACTGATAGATATAGAGCGATACAGCCGGTCCGATACACATTGCCAGGTTGTTGGCCACACCGTAATAAGCAATTCCTGAACCTCTTTTCTTTGGTGGCATCACGTCAATGGCAACCGTACTGTTACTGACTGAGACAGCACCATAGGAGAATCCATGCAGAGCCCTGACAACAGCGAAGAGCATGATAGTAGTTGCCATCAGATACCCGCCGAAGAAGAACGTGAAAGCTGCAAAACTCCATACGAGCACAGTTTTTCGTGGATAACTGTCCACGATAAATCCGCTGAACGGCCGAATGACGAGACATGCAATGGCATAGAGCGAGAGGACCATTCCTATAACCGACTTCGAAGCCATCATCTCTTCATTCAAATAAAGCGGAAGAACCGGCAACAGAATATAAAAAGCAAAGAAAGAAAGGAAATTGGCAACGCAACAAAGGATATAGCTCCTGTTCCACAGCTGTTCAGAAGTGACTGCCGTCACATCCTCATCTTTCACTATTTCAGTTTTGTCCATGTGAAATGAGAATCGCTATCGGAAATCATATCGTGGCGCCGACTGATTGTCATGAAAGGACGCACAAAAAACATTGGCACAATCGTAAGGTTAGATGGTGCAAACCTCAAGAATCTTGTGTCGCCCTTGAACAATTTCGTCAGCAGAATCCAAAACAAAACAATTGCCAACGACGAGCCGATCAGATAAAAAATGTTTCCGTGAGAGAATACAATTCCAAGTATTCCGAAAATGAGATTCAACCATATTGTTAGGGGAAGAATAGATGCGATACGACGGGCATATGCTCCCAGACCCTTGGTCGTGAACAGTCGTTTTGATTTGTCATCATCAAACGACCTGATGTCGGAGACATACTTTCTGATTACAGAATCGCGACTTGTGTTGACCGCAATGTTTTCTCCGGTGTTAATTTCATTCACGAAAAGGTCATCTTCTCCATAGTGAAGATTCAAAGTCTTTGCATAGCCGTTATTCTCGAAGAAAACCTCTCGACGGAACGACAGATTCGACGAAGAACCTCTATAAGGTTTACCGGCGATAGCCGAGGCCATCCAAGTCAGTGTGTCGAGAGCCGAATCGTTCTCGCGAAGAATCTTTCTTAAACTGATTCTCCCGTTTATAATTGTCAGAGAAGGAGAAATCACAACGTCGACACCATCATAATAGCATGACACAACCGACTTCAGCCAACCCTTTGACTCTATGGCCGACTGAGTGTTGGTGGTGACGATTATTTCGTGACGGGCGGCTTTAATTCCAAGATAAATTGCAAGTTTCCTTCTGGATATGTTTTTAGAATCGTCGGGGATGAAAGTAACATGCAAATTAGGATTTTCCAACTGCATTGTTTTCAGCAAATTTTCCGACTGCTTTTTCCCTTCGATGCAAACTATCGCTTCGACTTCTCCAGGATAATTTTGAGTGAAGATACTTTCCAGCAAAGGCAAAAGGTTTTTCGAAGATTCCTCAGGGTAAATCACCACCGACACACTTGGAAATCTTTCAGTTTCCCGGGGCATCTCTCCCATTGCTTTTCGACGACTTCTTAACGGTTTACCTAAAAACCGGAGAGACAAAAAGGCCGGAATAGACATCACGACAGCCAATACCAGAAACACCAATGAAACTATATCAGTCATCTATCAGAATTGTACCGAAAACCAGTCGTTAATCGACGGTGCAAATTTACCATGAAAATAACACAAAAAAAAGTCAGGAACGCTCTTTTAGAACGCCCCTGACACCCTTTATATGAACTTCGATCTTTTTACTTGAAACTGATTTTAGCGCTTTCAAACACACTGATTTGCAGTTTGTCCATGATGTAGGCCAAAGCATTGATAGCTTTGATCGAGACATCCTGATTGTTGAGTTCAGGCGAGTAAATTGCAATTGACATGACACCCGGAAGGATTGCTACGATACCTCCTCCGAAACCCGACTTGGCAGGTAGACCGGCAGTCAGGAACCATGACTTTCTCATCTTGTGAGGTCCGTGATCGGCCATGTAAGAAACAATCTGTGAAGAAAGAACACCGTCAAATACAGTCTTTTTGGTGAAGGGGTTATACCCGTCGGCAGCGATGGTCGCACCCATTTTAGCCAGCATTTTTGTGTTAACTTCCATAGCCTGGGCCTTCAAATAAAGGTCAATCGCTATTGGAGCATCATCATAGAGATAATAGCCTGCTTTTGCAATTGCATCTTCAGTTCCTGCATCTTCAGCTGCCTTCTTCTGACTCTTATAGACCTCTTCATTGAGAGTTGGTGCTTCACCAATCATATCAATCATGCGGTTTTCTATAAGATTCCATTTCGATTCAGGGTCACCTGAAGGTTCAATCGCACTCACGGCACGAATTCCATGTGCGCTAACGGGAATCTTCGGTTTTTCCTGTTTGTTGACTTCCTCACCGGTAATAACCTTTCCGGCCTTCTTCATCAACTCCTTCTTGCCAAACTGAGAAAGAAGAATTGAGTGAATGGGTATTTTAACTATTGAACCCATTGGGAATTTGATGTCAGCGTCGGCCTTATCGTAGGTTGTTCCGTCTACCAGAGCAACCGATATCCCGAATTGCTTTTCTTTTGCATTCGGGTTACGCGGACTGATTTTACCGCCTTTCACACTCTTGAATGACTCGTAGGCTTCATCGATGGCCTTCGTAAGTTCTGAAATTGGAATCGTTCTTTCCATGACTGTGTTTTTTAGATTTTTTATTCTTTACTTTGATAACAATTGAAAAGAAGAAAGGTTCTTGAAATGAAGTTTAAAGCATATAGTTTTTAATCCTATTTATATGGTTATTTGCTGGTATTCTAACAATTTTATAATTTCACAAAATCAAAAAATAAATTTATGTGGAGTCAGAAAGAAATTGTTTTGAGACCCAGAGAGAGAGGAATTCATCTGGTCACAAATGAAATTCTGCAAGAGTTGTCACCATTGCCCGAAATCGGGTTGTTAAACCTGTTCATCAAACATACGTCGGCAGCCTTGAGCATTAATGAAAATGCCGACCCTGATGTTAGAACCGATATGGAATATATACTGGATCGAATTGTTCCCGATTATGATTCAAATTATATTCACACCGACGAAGGACCCGATGATGCCAGTTCTCACACTAAAACATCTATTATTGGACCTTCTTTGACAATCCCGATTACAAGAGGTCGCCTCAATCTCGGAATCTGGCAAGGTATCTATCTTTTGGAATTCCGTGAATACAAGTCGGCTCGACACGTAATAGCGACTATAACCGGAGAATAAATCAATCCGTTCAAATGATACAAGACTTTCTTTTTTATCTCAAGATTTCAAAAGTCTTAATTTCATCTATTCCTGCGTCTTTATCACTTAGAGAAACAACAAAAAACAATTTGCCGAGGAACGAAAGTTTCTTATATTTGGAACAATTTTAAAGAAATTTCCTTCTTTCTGCTAGGGAATTAACATTTTCAAATGTAGTTCTCTATCTGCGTTAGAAAAAACAGTACATCAACCTTGGATGGGGTGAGAAATTGGTGATCGATAAATGAATATAACTATAGTTGGAGCCGGCAGAGTAGGAGTTCATTTAGCAAAGTATTTTGTTGATGAGCATCAGGATGTTTATCTTGTGGATAATAATCGTGAGAATCTTTCTGTTTTGGAATCAGATTTTAACCTGAGAACTTTTTTTGGAGAACCGGCTGATTTCAGGACATTAAGAGATGCCAAGGCCGATAAAGCCGATATATTTGTGGCAGTTACAGCCAACACGGCAACAAATCTTGTAACCTGCGCAATGGCTAAGTCAATGGGTGCAAGAAAAACCATTGCACGAGTCGACAAATATGACTTTTTAGAAAAGAATAATGCAATTGTAGTTAAAAATATGGGTGTTGACCATGTGGTTTATCCCGATTATCTTGCTGCCCTATCCGTCATAAGTTCTTTGAATCATCCATGGACCTATGGGTGGAATGATTTCAATAATAGTGATATTGTCATGGCTGCAGTGACAATAGATAAAAATTCTCCAATTTCAGGCAGTCAATTAAAGGATATGTATAAGGAGAATCGAACAATGCACATTTCTGCTTTGAAAAGGGGAACAAACACAATTATTCCTCATGGAGAGGACGTTATTCTGCCAAACGACATACTATTTATCACGACAATAGAAGGAGGAATAGAAAAAGTCAAGTCAATTACCGGGAAAAACGAGACTGCCATAAAGAAGGTCATCATTATGGGTGGCAGTACGGTTGCAGAAATAGTTGCACGTCTCACCGGTAAAAATTTCTCTTTCGTAATAGTGGAAAAGAACCACGACCGATGCAGAAGATTGACCGAAGTGTGTCCCGATGCCGAAATAATATATGGAGATGGAAGCGAACAGGACGTACTTGAAGAAGCCGGCATTAACAATTGCGATGCCTTTATTTCACTCTCTGACAGCTCGGAAAGCAATATACTGGGGTGTCTGACAGCTCAGGATATAGGAGTTAAAAGAACCATCGCTGAGATAGAGAAGGAACAATATATTCCTAAAGCCGAATCCTTTAATATCGGATCCATCATAAATAAACCGATTATCACTGCCAACAGTATATTTCAAATAATTCTTGATTCCGAACAGTCATCGTCGAAATGTTTTGCGATGAAAGATGCTGAAGTCGCAAAAATGGAGATTAAAGAAGGTTCGCGACTGACTAAATCTCCTGTGAAACATCTTCATCTTCCAAAGGAACTGAACTTTGCCGGTTTGATAAGAGATGGGAAAGGAGAAATTGTGACGGGTAACACAACCTTCCGTGCCGGAGACAGTGTCATTGTTTTTTGTCTTAACGGTTCATTAAACAAAGTTGAAAAACTTTTCCGTGAATGATAAGAATTAACTCCATTGAGCGGACATCCAATAGCCGATTGATAAATTTCCCAAAACAGCTTAATGTTCTGGGACAGTTTTTATTATTTGAATCGCTCTTTCTGATTGTCCCCTTATTAGTTTGTCTTTTCAAGAAGGAAGAGGATTGGATTCCTTTTCTTATCACCGCCTGTGTAACTGCCCTTAGCGGTTTCATTTTAAAATATCTGATAAAACCATCTTGTGACAATCTGGGGAGGAAGGACGGATGCATGATCACATGCATGGTTTGGGTAATTTTTTCTCTCTTTGGGATGTTGCCGTTCATTTTCGGTTCGGCCCATCTTAACATAAGCGAGGGGTTCTTCGAGACAATGTCGGGTTTCACAACTACCGGAGCAACGGTTATCCGAGATATTGAAAACTGCAGCACCGGACTTGTGTTATGGAGAGCTATTACCCAGTGGATTGGCGGACTCGGCATCGTGTTGTTCACCCTTGCAATCATCCCTTCTTTAAACAGCAATAAAGGAGTCTTCATGTTTCATGCCGAGGTTTCAGGTATAACCCATGACAAAATAGGAGCCCGAATAGCAAACACCGCAAAAATATTATGGCTATTATACGGGGCAATGACAGTCATCCTTATTCTGCTTTTATGGATTGGTCCCATGAATTTTTTTGAGAGCGTATGTCATGCGTTCACTGCAATTTCCACCGGAGGATATTCCACCAGGAATGAAAGTATTGCGGCATTTGATTCGATATATGTCAAAATTGTCTTGAGTGTGTTTATGTTCCTTGGAGGTATTAATTTCGGTTTGATTTATGCAGCTTGCAAGGGATATTTAAGACAGCTATGGAAAAATGATGTTTTCCGAGCATTCCTGATTTTGATATCTGTAAATTATATTCTGACTATGGTGTCGATTTTACATTCCGGAAATTATAGGGGATGGCAAAGTCTGACAATAGATCCGATATTTCATATAATCTCGTCGATGACATCTACAGGTTTTGGAGCTGCCAACTTTGAGTCATGGGGAGCTTTAAGTATCGTATTGACAATAATCATGATGTATTTCGGCGCATGTGCAGGGTCAACTACCGGTGGAGCGAAACTTGACAGATTGGTTTATTTATTTAAGAATTTCAAGATTGAGGTGAAACGTTCGGTTTCCCCTCGAAGTATGAAAGCAATAAGAGTTAACGGGCAGATTATAACTCCTGAAAACACAAACGAGATAATAGCATTTCTTTTAATCTATACATGTCTGATAGTGTTGGGTGGAGTATTGCTGGCTGCTATGGATTTTCCTATTGTCGATGCCTTTTTTTCATCAATTTCCTGTATATCCAACAATGGCTTGGGATCAGGAATCACTGGCGTTACGGGTTCCTATGATTTTCTACCCAATATTGGCAAATGGGTCATGTCATTTCTGATGCTTGCAGGACGCCTTGAGATCTTTGCCCTGATTATGCTTTTGACACCATCCTTTTGGAGAAGATAAGAATCTATAGGATTCAACACTATTATAACAAACTGACTTAGAGCACATGAATAAAGGAATAGGATTTTTCGAGAGATATTTGTCGGTCTGGGTTGCCATGTGCATTTTGGTGGGAATCGCTATAGGACAATGGATTCCTGCCGTACCTGAAACTTTAGGCAAGTGGGAATATGCCAATGTCTCAATCCCTATAGCCTTATTGATTTGGCTGATGATATATCCCATGATGCTGAAAATAGATTTCAGAAGCGTTCGAAATGTTGCAAAACAGCCGAAAGGTATAGTGATAACTTGTGTTACAAACTGGATAATCAAACCTTTTACCATGTTCGGAATAGCATGGTTCTTTTTCTTTATTGTATTCAAATATCTTATTCCTTTGAACCTTGCCGATGAATATCTTGCAGGAGCTGTATTGTTGGGAGCTGCCCCATGCACTGCGATGGTATTTGTGTGGAGTCATCTCACAAAAGGTAACCCGGCATATACTCTGGTTCAGGTTGCTGTCAATGATCTGATTATTTTGATAGCCTATGTGCCGATAGTTGGTTTTCTCCTTGGCATTGGAGGAATTCAGATACCATTGATGACTTTGATTCTTTCTGTCGTCCTGTTTGTAGTTATTCCTCTTTTGGCAGGAATCCTGACAAGAATATCCGTAATCAGGAATCGTGGACTTGACTATTTCAACAATGTGTTTGTCAATAAATTCAATTCATGGACAATCATCGGACTCCTTTTAACCCTTATCATACTTTTCTCATTTCAAGGGAAAACCATTTTAAATAATCCTTTACATATTGTATTGATCGCAGTCCCTTTAATACTACAGACAGTTTTCATCTTTTTTATTGCTTACGGATGGGCAAGGGCATGGAAATTGCCTCACTCTATAGCTGCACCGGCCGGAATGATTGGATCCAGCAACTTCTTTGAACTTGCAGTTGCAGTTGCTATCTCATTGTTTGGACTCGAATCGGGAGCTGCCTTGGCAACCGTAGTGGGCGTATTGGTAGAAGTCCCCGTCATGCTGTCACTCGTCAGAGTAGCCAATAAAACCCGAAGTTATTTCGACGCAATGTCGCTTGAATTATAGAAGGATTTATTTTTAATCCTTTGATGTGGTGATGTTCACGGCAAGCACTCGGCAATATTATTATATTTCTGTGGCGCCATTCTTTCAATGGAGTGATAGGAATATCTTTAAAAACTACCGTGGTTTGTATATAAAACTTAAAACATTTATTTTTGTGATTGCATACCGTCCACGGAGCCTCCGGTATGAGGGTATAGTGGGCGGAATGTATACAACAAAATAAAAAGCGTATTATCACGCTTATTCTTGACTTACAGAAATCTGGCAGTTTCTAATCGGAGATCAAGGATAAAGCAACGGTGTACGCCAATCGTGGTATGATTATGTACTGACGTAAGGCATCTATACGTCAATTTACACACATATTCATATCGGCGTGAGGCTCCTGTTGCTCGTTTTTCTCCGATGGGCACGCCAGAGCCTCTGTAAGTGGGACGAGCAATGATGATTGGCTCTCACGCTTTTTTTTATTCGGTAACACAATTGGAACCTGGGAGTCGGCCAACTTTACTTTAGACCAACGTCTTGCTATGAAGAAAAGGCTAATTTTAAGTTTCCTGACGGCTCTTGCCTTGTCCCAATCACTCCATGTATCTGCACAAAAATACCGTGGCGACATAGAGGCCTCATTCGGATATGCATTATTTTCATTTGCTACTGAATCTATAAGATTTGATGAAAGGTGTGTCTTAGACATAACAACATCTCATGGAGTTCAAATAAATAAATTATTTTTAGGTTTAGGAACTGGTTTGATGTTAATTAACATAAGTGAAATATCAGATCCCCACTTAAATATTCCGTTATTTTTTACAAGTAGATACGACTTTTGGAATAACAACGGGATTAATCCATATATTTCTATAAAAGCTGGATATTTATTGTCAAGTGATTATTTCTTACGAACATCTCATTATAAAGAATATATTGAAAATGGAACCATTTATAATGATCGTAACGATTCATATTATTATGGAACTGGTTTATACCTTCAACCTCAAGTAGGAATGCGGATTAGAACAGGAAAGAATACTGGAATGAATATTGGTCTATCCTATAATCTTATAAACATTAAAGAAAAAACAGAGGTATATGAACACTCTCATGAAAATGGTATATTCTTTGAAGACTATACAACCTCACGTGAGATCTCAAAAAATGCAATCAAAGGCATTTTAAGCCTGACATTTGGATTTGACTTTTGATAAATAATAATATATTATATTATGTATAAAACAGTTGTATTCATTTTAATCTTGCTAATTGGAAATAATGCTTTAGGAAAGTCGATAATCATAAACAATATAAAATACACTCTTCTTGAAGATCAGACAGTTTGCTGCTCGGCAGCTAATAAATCAAATTTAAAGAATGCAATTATTCTTCAAACTGTCTCCTTTGATAATTTTATTTATGATGTAACAATCATAGGCGAAAGTGGTTTTATGAATTGTAAAAATCTTAAAAGCATTATTCTTCCTAACTCAATAAACGAAATTAGAGAAAGAGCATTTTGGAACTGTGAGAACCTGGAAAAAATAGTGATGCCCGATGATGCTCAAGCGAAAATATATTCAGGAAACTTCGGTTATGGTTTAGCGGGAATCTTCAAGGGATGTAGAAAACTGACGGATGTGAGAGGTCAGACAATACTGTATCCACGTTATGTCATATATGACGCGTTCCGTGAATGTAAGGATACGCCTTTTTATGCCATTATTCAAGAACGGGGAGCCACCAACATGGTGGGAATGAAAATGAAACGTAATTTCACCGATTTTGCATCGTCACTCTCAAAAAAGACGATCGAAGATTGGCAGAAGAGGAAAGATTATGAAACGATTGCACAATGGGAAGGTAGGGTATCGGAAACCAATCGCAGAAAAATGATAGAAGAGGCCGCTGCCAAGGCTCATGAAGAATATCTCAGTCTTTATGCCCCATCGGTTATTTCTGGGTCATTGGAGTGCTACAACAAGGATTTCGGATTTTTCCCTGTGAATCTCGACACATGGGGAATGGCCTATGTCAAGGTGCCGGAAAATGAAGCCACTATATTTGAAAATTCCTGGAACGAGGTAAAAATTATCCCCACTTTTGGAGTTGTGGATGATGAAATTGCGGTTCTGTCATGTCGTTTCGATCTGAACGGAAAGATTTATGAACCGGTCAGGGAATATGAGGAGGATGACATCACCCTGTTTGCCCGTTACATCACTTCGTTGGCGTCGCTAAGAGAATATGAGGAAATGATGGCATCCAATTCAGGGAATATCAACCAACCTGTGAGGGAGCGATATGCCCCCGATGAAGTTGATATCAATATCCCAGAGAATGAAACGAAAAAAACAAACACCTTTGCTGTCATTATAGGCAATGAGGATTATCAGAGGGTTGCTCCCGTGGATTATGCAGGCAATGACGCACGTATCTTTGAGAAATATTGTGAAAAAACATTAGGCATACCGCAAAAAAATATTCGCACCTACTATAATGCGACTTACGGTGACATTGTTGCTGCTATGGAAGATCTGACACATATTGCTGAAGCCTACAAAGGAGACATCGATGTGATTTTCTACTATGCAGGTCACGGTTTACCCGACGAAAGTAACAGAAATGCCTATTTGTTGCCGATAGATGCAACGGGAACTCAATTGGAAGCCTGTTATCCGCTTGATAAATTATATGGACAGTTAGGAGATTTGCGAGCCAATTCGGTTGTTGCATTTCTGGATGCCTGTTTCACCGGTTCATTGAGAGGTGATGGAATGTTGGCAAGTGCACGCGGCATCAAACTGAAACCAAAAGAAATTGATGCGATGGGTAACATGATTGTCATGTCGGCAGCTTCTTCCGATCAATCGGCCTATCCATTCCATGAGAAAAATCACGGGTTGTTCACTTACTATTTATTGAAAAAGCTTAACGAGAGCAGAGGTGACATAACACTGGGTGAATTGGCCGATTTCATCTCGAATGAGGTTGCAAAAACATCAATTGTCGAGAATAAAAAACCTCAGACTCCGAACATCAAATGGTCGATGAATGTTAACGACACATGGAGAGAACTTCCAATCAGATAGATATAGATTGTAAACTGATATGTGAAACAGAAAACTATAAACTGTTTTTAAATTTGTGATGTTTGAACTGAACTTTTTAAAATGATTTATGTTAATATAGTTGAAAAACTCTTAACATTTTTATTATTTATTTACAATGGATACTTCAGCAAAAGCTCCGGCACCTGCTCCGAAAAGCATCAAGGGCACTCAAACAGAGAAAAATCTGGTTACAGCCTATTTAAGTGAGACTCAGGCCTACGCAAGATATATCTTCTACGCAAAACAAGCTAAAAAGGAAAACTACTTTCCCATTCAGAATGTGTTTGAAGAAACTGCTGCAAATGAACTTCATCATGCCAAGATCTTCTTCAAATTTCTTGAAGGTGGTAAAGTAACCGCAACACTTGAGAATCTTGATGCAGGAGTTACAGGAACTACAGCCGAAAATTTGCAAATCTCCATCGGCGAAGAAGAATTCGAAGGCATCGAACAATATAAAGCTTTCGCAAAAGTAGCCTTAGAAGAAGGTTTTCCTGTGATAGCTTCTCATTTCCTTGCAATTGCTTCTATAGAAGAACATCACAAGACCCGTTTCGAGACATGGCTCAAACATGTTCAGGACGGTACATGCTGGACACGCGACCATGTCATCAAATGGAAATGTTTGGTTTGCGGATACATTTTCGAAGGAAAACAGCCCCCGTTGAAATGTCCGGCATGTGATCATCCCCGTGAACATTACATGGCTCTTGATATTTAAAACTTATTCACATCAAAAGAGGTCGTCGAATTATTTCGACGGCCTTTTTTTTGTAACTTTGTGAAAGAATTGAGATAATTCCCTCTTTATGATTGTCACCACTCTTATAATCCTTTTTCTGATAGGTTACCTTGCTATTGCACTTGAGCATCCAATAAAAATAGACAAAACTGCATCTGCTCTTCTTCTTGGCATGCTCATGTGGGTCATCTATGCATTGGGAGTCGATGACCTTGAACGAGTTGTCAACGTTGAGCTAATCGACACACTGGGTGAGATAACCCAAACATTATTTTTCCTCATCGGAGCAATGACCATCGTGGAGCTGATCGATGTCCACAATGGTTTCAGAGTCATCACTGACAATATCACATCACGCAACAAGAAAAAATTGCTATGGGTGATTTGCATAACAACCTTTTTTCTATCGGCCGTACTCGATAACCTCACAACCTCTATTGTCATGGTGATGCTCCTGCGAAAAATCATAAAAGATCAGCAGGACCGATGGTTATACGCAGGAATGGTTGTTATTGCTGCCAACACCGGTGGTGCATGGTCACCAATCGGTGACATCACTACCATCATGCTGTGGGTCAAGGGAAATGTGACTGCCAACGCTCTAATCATGAAAGTCCTGTTACCAAGTATTGTCGCTATGGTAATTCCGGTCCTCATGGTGACTCGTCGCCTTAAAGGTGATTTTGGTGAAGTGCCAACCCAGATAACCCAGTCTACGATGGCCGAAACATTTTCAAAGAAAGAACGCATATCAATTTTTTGTCTTGGAATTGTCGGCCTCTTAATGGTTCCCATTTTTAAATCGGTCACACATCTTCCTCCGTTTATCGGGATGTTGCTTGTGTTGGGAATCATATGGGTATTTATCGAATGTTACTACAATAGCAAGGTCAGGGTGATGGACCGTGCAAAACAGCATCGCATACCACGCATCATTGCACGAATCGACATGCCTTCAATCCTATTCTTTCTGGGGATTCTGATGGCCGTTAACGTGTTGCAGCTCACCGGTGTTCTTGGTACAATGGCGGCATGGCTCGATGATAAAGTTCACAATATCTACATCATAAACTTCCTGCTCGGTGTTTTGTCGTCAATCGTCGACAATGTACCCTTGGTAGCCGGTGCCATTGGAATGTATCCGGTGGAACCCGATGCCTTGGGGTATGCCGCAAACTTTGTTGTCGACGGTCCGTTCTGGGAATTCCTCTCCTATTGTGCGGGTGTAGGCGGTAGTTTGCTTATTATTGGTTCGGCTGCCGGCGTAATTGCCATGGGACTCGAAAAAATAAATTTCGGATGGTATATGCGCCACATCACCTTTCCTGCCTTCATGGGCTATCTTGGCGGCAGCATTGTTTATATACTCGAATGTCTTATATTTTAAATACCATGAAATCAAAACTGTTTCTTTGTCTCTGCTCACTGTTACTTGCATCGGCAGTTCTAAGTGCGAAAACAAAACTCGTGATCTTCAACGACGTGCACGTCTCCCCCGGATTCCACACAGAAGAACAATTAAAGCGTGGCATCGCCGAGATTGCATCGATCAATCCCGATGCAGTCATCTTTAACGGCGACCTGACAAATGAGGGTTCGGATGTCGAAATAAAGAACATCAAGGAAATTGTTTCAGTGATCGACTATCCCCTTTTTATGCTTCCGGGCAATCATGAAAACACCTGGTCGCAGAGCGCCGGCGCGACCTATGTGAATATTTTCGGCACCGACCGTTTCAGCGGCGTGGTTGGAGAGGATTCTATAATCATCATCGGAACCAACTGCGGCCCTTACATGAAAATGGGTGACGGTCATGTCAAACAGGAAGATTTGCATTGGATGAGTGCTACAATCGACTCTTTATTGGAAGCTCATCCAACAGGCAATATCTTATCCTTCAATCATTATGCTTTAAATCCCGACCTTGACAACTATTTCGACTATATTTCTCGACTAAAGAAATATCCGGTTCTTGCTCATGTCAACGGCCATTATCATCGTTACATGCTCGACAAAGTCGAGGGAGGGAACGACCTTCATAACATCACATTGACATCGCTTGACCGTGGAAAAGGAAACTATGGCTATTCAATAATTGAGATTGAGGGTGACAGCATAAAAGTTTTCTCAAAACTGTTAGGAGCCGAACCCGAGTTGATCTATGCGATCAAAAAACCTGAGAAGACACGTTTCAAACATCCGGGAAACAACTGGGATATCAAAACCGTGTGGAACGACAGTGCCTCCATCTTCACCCGTCCGACTGTATATGACAGCAATATAGTGTTCGGAACCTCCAACGGCTATATTCGTTCGGTCAATCTGAAGGATTCATTATTGGAGTGGCAATATTTCGGAGGAGCTCCTTATTATTCGATGCCTGTATCGGTCAAAGAAGAGATCATAGTCCCAACCATAAACGAAGGTATTCTCAAATTCGACAAACAGGGAAAAGTTATCGCACATTTTGCCGACTCCCTCCCCTATGTTGCCGATGGAATATATGATGTCAACAGAAACCTACTCTATCAGGGAGGCTATGGTAAACTTGTTGCGATCAACCCCGAAACTCTCCGGGAAATATGGATATTCGACAGCATTTCCAACTATTGCCAGGGGCAGCCTGCAATTGACGGAGAGGAAATAATTTTCGGAGCCTGGGACTCCTATCTTCGATCGGTTAATGTCAACAACGGAGAGTTGAATTGGAAATGGAACAATGGCAAATCCTCTAACATCCTTGGTCCGGGTAATGTAGTGCCTGTCGTTACACCTACGCGAGTACTGATAGTGGCTCCCGACCGTTACATGACCATGATTGACCGCGCTACAGGCGAAACTATATGGAGAGACAACAGCGTCAAATATCGCGAAAGTCTGGCCGCAAATCCGGAAAAGACATTAGCCTATGCTAAAACAATGGACGGTCAGCTGATTGCCGTGGATTTGACAAGCGACTCATTCAATCCGGTCTGGACGACCGACCTTAACATAGGATATGAACATGCACCGTGTCCGTCATTGGTTGTCGACGACATGGTTTATGTTGGTTCACGACGTGGAATTGTTTCGATTGTCGATGCAAAAACCGGGGAATTATTGGCCAATATACCGCTTGGAGTATCAGAGGTCAATGGGTTCTCGGCAGTTCCGGCCTTAAAAACTGCCGCAGGATTCACTCCGGTTGCAGTATCCCTGATTGAGGGCACCGTCACACTTTTGACACCCGAAAAGTGAGGGACACGTCGCTATGGCTTCCGACCTCAGTCAAAGAGGTAAAAGATAGAGGATGGGATTACATCGATGTGATTCTGTTCTCAGGGGATGCCTATGTCGACCACCCTTCGTTTGGAGCGGCAGTCATAGGTCGTATTCTGGAAAACGCCGGCTATAGGGTTGCAATCGTCCCCCAGCCGAACTGGCGCGACGACCTGCGTGACTTCAAGAAACTGGGAGTTCCACGACTGTTCTTCGGAGTGAGTGCCGGCGCTATGGACTCGATGGTGAATCACTACACTGCAGCACGTCGCCGAAGGTCCGACGATGCCTATACTCCCGGAGGACGTCACGGAATGAGACCCGACTATCCTACGATTGTCTACAGCAATATCCTGAAAGAACTGTATCCTGATGTTCCGGTTGCGGTTGGAGGCATAGAAGCTTCACTAAGAAGACTCTCCCATTACGACTACTGGGAAGATAGACTGAGACCGTCAATCCTCGTGGACTCCAAAGCCGACATATTGGTTTACGGAATGGGCGAAAAACCCATTCTTGAGATTGCTTCTCGTCTTGAGCAAGGAGAAAGAGCTGATCAAATCATTGATGTTCCTCAAACGGCAATTCTCCTTCCAAGGGAAATGATACCGGCAGAGACCAATGCTAACAACATCATTCTTGCTTCTTGGGAAGAATGTGTGGCTTCAAAGAAGAAACAATCAAGCAACTTCAAACACATAGAACAACAGTCGAACCGACTTGTACCCGACACAGTGTTATGGCAAAAGATGGAACAGCTTGGAAAAGTTGTAAAGGTCAATCCGATGCTTCCTGCCATGACACAGGGCGAAATTGATGCTTCATTCGATTTGCCTTATACGCGTCAACCACATCCACGATATGACGGAAAAACAATTCCGGCATATGAAATGATACGCCACTCGGTGAATCTTCACCGGGGATGCTTCGGAGGGTGCGCATTTTGCACTATCTCGGCCCATCAAGGGAAGCACATCGCGTCGCGAAGCCATGAATCGGTTCTCAAAGAGGTAGAGAACGTCACCAGGATGCCCGATTTCAAAGGTTATATAAGCGATTTGGGAGGACCATCGGCAAACATGTATGGTATGAGTGGCAAGAATCAGGAGATTTGCCGCAACTGTTTGAAGCCATCATGTCTTCATCCGGTCGTTTGTCCGAATCTTGACACCAGTCACGAATCATTGCTTGAATTGTATAATAAAGTCGACAAGATCCCCGGCATAAAGAAATCCTTCATCGGGAGTGGGGTCAGGTATGATCTTTCGATGCATCCGACCGGCAATCATAAGACCGACAATATAAACAGGGAATATAACCGGCAACTGATAACAAAACACGTGTCGGGTCGTTTGAAGGTTGCTCCGGAACACACCGAAGACCATGTCTTGAAACTGATGAGGAAACCATCGTTTACCCAATTCGAGGAATTCAAGAATATTTTCGACAATGTCAACCGTAAGGAAGGTTTAAACCAGCAAATCATTCCCTATTTTATTTCCAGTCATCCCGGTTGTAGGGAAATCGACATGAAAAACCTTGCGTCGAAAGCCAAGCGGTTGCATCTCAGGCCCGAGCAAATCCAGGACTTTACTCCGACGCCTATGACCTTGGCATCGGAAATCTACTATTCGGGATTTCATCCCTATACAGGAGAAAAAATTTATGTTGCCAGAAAACCTGAAGAAAAGATAGCCCAACGGAACCATTTTTTCTTCTGGCAGAAACCCGAGGAACGACAGAACCGAAAACGCTGAAATCAGGTCAGAGGGCCGGTGTCGGGAGGTGGCGAGGGCAACTTGGCATTTTCCTTGTCTCTCCAATTTGTCAGCCAAAGTTTGAACCATTTTGTCAGAATCGTCGTAGCCGGTAGTGCTATCACCATTCCCAGCAATCCCAGCAAAGTACCCCAAACCGAAAGGGAGAGAAGAATCATCGCAGGATTCATTCCGAGGGCCTTCCCCATTATGTGGGGAGTAAGAATCAAATCGGAGAATGACTCGACAAAAGCATATACAGCCATGCATTCGAGCCATATAGTCCAGAAATCCATTCCTGTTTCCATTGACTTGAACGCACACATAATTGTTACCGGGATCAAAGAAACATAGACCAAATAGGGAACCATAAACAGAACCATGTTAGTCAAACCGATAACTACTGCCATAGGGATTCCAACAATCGAGAAACCGATGGTATAGCATAGTCCGGTAATGAAAGAAATCAAAGCCTGATTCCGGAAATACCTTTTCATTGACCATGAAAGATCATGTCCGATGGTCCTGGCGGCCGGAATATATTTATTGGGAATAAGTTTCTTTATTCCGTTCTTGTATTTATCGAAGTCAAGAAGAATGAAAATGACATATACAATCGAAATAAGCCATCCTAGAATTCCGAGAATTTTGTCAAGGCCGCTCGTTATGCTCTTCCACGCTTCCTCTATTGCTGCGGTAGTGTTTATCTTTTCAATGTCGGAAATCAGCTTCTCAATATCGAACGATGAATGTATGAAACGGTGGAAAGTCTCAGGAAAACGACTGATAGCCGGGTGACCGTTCTTGACATAATGGTCCAAAAGGACTGCAAGCTGTGAGAACTCCCTTTCTACGATGGGGATAAAGATGATGCAAAGTATTGCAAAGATGGAAAGTCCTTCGAAACTTGTCAGGACCACAGCACAAGTGTGGTTCTTTATTCTCAACGTTTTCTGATTCCATTTCACCCAAGGTTCGATGATGTAGGCAATCAGGCATGCTACGCAGAATGGTAGCAGCACGTCGCGAAGAATATAAAGAAAATATAGCAGAATGCAGGCCGCAATCATCGTAAAGATAATTCTGACCACTCTGTCAAACGTGTAGGGACGGCTCGACCACATTACTGATTCTCTTTACATAAATAAGTTAAAACGTTCGTTATTATATAAACACACAAATACACCTAAATTGTTCAACAGTAGAAAAATTTGTTTAACTTTGCGGTAAGAGTGTTTTGTTTGGAATACATTATGAATCCATCTCAGACTATTCGACTATCATTTATTATCCTTCTGTGGATTTTTCTATGTTACATCCTGATAAAATCCTCGGCAATCATCACATTTCAAACCATTTTTGCAATTGTTGCTTCGGGAATAGTGGTATTTGTTCCCCTCTACAAAAAGTATAAACGGAATGGAAAAGCAGGAAATAATTGAACCAATAAAACCGGTTGATGCAGTTGCTTATCCTCTCCTCTCTCAAGTTGACACACCCGAAAAGCTGCGCAAACTGGGAACCGATCAGCTTCCCCGGTTAGGCGACGAGATACGCAGTTTCCTAATAAACTCTCTTTCTCAGAATCCCGGTCACTTCGGGTCAAGTATGGGTGCGGTAGACTTTACTATCGCCCTCCACTATGTGTTCAACACGCCCTATGACCGAATAGTGTGGGACGTTGGTCATCAGGCTTATGCCCACAAGATTCTCACCGGCCGTCGTGACAGCTTTCCAACAATCAGAACAAAGGGGGGGCTGAGCGGATTCCCGAATCCGGCTGAGAGTGAATTTGACTCATTCACTGCCGGACATGCATCCAATTCGGTATCAGCAGCATTGGGCATGGCTGTGGCATCGGAAATGAACAAGGAGCAGCCTCCCCGCAACGTCATAGCCGTTATCGGCGACGCATCCATTTCGGGAGGTTTGGCATTCGAAGGATTGAACAATGCTGCTAACACTCCCAACAACCTGTTAATCCTGCTCAACGACAACAATATGTCCATCGACAGGAACGTAGGTTCGCTTCACCGTTATTTAGGAAGGTTACATTCCTCAAAGTTCTACAACAAATTCCGATACAAGGTTTTCAACTTGTTGAAGAAATTGCACTTGGTGAATGAAAAGAAACGAGGTTTCATTGTTCGCTTCAACAATAGCTTGAAATCAGTTCTTTTCAAGCAACAGAACATTTTCGAGGGGCTCAACATCCGATATTTCGGTCCCTATGACGGTCATGATATCGATTTGATCATAAAAGTCCTGGAGGACATAAAGGACCAGAAAGGGCCACGCATACTTCACTTGAAAACAAAGAAAGGTAAAGGACTGGCGGCTGCCGAGCAAAACCCGATGGTTTGGCATGCACCCGGAAAATTCAATCCCGAAACCGGCGAGATATTGACGGCAACGGATTCGATTGACTCCTCGAAATTTCAGGATGTTTTCGGCACGACACTACTTGACTTGGCCAAACAGAACGACAAGATTGTAGGTGTAACCGCTGCGATGCCCACGGGCACCTCCATTTCGATAATGAGAGAAGAAATGCCCGAGAGAGTTTTCGATGTAGGTATTTCCGAAGGACATGCAGTAACGTTTGCCGGTGGACTTGCTAAGGAAGGATTGAAACCTTTTGTGGCAATATACTCCTCATTCCTCCAAAGAGGTTACGATAACATCATTCATGACGTTGCCATACAGAAGCTTCCCGTAGTGTTCTGCATCGACCGTGCAGGCCTTGTGGGAGAAGACGGAGTGACTCATCATGGTGTGTTCGACCTTGCCTACCTCAATTCCATTCCCGGCATTATAATTGCCTCTCCACGTAACGAATCGGAACTAAGAAACCTGATGTATCTCGCTCAACTTGAAGATATCAATCAGCCTATTGCCATTCGTTATCCACGTGGAAAAGGAAAATTATCTGATTGGAGAAAACCATTTGAAAAAATAGAACTGGGGACAGCTGAAAGACTCTCGGAAGGAAAGGACGTGACGGTCATTTCCCTCGGACCTATTTCGACCGAAATAGAGAAGGCCATTGCATTGGTTAGGGAAAAAGGAATTGGAGTGACCCATTATGATGCGAGGTTCCTGCGTCCGCTCGATGAGAAAATGATGCAGGAAGTCGTCGAATCGGGACGACCGGTGATTACGGTTGAAGACGCATCGGTAAAGGGCGGATTGGGTTCGACAGTCATTGAGTGGTTGAATGAACATGACTCGGGACTCACTGTAAGGAGAATCGGAGTACCCGAGGACCGTTTTATAGAGCATGGCACGGTTCCCGAACTCTATAGGGATTGTGAAATGGATTCGGAGGCAATTTACAAAACAATATTAGAAGTGGCCAATAAATGAGAATAGTGATTGCCGGAGCCGGTGATGTTGGACTTCATCTTGCAAAATTGCTTTCGAAGGAAGAACAAGACATCGTTTTGATTGACAAGGATCAGAGGAAACTTGAAAATCTCGATGCCAACTATAATTTGATGACCTTGATCGGTAGTCCCACCTCATTTTCAGCAATAAAAGAATCGGGGGCTGCCCATGCCGACCTTTTCATTGCCGTGACCCCTTTCGAGACGAGCAACATCACGGCCTGTTCCATCGCCCGCTATCTTGGTGCCAAATCCACTGTAGCCCGAATCGACAACTATGAATTCATGACTCCGAAACCTCTTGAATTTTTCAAAACAATCGGAGTCAACCACACCATCTATCCCGAATATCTGGCAGCCCAGGAAATCAAAGAATCCTTGAAACACACTTGGGTACGTCACTGGTTTGAACTTCATAACGGACAGATATTCCTTTTGGGAGTGAAAGTTGGCAGCACTGCCAAATTCATAGGCCAACAGCTGAAGGAAATAACCCGTCAGAACCATTTCTTCCATGTGTCGGGCATAAGGCGTCGTTATGAAACAATTATTCCACGCGGTGACGACTACATTCGAGAAAATGACATATTGTATTTGACTGCTACTCGCGACCAGCTGGAACAAATCAGGGAGTTGTGTGGTAAAACAGCCCATAAAGTAAAGAAAGTGATGATAATGGGTGGAAGTCGCATAGCGGTCCGCCTCATCGATTTGGCATCGGATGACTATCGATTCAAAATCATAGAGATGGATCCGGCACGGTGCCGCTGGCTGGCCGACCGCGTCCCAACCAACGTCACCATAGTTCAAGGAGATGCACGAGACAACGACGTGTTGATCGATGCCGGAATTGAAGACACTGATGCCTATATTTCATTGACCGATAGCTCGGAAGCCAATATCCTTGCATGCTTGACAGCAAAAGAGTTCGGAGTCAAGAAAACGGTTGCCGAGGTTGAGAACATCCAGTTTGTTTCGGAAGCCGAGGCGCTGAACATCGGCACCATCATCAACAAAAAACTGTTGTGTTCGGCACGCATTTTCCAATTGCTTCTCGACGTTGACGATTCGACAAGCAAATGTTTGGCTCTCCCCGATGCCGAAGTTGCTCAGATAGAAGTAAAACCGGGATCGCGCATTCTTGGCAAACAGGTTAAAGACATGCGGCTTTCAAGAGACATGACACTGGCAGGATTGGTACGTGACGGGAAAGGACAGCTTGTTTCAGGTACCACTCAGTTCCAGCCCGGCGATCAGGTGGTGGTCTTCTGCCTTGAAGGTTCTCTCAATCAAATAGAGAAACTTTTTTCATGAGGGATATCAAGAACACCCGGCGTTTCGTCAACATCTCCATGTTAATGAGAATCGTGGGGTGGCTTCTGATGATTGAGGCTGCATTTATGCTCATTCCCCTCGTGACCTCCATCATTTATGAAGAAGATGACTTCACACCTTTTCTGTTCACTGTTCTGGTAACCTTTGCTGCCGGGGAGTCGATGACGACATTAATAAAACCCCGTTCGAAAGTTATGGGTAAAAGGGAAGGATTTCTTCTGACAGCTTCAGTCTGGGTCGTCTTTTCATTTTTCGGAATGATTCCTTTCCTCATTGGGCGCCCACAATTAAATGTAAGCGAGGCTTTCTTCGAATCGATGGCAGGTTTCACGACAACCGGGGCTTCAATCATCAACAACATCGACAACCTTTCCCATGGTATCAACATCTGGCGTTGTCTGATGCAATGGATAGGGGGCATGGGAATCATTCTTTTCACCCTGGCCGTTTTGCCGGCTCTGAACTCTTCAAGCGGGGTCCATATGTTCAATGCCGAAGTTACAGGTATAACCCACGACAAACTTCGCCCAAGGGTTAGTTCGACAGCAAAACAACTGTGGGGAATTTATCTTTCGTTGACTGTTGTACTTATCTATCTTTTATATTTAGGTCCTATGGATCTTTTCGAGAGCATCTGCCATGCCATGAGCACTATGTCAACCGGCGGATTTTCTACTCGTGACGGAAGCATCGGAGCTTGGAATTCGCTATATGTAAAATCGGTTATAACAATATTCATGTTCTTCGGGGGAATGAATTTCGCATTGATCTATCGTTTGGCGATGGGCCAGGGACGAACAGTTGTAAAAAACGAGATTTTCCGTGACTATTTATTGGTAATCTTTGCATCGACAGCGTTGCTAATGATTGTTCTTGTGGCCTCTCCCGGTCATTTGCTTGACCGACATGACCTGATCGACCCTCTTTTCCAGACTGTTTCCACACTGACGTCTACCGGTTTCCTAGTAACGAACTTCGAGCACTGGGGACCGTTTGCAATGATGCTAATGATTGTCCTGATGTTTTGCGGAGCATGTGCGGGATCAACAACCGGAGGAGCAAAGTTGGACCGAGTGATAACAGCGTGGAAGTTTCTGCGTAATGAGATTTACCGGTCTATACATCCCAACATAATCAAAGGTGTCTCAATCTCGGGCAAGGTTCTCCCGGCCGATGTTGTAACCAAAGCTATAGCTTTTCTGGGAATGTATCTGTGCATCATCGTTATCGGAGCTTTGATGCTGACAGCTTTGGGTCTGCCCTTCTTCGACTCGGTTTTCTCCTCGTTTTCTTGTACGGGTAACACCGGACTCGGTGCCGGTATCACTGGTTACGGAGGTTCCTACGATATGGTATCGAACACCGGCAAATGGATTCTTTCGGGTTTGATGCTCACGGGGCGTCTTGAAATATTTACGGTATTGACGATTCTCACGCCTGCTTTCTGGAAGCGATAGGCGCTACGAAATTTATAGAACTCTAATTCATTATGCTTAAAGTAGATAAAGTTTCAAAATCATTTTCCAATCATCAGGCGTTGACCGACGTCTCAATGGATGTTCCTCAAGGAGGAATATATGGTTTGCTGGGGCCAAATGGAGCCGGAAAAACCACATTGATAAGAATCATCAATCACATCACTGCCCCCGACTCGGGCCAAGTTTTCTTTGACGGTCATCCGCTCACCCAAAAGGATATAGTCAACATAGGTTACCTCCCCGAGGAGCGCGGTTTGTATAAGAAAATGAAAGTTGGAGAACAGGCAGTGTTTTTCGCCCGACTAAAGGGAATGTCAAAATCCGATGCTGTTAGAGAATTGAAAAAATGGTTCGAGAAGTTTGATATCAGTTCTTGGTGGGACCGAAAGATTGAGGAACTATCAAAAGGTATGGCTCAGAAAGTGCAGTTTATAGTAACAGTGCTCCATGAACCGAGGCTGTTGATATTCGACGAACCGTTCTCGGGCTTTGACCCTATCAACGCCAATGTGTTGAAGGAGGAAATGCTCAGGCTAAAAGAGCAGGGGGCTACGTTGATATTCTCTACCCACAACATGTCGAGCGTTGAAACACTTTGCGACAACATCACGTTGATAAACAAATCACGGAATATCCTGTCGGGCAACGTTGAAAGAATAAGGCGCGAACATGGCAAAGGACGATTCTCGATGGCATTCCATGGTGATTACAATCAGCTCCTGCAGAATCTGGGAGAAAGAATTGTTTTCTCAGAATTGAAATCATTGGAAACTCCCGACGGTCTCGTCCCAAACAATGCGGTTATAAAGTTACAGTACGATGTCTCCTTCAAAGAAGTCATTGATATAGCCAACAACACCGTGGAATTGGAATCGTTCAACAGGGCGCTTCCCTCAATGGATGAAATTTTTATAAATGCAGTAAAAGAATCAGAATGACCATGTCAAATCTATCATTAGTCATACAAAGGGAATACCTTGAAAGGGTTCGCAAGAAAAGTTTCATAATCACGACCATTCTAATGCCGGTGCTGATGCTGGTTTTGATGTTTGCTCCGGTCATGATCATGATGTTCAACAAACCCGACCATAACGTAATTGGAGTGATAGACAACTCGGGCAAAATTTACGAGCAACTCAAGAGCACATCACTTTATGATTTCGTTATCCTTGACGAACCGGCCGATTCGGCTATCGCACATCAAACAATAAACGGCTACATTGTAATCCCTGCCGATATTCTCGATGCTCCATCGTCAAACATCAGGCTCCTGATGAACGGTGCAGTTCCTGTCGAATTGGAGTCGAACTTGAAGGAGCACATTTCATCGATAGTCGAGAATAAACGTTTGCTTGGATATAATATCGAGAACCTTCCGGAAATACTTGAGAAAGTAAAGGCCAATATCAACATCACCGAGGTTAGACTTGACAAGGAAGAAGGCGAATCATTGTCTTCTTCGGTCAGCTTCATCATAAGTATCATAATGGCTTTTATCCTTTATATGTTCCTTTTGATGTATGGCCAGATGGTCATGACAAGCATCATTGAAGAGAAGAATAACCGGGTTCTTGAGCTTGTGGTTTCTTCAGTGAAGCCGATGCAGCTGATGATGGGCAAGATAGCAGGAATAGGACTTGTCGCCATCACTCAAATTGTTCTTTGGGGAGTCATACTTGGTGCCGTTGCAGCTCTTGTGATGCCTGCGGTTCTTCCCGCCGACATGATGAATCTGATTGTGGAACAGAGAACCCACGGTCTCGATCCTTCGATGATCGACAACTACGACATGATTAATTCGATCAGTACACTTTCAAGCGTGTCCTATATCATCACGATGTTTGTTTGGCTGATTCTGTTCTTGATCGGAGGCTTCCTTCTCTACGCCTCAATGTTCGCAGCAGTTGGGTCATCGGTTGACAATGTCCAGGATGCATCTCAGCTCAATGGATTCATCCTCATGCCGATCATATTGGCGTTTGTCTTCACGACCTCGATTGCCAACGCACCTAATTCCACGCTTGCTATTTGGTTGTCGATGATTCCTTTCACATCTCCAATGATAATGATGGCTCGAATCTCATTTGGAATCGACATGTGGCAGATTTGGGTATCTTTAGCCATACTTTACGCATCATTTATCGGAATGGTTTGGGTTGCCGGAAAGATTTATCGTATCGGCATTTTCATGTACGGAAAGAAACCAAACATCAAGGACCTTGCCAAGTGGATACGTTATAAATAACCTTAAATCAATACCTTATAATCAAAATGAAAACCTATAGCCCGGCCAATGACCGATATGAGGCTTCGACAATGACGTTCCGCAGGTGTGGCAAAAGCGGATTGGTGCTCCCGGCTCTATCACTTGGGTTCTGGTGGAACTTCGGTGGCATTGATCCTTTGGAACAATCACGTGAAAAAATGTTCTATGCATTTGACCACGGAATCTTCTGTTTCGACCTCGCCAACAACTACGGGCCACCCTACGGAAGTGCCGAGGAAACATTCGGAATCATCTACGAAAAGAATTTCAAGCCTTATCGTCATGAAATGGTGGTGACGACAAAGGCCGGATATGATATGTGGGAAGGACCCAACGGACGAAATTCTTCCCGCAAGATGCTGTTGACCTCTCTCGATGAGTCTCTTCAAAGAATGAAACTCGACTATGTCGATATATTCTATTCACATCGGTATGACGGAATAACCCCTATTGAGGAAACCATGCAGGCTTTGGCCGATGCTGTTCGACAGGGTAAGGCACTCTATGTTGGTTTGTCCAACTATCCGATCGACAAATTAAAAGAAGCGCTCGAGTGTCTTGAACGGCTGAACGCTCCGGCAATCATCTATCAGGGCCGACACAACATGTTTGCCCGCGAGGTGGAAAAAGAGATACTGCCCTTCCTGAATAAAAATGGGATTGGATTCACACCGTTCTCACCCTTGGCTAAAGGGCTTCTCAGCGATAAATATTTGAACGGTATTCCTACCGATTCCAGAGCGGCTCTTCACAAACACTTTGACACAAACGACTTGTCAACGTCGACCATAGACAAACTGAGAAAACTTGATACAATAGCGAAAGAACGTGGTCAGTCGCTCGCACAAATGGCTGTGTCGTGGCTTCTGGCACAAAATGGAGTGACCTCGGTCATTATTGGTCCACGTACGATGACTCAACTGACCGACTCAATTCCGTCGGTGTTCAATTCATCTTTCTCCGATGAAGAAATCGCTCTTATAAACCAAATAATTTAATAATATCCCATGAACGATTTGATGACTCGGTCGGTCACCGGCCTCGTATATATAGGCATAATAGTTGGAGCTATTCTATGTGGTGCTTCATGGGTTTTGGCGTTGGCCATCTTTTTCTCTTTCCTTGGAGTCTCGGAATTTCTGGCAATGACTGGAGCAAGAAAGACAAAGCGTGTAACTTGGGCTCTTGATGTTCTGGGAGCGGTTATTTTAACGGGAGGAATCGGTGTTCTGTGTATGCCTCAAATCAACACGGGTATTATCCTGCTGATAATCGTCTGGTTCATCTGGTTACTGGGAAGAATGATAGTCGAACTCTACGTAACCGACGGCAATCCTTTGATAAATCTCTCGCTTGCCTTGACGGCCCAATTATACATCGCGTTACCTCTGGGGCTGATGAATTTCATATATGGAGTGGAACCCGCGTTGCTCATGCTGATGTTCATTCTGATATGGCTAAATGATACCGGAGCCTATATCATCGGATGCAAATTTGGGAAACATCGTCTGTTCGAAAGGATTTCCCCAAAAAAATCATGGGAAGGTTTCTTTGGCGGATTAGTATTCACGGTAGGAGGAGCGATAGCCGCTCATTTTATATTCCCCCATTGGTTCGGTCATTTAATGCCATGGTTGGGATGGGCGCTCTTCGGACTCATTATTTGTGGGTTCTCAACATGGGGTGACCTGGTGGAATCACTCATCAAGAGAACTGTTGGAGTCAAAGACTCCGGTTCATTGATGCCTGGCCACGGCGGCATACTTGATCGTATCGACTCTCTTTTGTTTGTAACCCCGGCCACACTTTTATTCCTCCTGATTCTTGATACTATGAAATGATGAGATTTGCAAGAATAAGGCAATTATTGAAAATCTGGATGCTCCCGATTGCAATGCTCGGGGGCATACTCTTTCACAACATAATGGGCTATCTCTCTCCCCTATCTCCCTATTTGATAGCCATCATGCTCTTTATAACTTATTGCCGGCTTGCACCCAAGGAAATCAGGTTCTCCCGTTTTTCCTATCTTCTTCTACTGATTCAGGTTGCCGGTTCGCTGGCTGTCTATCTTTTACTGTTACCGTTCGGTTCGTCGATTGCCGAGGCAGGGTTCATTTGCATCTTCTGCCCAACTGCCACAGCGGCACCTGTCATAACCGCAATGCTGGGAGGCAGTTTGTCACGACTGACCTCATTCTCACTGTTGAGCAATTTGACGGTTGCCATTCTCGCTCCCTTTCTATTCACATGGATGGACTCCCACGGTCATTCATCCTCACTTTCATTCTTTCAAATTACGGGATTAATCTCGGGGCGTGTGGTACCAATTATACTGGGGCCCTTGGTCCTCTCCTTCCTGCTTCGATTGATTGCTCCCAAAATACGCGATGAGATTGCAAATCATCAAAGCCTATCGTTCTATATATGGGCTGTATCACTTTTTATTGTGGTAGGAAATGCAGTGACCTATGTCATGTCCCATATTGGGAAACCGGGTGCGGAGGCAAATATCATGATATCTATTGCCGGCATCAGTCTTGTTGCATGCTGTTTACAGTTCCTAATCGGAAGGAAATTGGGGAAAACTGTTGGCGACCCGATATCAGGGGCACAAGGACTCGGTCAGAAGAACACGGTTCTGGCAGTTTGGATGTCGCTATCATTTCTAAATCCAATTTCTTCGGTTGGACCGGCGGCCTATGTCGCATGGCAAAACACAATCAACTCGCTGCAATTGTGGTATAAGGCAAAAAAAGACAGGAATACCGTTATCGGAGAGAATCCAGAGTCTCTATAAAATTTTTCAGAACTTCTCTCAATGATTTGAGACGTTCAACAGCACGGTATTTATGATCCACAACTGTTGGGTTTTTTTGTAGTTCCCTCCGAGCTGCATCAACCTTCAACCCTCTCACCTTTATCAGAAAATGGATTTTCTTGATTTTTTCCAGATCGTCGGTTGTATAACGTCTTTGACCCTTTGGAGCACGATCGGGTGAGAGCATGTTGAATTCCTTTTCCCAGTATCTCAAGGTAGAAGTACTGACCTCCAACATTTCTGACACCTCACCAATCTTATAAAATCGCTTCTCGTTCATTGATCAGTCCATTACATGTGATGCCGATTCGGCTGCCGCAATCATCTCGATATACTGTTCAGGTGTAAGATCCTGGAAGTAATATCTGACAGGATTTTGTGGAACTCCCTTATACCTGACTTCATAATGCAGATGGGGACCTGTAGATTTCCCGGTGTTTCCAACTAAGCCAATCAAATCTCCTCGCTTTATCTCTTGACCGGTCTTGACATAGACTTTGCTCAGATGGGCAAATCGGGTCAGATAATCATACCCATGGTCAATATCGATTGAATTTCCGTAGCCGCTGTTCCATCCGGCCTTTACAACAACACCGTCACCGGTAGCGTAGACCGGTGTTCCAACAGCTGCCGAGAAGTCCATCCCTTCATGGAATTTCCCGGTTCCGTAAATAGGATCGATTCGATAGCCGTAGCCCGAGGCCATGGTTTTCATGTCATTATGGGAAATCGGCTGAATTGACGGAATGTGTGACAAACGGTCCTGACGTTCGCCTGCAATCGTTCTAAGCGTGTCGAACGACAAACTTTGGGAGTAGACCAATCTCTCGAGCATTCTCATTTTGTCATTGACCGTGTTGACCAAAGTCAGGTCGTCAAGGTCGTTCATTTTACCATAGGTCGAAGAATTCTCCAGACCGGCATAACGGCGTGCGTCGGAAATGGGATCGGCCTGCAACATAACTCTATAGAAATTATTGTCACGGTTTGCAATATCCTCCATGACCGATATCGAAACGTCCAGCCGTCGGTTCAATTCCTCCAGCTCGCTCTTCAGATAGATGTTTTCGTTTTTGAGCTTCTCCTCCCTTGGGCGGTCAAGACAGAAATAGAGTATAATAACAAGAACAAAAGCCAGACTTATGCCTTCGAAGATGTTTCGGACATAATATCTGACTTTTTTAAGATATTTTTTCCTCCGTGTCAAAAGATCATTACAGGACGCCGTTGGACTTTAAGACTTTCTTTATCTTCTCCAAGGCATATTCAACCTGTTCTTTCGTGTGGGTCGACATGAGACTGAAACGAATCAACGTGTCATGAGGAGCAACTGCCGGAGAAACCACAGGATTAACAAAGATTCCCTCTTCAAGAAGATCTCGCGTAACGGTGAAGGTCTTATAATCGTCTCTGATAAAGATGGGAATGATTGGTGTTGAGGTGTTACCAATTTCAACGCCCATATCTTTCAAACCCTTAAGAGCAAAATTGGTCATTTCCCATAAATGCTCCTGACGCTCGGGTTCTTTCTCAAGAATATCTATTGCTGCCAAAGCTGCCGCTGTGGAAGCCGGTGTAATAGAAGCTGTGAAGATATAGGACCGTGAGTGGTGACGAAGGTAATTGGTTATTTCCTTATCGGTTGCTATGAAACCTCCCAACGATGCAAGAGATTTAGAGAAGGTTCCCATGATGAGGTCGACATCTTTTGTCACACCGAAATGATCGGCTGTTCCGCGACCTCCTTTACCGAACACACCAATTCCGTGGGCTTCATCGACCATTACCGAAGCATTGTACTTCTTGGCGAGTTCAACGATTTTAGGAAGATTTGCAACATCACCCTCCATAGAAAAGACACCATCGGTTACGATGAGTTTCACCTTGTCGGGGTCACATTTTTGCAACTGTTTCTCCAACGACTCCATGTCGTTGTGTTTGTATTTGAGACTCTGGGAGAAGGAAAGACGACGCCCTTCAATAATCGATGCATGATCCTGTTCATCCCAAAGAATGTAGTCTTCACGACCGGTCAAAGTCGATACAACACCGAGATTCACTTCAAAACCGGTGGAATAAACCATTACGTCTTCCTTTCCGATATATTCGGCCAATCGACGCTCAAGTTTCTTGTGGAGGTCCAAAGTTCCATTCAGGAAAGGAGAACCCGCACATCCGGTTCCATATTTCTTAGTCGCTTCAATAGCCGCTTCCTTGATTCTCGGGTCATTCACAAGCCCGGAATAGCAATTCGAACCAAACATTAGTACCTTCTTGCCGTTGATTATGACTTCCGAATCCTGTTCGGAGGATATAGCACGGAAATAAGGGTAAATGCCGGCAGCTTTAGCCTGCTGCGGCGCTGTGTAACGTGAAAGTTTTTCCTGAAGCGGTTTCATGCTCGACTATCTTTCTCTCTTACTCTTCGGTTTTATTTTCTTCTACTCCTGCCAAGGCCGGATCAATCATGATGCGTCCGCAATACTCACAAACTATGATTTTCTTGTGCATCTTGATTTCAAGTTGTTTCTGAGGCGGAATCCTGTTGAAACATCCGCCACATGCATCACGTTGAACGTAAACAATGCCTAAGCCGTTGCGTGCATTCTGACGGATTCTTTTATAGGCGTTCAGAGTTCTTTCGTCAATAGTAGGTTCAAGTTTCTTTGCCTCCATCCTGAGTTTTTCCTCATCCTGACGTGTTTCAGAAACTATTTCTTCGAGTTCTCCCTTCTTTTCCTCCAGGATGTGTTTCTGGTCCTCCAGCGTTTCCTGAGTCAAAGCGATGTCGCTTTTTCTATTGTCCATCATATGGTTGAACTCATTGATGTGTTTCTCGGCAAGCTCTATCTCCAAAGTTTGGAATTCAATTTCTTTCGAAAGAGAATCATATTCCTTGTTATTTCTGATATTCTTTAGCTGCTCGTTGTAAACTGCTATTTTACGACGGGCTTCTGCTATTTTTTCGTTCTCACCAACGATTTTCTTCTTCAGGTCCTCTATCTCCTGTTCGTAGTTTGCTTGACGAGTTTTCAAACCGGCGATGTTGTCGTCGATATCCTTCACCTCCAATGGCAAATCGCCACGTATTTGCTTGATGCGATCTATTTTGCTGTATATTGTCTGTAATTTCCAGAGGGAACTCAAACGGTCCTCGACCGTCATATTCTCTTTTTTAGGCTTTTCAGTTGCCATTGTTTATAAATACGTTATTGGATTTTGTTCAACTTCAGAATAACAAGGTACAAAATTAGGAAATTTTCCCGTTATAATATCATAAAAAATTGCTTTTGTGCATTCTTCCGTTTCATAATGACCCAAATCGACAACCATGATTCGTGATTCGTGGTCGATGAACTGATTATGCTTTACATCGGATGTAATCATTGCCTCCGCTCCTTTTGCCAATGCCAACGGTATCATGTCACCACAGGCACCTCCGGCTACAGCTACACGTTTTATTCTGACCGAATCAGAGGGTACACCCGAGCATCGTCCAACAGGTGAATGGGTTACACTTGCAATTCTCTTAACAAGTTCTTTGGCCGACAACGGTTCCGACAGGTCGCCGACTACTCCCAACCCAACATCGGGATAATTTCCGGGTTTGAGAACCTCCATATTCTCCAATCCCAGCTCGCGGCCAAGGTAATGGGAAACGCCCCAAGGGGAACTGTCGATAGACGTGTGGCAGGAATATACCGAAATGCTGTCCTGTATAACGTCCATCACACACTGTCCCACTCGGTTTTCGCTGTCTATTCTTTTTAGGCCGTGGAAAAGAAGGGGATGGTGAGTTATGATCAGATTGCACTTCCTTGCACGTGCCTCTTCGACAATATCGGGAGTGACATCTACACATAGCAGTGCACCGGTGCATTCTTCATCAATTGCACCGGGCATAAGAATCTGCCATCCGGTATTGTCAAAGCTTTCTTGCCATTCGGGACGAGCCTTCTCTTCGATTGCCTCGATGATTTCCCTTACAGTTGGATTCATTTCTTCTCTTCCTCAACAATCTTGAGCGACAGTTCGTCAAGCTGCGACTGATCGAGGGGTGCTGGAGCATCCAACATTACATCCCTTCCGCTGTTGTTTTTCGGGAATGCGATGCAATCTCTGATAGAATCGAGACCGGCAAATAATGACACCCAACGGTCCAGGCCGTAAGCCAGACCTCCATGAGGAGGAGCACCATACGTGAAAGCATTCATAAGGAAACCGAACTGTTCCTTGGCTTTCTGAGGTGTGAAACCAAGGATATCGAACATTTTTGCCTGTAGCTTGCTGTCATGGATTCTTATTGAACCTCCACCAACCTCTACTCCGTTGATAACCATATCATAGGCATCGGCTCTCACAGCTGCCGGATCTGTATCAAGCACCGGAATGTCTTCTTCTTTGGGGTGGGTGAACGGGTGATGCATAGCCATTAGACGTTGTTCTTCATCGCTCCATTCAAACATTGGGAAATCGACAACCCACAAACATGAAAATTTGTTTTTATCGCGGAGACCCAGGCGGTTACCCATCTCCAACCTCAACTCGCTCAATTGTTTGCGTGTCTTATTGACGTCTTCACCACTCAGAATAAGAATCAGGTCGCCCGGTTCGGCATCCATAGCCTTTTTCAGTTCCTGCAATTTTTCCTGACTGTAGAATTTGTCTACACTCGATTTAACTGTTCCGTCGGGTTCTACTCGGGCATAAACCAATCCTTTCGCACCGATTTGCGGACGTTTGACGAATTCGGTCAGCTGATCCAATTGTTTGCGGGTGTAACATGCTGCACCCTTGGCGTTAATTCCACCTACATAGGCAGCATTATCAAACACACTGAACCCGCTGTCGCGACCCAACAAATCCTTTAGTTCGACAAATTTCATTTCGAAACGGGTGTCGGGTTTGTCGCTTCCGTAATATTTCATTGCATCATCCCACGACATGCGTGGGAAAGCATCCTTTATTTCAATCCCTTTTATCTCTTTGAAAAGATGCTTGGCCATCCCTTCAAAAAGCTCCAGAACATCATCCTGGTGAACGAAACTCATTTCACAGTCAATCTGGGTGAATTCAGGCTGACGGTCGGCTCTCAGATCTTCATCTCTGAAACATTTCACGATTTGGAAATATCGGTCCATTCCGGCAACCATCAACAACTGCTTCAAGGTCTGGGGTGACTGGGGCAATGCATAGAATTGTCCGTGGTTCATTCGGGAAGGCACCACAAAATCTCGAGCGCCCTCGGGAGTTGAACCAATCAGCATGGGTGTCTCAATTTCAAGAAAACCTTTGCCGTCGAGATATCTTCTGACTTCCATCGCCATTTTATGGCGAAGTTCAATATTCTTCCTGACGGCATTTCTCCTCAAATCAAGGTAACGATATTTCATTCTCAGATCATCGCCGCCATCAGTATCATCTTCGATAGTAAACGGAGGAACCTCGCTCTTGTTCAACACCTTTACATCGGTTGCCTCTATCTCTATATCGCCTGTTGGCATTTTGGGGTTCTTGGAACTTCTTTCCCTGACGATTCCGGTTACCTGAACCACATATTCCCTTCCAAGGGAATTCGCCAACTCCTGCAATTTCTTGTCGCTTTCGGAATTAAAAGTTATTTGGGTTATGCCATAACGGTCGCGTAAATCCAGAAAGGTCATACCACCCATGTCACGGACTCTTTGAACCCATCCTGATAATATCACCTGTGAACCGGTGTCGGCCAACCTCAGTTCACCGCATGTCTTGTTTCTGTACATTTATGTTTGGTTTTATATATTGCAAAATTATAAATTTTCAACTTCACCGACAACACGGCACGCTTTTAGAGCATCTTAGCAGCCCGCTGCATAATCTCAAACAACTCATCTTTCGTTTCGGCCTTCAACATGGCGATTCGGGTCTCCCTGAAATTGGGGATTCCCTTGAACAACGGAGAAGCTGCCAGATGCCGGCGGATGTGAAGAATTCCGCGTTTCTCGTCGATTCGGTCTATGCTCTCCTCTATCTGTCGTTTCAACAACGATAATTTCTCTTCGTTACTTCTCGTTTCTCCTTTTATTTCGGCGAATATCCACGGAGCTCCTATCGAAGCACGGCCAACCATAACACCGTCTACACCGTAGCGGGAAAACGCCTCTACGGCCTTTTCCCTGCTGTTTATGTCACCGTTACCAATCACAGGGATTTTCAGTCGGGGGTTTTCCTTGACTTTTCCAATCATTTCCCAATCGGCTTCACCTGTGTACATCTGTGAACGGGTTCGACCATGAACAGTCAGAGCCTTGATACCACAATCTTGGAGTCGCTCGGCCAATTCAACGATTATCTTGCTGTTATGATCCCATCCGAGACGTGTTTTCACCGTGACCGGCAAATTGACTGCTTTGACAATAGCACCGGTAATCTCCAGCATTAACGGAATATTCTGCAACATTCCCGCTCCGGCTCCCTTACGCGCAACCTTCTTCACGGGACAGCCGAAATTTATGTCAAGAACATCGGGATTAGCCTCTTCGGCTATCTTGGCAGCCTCCACCATCGTGTCCACGTCTCTTCCGTAAATCTGAATGGCCGAAGGACGTTCCTCATCCCTTAGCTTGAGTTTTCGCGTGGTGGAACTGATGTTTCTTATCAAGGCATCCGCCGAGATAAACTCGGTATACACCATGTCGGCTCCTTGTTCCCGACAAATCAGTCGAAACGATTCATCGGTTACATCCTCCATCGGCGCCAGAACCACCGGACGTTCGCCAAGATCCAAATTCCCTATTTTCATCGAAAAATTTTGAAACATAAAGGTACAAAAAAAGAGTCGCCTGACAAGCGACTCTTTTTCAAATCTTGTTTATGAGGGGATTTATTACATCATGCCACCCATACCGCCCATTCCACCGGCTGGCATAGCTGGAGCTGCATTTTCATCCTTCTTCTCGGCTATCACACATTCGGTTGTGAGGAACATGCCTGCAATTGAAGCAGCATTTTCCAATGCAACACGTGTTACTTTTGCAGGATCGATTACACCCGAAGCCATCAGGTTTTCATACTGACCGGTCCGTGCATTGTAACCGAAGTCGGCATTACCTTCCTTTACCTTCTGGATAACAACCGCACCTTCAACACCTGCATTTGCTACAATCTGTCTCAGAGGCTCTTCGATGGCTCTCTTAACTATTTGTATACCGGTCGTCTCGTCTTCATTATCACCCTTCAGGTTTTCCAGTTGGGAGATGCAACGGATATAGGCAACGCCTCCACCGGGAACGATACCTTCAGCTATGGCAGCACGGGTTGCACTCAAAGCATCATCAACTCGGTCTTTCTTTTCCTTCATCTCGACTTCACTGGGAGCACCGATGTGAAGAACTGCTACACCGCCGGCAAGTTTTGCCAAACGTTCGTTGAGCTTCTCTTTGTCATAATCGCTGGTCGTTTGCTGAATCTGAGCCTTGATTTGAGCTACGCGAGCTGCGATGGCATCTTTTGCACCGGCACCATCAACGATTGTTGTGTTTTCTTTGTTTACGGTAACCTTGTCGGCACGACCAAGCACTTCCAATGTCGAAGCGTCAAGACGCATGCCTTTTTCTTCGCTCACCACGGTTCCACCTGTCAAAATGGCAATGTCTTCCAACATTTCTTTTCTTCTGTCACCGAAACCGGGAGCTTTCACAGCGCAAACTTTCAAGGAACCGCGAAGACGGTTTACAACCAAAGTTGCCAAAGCTTCCTGATCAACATCCTCGGCAATGATTAACAGAGGACGACCTGTTTGGGCTGTTGCTTCCAGGATGGGAAGCATATCCTTCAGATTCGAAATCTTTTTGTCATAGAGCAGAATGAACGGAGATTCCATCTCACATTCCATCTTCTCGGTATTAGTTACGAAGTAGGGAGAAATGTAACCGCGGTCGAACTGCATACCTTCAACGATATCTACTGTCGTTTCAGTTCCCTTTGCCTCATCGACTGTGATGACACCTTCCTTCTTAACTTTGTCCATGGCCTCGGCGATCAGTTTGCCGATTGCTTCGTCGTTGTTTGCCGAAACGCGTGCAACATCCTCAATTTTCTTAAGGTCGTCGCCAACTTCTTCGCTCTGAGCCTTAATACCTTCTACAACAACAGCAACTGCCTTATCGATTCCTCTCTTTATGTCCATGGGATTGGCACCGGCTGCAACGTTCTTCAAACCGACATTAATGATTGCTTGGGCAAGAACGGTCGCTGTAGTCGTTCCGTCACCGGCATCGTCACCGGTTTTCGAAGCCACTTCCTTAACCAACTGTGCACCCATATTCTGGAAAGGATCCTCCAGTTCAACTTCACGAGCTACGGTCACGCCGTCCTTTGTGATGTGAGGGGCACCGAATTTCTTCTCGATGATTACGTTACGGCCTTTCGGACCCAATGTAACTTTCACTGCATCGGCCAAAGCATCTACACCGTTTTTAAGCTCTTCTCTGGCCTTTATATTGAATTTAATGTCTTTTGCCATTTTATATTATTCCGTTTTATTTTTCAACTACAACTGCTAGAATGTCACTTTGACGCATTATGATGTAAACTTCATCATCAAGTTTGATTTCTGTACCGGCATATTTGCCAAACAGTACTTCATCACCTTCCTTAACCTTCATAGGTTCGTCTTTCGTGCCATCTCCTGCTGCCAACACTGTGCCTCTAAGGGGTTTCTCTTTTGCTGAATCGGGAATTATTATTCCTGAAACTGTCACTTCTTCGGCGGCTGTCGGCTGCACAAGAACGCGGTCACCAAGCGGTTTTACTTTCATGATTCTTAGTGTTTATTTTGTTAAAGTATTTTTCCGAAATGATTCCTGCATAAATTATGCCACAGTCTCCAAAGGAGATTGTGACTGACATTTTGTCGCAAGTTTATTATTATCTTTTTTCACTATTTCTATAACAACATTACTTTGTCATTTGTTTAAGCTCAATCTCGAATGTAGTTCCCTTACCCGGCGACGAGGAAACAACCGAAATCTTTCCCCCGTGATACTCCTCCACTATTCGACGGGCGAGGGTCAGTCCAACTCCCCAACCCCTCTTCTTTGTAGAATAACCGGGTGCAAAAACTCTTTTCCAGCGGTTTTTAGGTATCCCCTTTCCATTGTCGGAAATATCTATCATCAACCGTCCGTTTACACTCTTTAAGCTAACGTCTATGGCACCTCGTCCTTCGGTAGCGTCAACCGCATTCTTAATCAGGTTCTCCAACACCCACTGTATTAAAGGTTCCGATATCTCGGCATCATGTCCCTCGCCCTCGACTCGACCGGTCAGTTCTATTGTTTTAGGAACTCGTGATTTCATATAGTCAACGGTCCTGAGCACAACATCATTAAGATCGGTCACAGACATCTCGGGACGAGAACCAATTTTGGAAAATCTGGATGAGACATCGGCCAAACGTTCCACATCACGCTGTATTTCACCCGTGGCCTCCGATGACAGACAATCATTATTCTTCAGATATTCAACCCAGCCCATCAGAGAGGAAATCGGAGTGCCAAGCTGATGTGCCGTCTCTTTCGACAATCCCACCCACAAACGGTTCTGTTCGGCCTTTCTGCTCTCAATCAGTCCTAAATATGACAAAGAGAGGAAAACAATGATGATGGCCAATTCTATCCACGGATAGACACTCAGTCGACGCAACAGGTCGGAATCCTGATAATAGATATACTGTTTCTCTCCGTTATCAAGCTCAATTTCTATTCGGTTGGAACCGTTTAGCAGTTTCCGGGTTTTCTTGGCGAGTTTTTTCTCATCCTCTGAATCGATGTTCCTTATCAACAGAACGTTCCCATCTTCATCTGCCAGAACAACAGGGATATTCCGGTTCTCTTCGATGACCGTCAAAGGAAACTTCAAGCCGTCGTCGTTGCCTCCGTCGATAAGTTCACGGGTTGCTGCGGCCCAAAGCTCCATTCGCTGGTGCTCTTGCTCGGCGAGGTCTCGGGTGAGTCTATAGGAATAGACAATGAAAGAAACTGTCAAGCCTGCGGCTATGACAAAGAATAGAATCTTCCCCCATCGTCTAATCCACACTGATAGAGTCATCACCTTTTTTGTTAAAGAAATGGTCCCTGATAAATTTGGCCACAGACTGTTCGGTGTTCCTACCAATCACTTCATCAGCGAAATCCTTCACCTCGGGGTAGGAATTCTCCACGGCAACAGCTATGTCGGCAACTTGCATCATTGGTATGTCATTCAGGTTGTCGCCGAACACTACTAACTCGTCAAATTTCCATTCGCTTTTCATCGTCTCCACGGCCGCCGCTTTGCTGACACCTTCGCCAAACACTTCTATAAAACCGGTGTTCTCATGAAGAATATCATTATAATAGGACACTGGATAACCAATCGCTTCTTCCAGCACGGGTTTAACCTCCATAAAATGATCCCGGTTTCCAACTGCGAAAATCAAAAGCGTGTGATCCAATGCAAATTCGTCGGGCAATTCACCTAAATGGAAAATTTTCAACCCCATATCCCGTCTGATTCGGTAAAACTCTTCTTCTACATCGTTTAGATTCCTGCTGTGAAAGGCATGAAGCCGATTATCGCTTTTCCATGTATAGACAAACGGATTGATTCCGTTATTCGCAAAAACCTCCAACGATTTCTCCACAGTTTTCCTCCTCAGAAAATGCATATGGCTGTATTGACCTGACTTCAAGTCATAGAAAGCAGCTCCTGTCATGACAATCGCCGGCATTGTCAAATCTATGCCATCAAGTAATCCGGTTACTGTTGCCGGAGTTCTCGCTGTTGCAACGGTGATTGCTGCACCATCTCCCGACAAATCGTTTAGAATGGTCCGACTCTCCTCATCAATCACTGAAACGTCGTTAAGTAACGTTCCGTCAAGATCGCTGACATATAGGGTCTTCTTCATTTTTTCTTTTTGGGGAACAACTTAACTTTTGCAGTCATGATTAGAATCGTCACCACAAAAAAGAACAGCGTTAAAATAAAGATATCTTTGAATCCCAATTTCTCTTTTTGAAACGAATTTGATGCCTCTATGGCTGTTAGTTTAACAAAGGTAGCTCTTTTGTTGCAAAATCAAAAAATCTCCGTAACTTTGCCTTACCAAAAGGCATGCGGTAATAGCTCAGTTGGTAGAGCATCAGCTTCCCAAGCTGAGGGTCGCGAGTT
>JAFLTL010000001.1 GCA_022510505.1 Muribaculaceae bacterium | reverse complement strand
TCAGTTGGTTAGAGCGTCGGATTGTGGTTCCGAAGGTCGTGGGTTCGACCCCCACATCTCACCCAATAAAGAGAGTTTCTTCAATAGAGGAAACTCTCTTTTTATGATTACAACCAGTTGGTACACACCAGGCTGCAGTAAGTATAGATAACTAATTTCTTTAGAAAAATATTGGGGTGCGGGCAGGTTTCTTGCCTACACCCCAGTTTATTTTTACGATCGTTAGCTGAAATCAGATAGGTGATAGAAAGCGGAACTATCATCCCATCTATCCTCATGCAAGTGTTTATAAATAATTAAAAGGGGATTATTTATAAAAGAGAAGATTGATATTTTGTTAGGTTGTTATGTCGTTAGGTTTACCGTAAAACTTTAAACTACAAAATTCGTTAACATATGAATTTTATCGCATTAGAATTTTAGGGAATCAAGCACCTGTGTTGATAACGGGTTGGGATGGTTCATCGGCACAAAGGACTACCAGGAGGTTACTGACCATCGCTGCTTTGCGCTCTTCATCAAGTTCTACCACTCCGTCCTTACTGAGGCGTTCCAATGCCATCTTCACCATGGAAACTGCCCCCTCCACAATTTTCTCTCGGGCTGTGATGATGGCTGATGCCTGCTGCCGACGAAGCATAACGGCTGCTATCTCGGGCGCATAAGCGAGATAGTTGATACGTGCCTCGACGACTTCCATTCCGGCAATTGCAAGACGTTCGTTGAGTTTACGCTCTAAAAGCTCGTTTATTTCCTCGCCACCTGAACGGAGGGTGAGTTCTTTGCTATCGTTCTCAGTTTCATCGTAGGCAAACTGACCAGTTACCTCTCTCAATGCAGCATCGCTTTGAATCCTGACAAAGCGATCGAGGGCATTGTTGTTGATACCCAGGGTTCCCTGTGCATCGATGTCGAAAACTGCACGATAGGTGTCTTTGATACGCCACACCAATACCATGCCAATCAGAACTGGGTTGCCAACTTTATCGTTTACTTTGATCGGTTCTATGTCCATGTTTCGAATCCTCAGGGATAGTTTCTTTCGGTTCATGAAGGGGTTAACCCAGAAATATCCGACGCGACGGCAAGTACCCCGATACTTGCCGAAGAAAATCATGACACGTGCTTGGTTTGGTTCCTGAACAAAATAGCCCACGCATCCAAAAATAAAAATGAAGCCCAAAATGGCATCGAGAATAATTCCCAAAGCGGGTGTTGAGTCCATCAGTACAAGGCTGAACAGCACAATCAATCCCGGAATGAGAATAAAGGTGAAGAAAATCATTGCGAAGCCATTGACGACCATTCCTCCATATTCATACTCCTTATTTTCGCAGCAATCTCTAATCATTTTCTTTGAGTTTTTATAGGTGATATAATGCAAATATAATCTTTTTTTGACTATTTATAGTCTGAGATTGTCAATAAGCAATTGAGTTTGCGACATTAGGATAATTGATTAATTTTGAGAAATGATAAAAGAGTATTCTCATTTAATCCCCACAACAGATGTATAGTTTTCAATGTGTTGATTATCATGATTATAAAAGCTGTACATGAATGCAATCGCGATAAATAAAATTATGACATTTACAATGACATGCAAATATTGTGGGAATTATGGAGATTAGCGAATTAAAATAATATAGAAATAAATCATGAAAATTAGAAATCAATTGGCTGTGGGTATCCTGTCATTCTTTGGAATCTTGTCTCAATCATGCGTTTCTTCATCGGAAGGAGACTCGAAATTTGACCATTATCCCGTCTACGAAGGTAATGACCTAGGTGTTACGGTTAGGAACGACTCAAGTATTTTCAAACTATGGGCTCCTGAGGCTGAACAGGTGAGGTTAAACATCTATGAATCATGGGACAGCGAGAAACCTGAGCAAATCAGGTATCTTGTTCCAACGGAGAAAGGGGTGTGGTCAGTTGGTATTCCTGGAGAGCTTTACGGGAAGTTCTACACCTTCAACGTCTATGAAGACGAACGTTGGCTTGACGAAACGCCAGGTATATGGGCCAAGGCAGTGGGTCCGAATGGTAAAAGGGCTGCAATAATTGATTTTTCGACGACAAATCCCGAAGGTTGGGCTGATGATAAAGGTCCCGAGACGAAAAACATCAACGATGCGATTATCTATGAGATGCATCATCGTGACTTTTCGATGCATGAATCATCGGGTATCGAGAACAAGGGAAAGTTTCTGGCTTTGACTGAACAGGGAACAAAAAGTCCCGATGGATTGTCGACCGGTATCGACCATTTGAAAGAACTTGGTGTGACCCATGTCCACATACTCCCGAGCTATGACTATAATAGTGTAGACGAATTGGATTCGGCTAATATTCAATATAATTGGGGATACGATCCTCAGAACTATAATGCTCCAGAGGGCTCCTATTCTACAAATCCAATGGATCCGGCAGCCAGAGTGAGAGAGATGAAAGAAATGGTCAAATCGTTGCATGACAACGGTATTGGTGTGATAATGGATGTTGTTTATAACCACACGGCAGAGAATGATAACAGCAACTTCTCACTGACAGTTCCGGGTTATTTCTATCGTCACAACGAGGACGGTAGTTACAGCGATGCCTCGGGATGCGGCAATGAGACTGCTTCAGAGCGTAAAATGATGAGTGACTTCATTGTGAACTCGGTGAAATATTGGGCCGAAGAGTATCATATTGACGGGTTTCGTTTCGACTTGATGGGAATCCATGATATAGAAACAATGAACCGTGTGGCGAAAGAGTTGAAACAGATCAATCCGTCAATTATCATATATGGTGAGGGATGGACGGCAGGGTCATCGCCGCTTGAGGCTGAAAAACGTGCTTTGAAGGAGAATGTATCGAAACTTCAAGGTGTGGCCGTTTTCAGTGATGACATTCGTGATGCAGTCAAAGGTCATTACTCCGATGCCAAGGATCGAGGTTTCGCCACCGGCAAAATAGGCAATGAAGAGACAGTAAAAATAGGTATAGTAGGAGCTACGTCACATCCACAGGTTGATTATGAAAAAGGAAACAACTCGAAATTTGCCTATGCGTCGAGTCCGCTTCAGGTGATAAACTACGTTTCGTGTCATGACGACCTTACCCTTACCGACAAATTGAACATCTCAATGGCGGGGAGTGACGAAAAAGAACGTCAGCGGGCAGCGAAATTAGCTCAGACGATTGTGTTCACATCGCAGGGTACTCCGTTCATGTTTGCAGGTGAGGAAATCTTCCGTGATAAGAAAGGAGTTCACAATTCCTACAAATCACCCGATTCCATCAATGCAATCGATTGGAGTTTGAAGGAACAGAATTCCGATTTACTGGAATATTATAAGGGTCTAATCGAATTAAGAAAGTCTCATCCGGCTTTCCGCATGACATCGTCCGATGATATAGCCGCTAATATAGTGTTTGATGAAGGAGACGACGGTTTCATCTCTTATTCATTGAAGAACAATGCCAATGGTGATGAATGGGATGAAATCAAGGTATTGCTCAATGGAAGTGACGATGTTGTTGAAACTAAGATCGAGCAGGGTGACTGGATTGTCATCGCAGAGGATGGTAGGATTAATCCCAAAGGTATGGGAAGGAAACGTGGTGGAAAGATTTCGATCCCACACCGTTCGGCAACTATCTTGGCTAGAAAGTAAATTGTTAGGCTGTTAGTTGTTAAGTTGTAGTGTTATTAACGGATGTTGGCGATGCTGATGATGTCGGCGAAGACGCCGGCAGCGGTCACTTCAGCTCCTGCTCCATAGCCTTTGATTACGATAGGGTATTCGTGATAGCGGTCGGTGGTCAGTGCAATTACATTGTTGTTACTCTCAATGTTATAGAACGGATGGGATGGATCAATCTCGCATAATCCGACTGATGCTATTCCATTCTGGTAACTTGCGATGAACCTAACCCGTCGGCCCTCTTCTTCGAATTCTTTTCTCTTGTCCTCAAATTCATTGTCAATCTTCCTGACTTTCTCCAGGAAATCCTCCATGGATCCTTCAAAACATTCGTGGGGCAGAAGAGGTTCTCTAACGACATCCTTCTGTTCGATTTCGTAGCCTGCTTCACGGGCCAATATAACAATTTTCTTCACCACATCGTCACCCGAAAGGTCGATGCGTGGATCCGGCTCGCTGAATCCTTTCTCACGCGAGAGGACAATAGCCTCGCTCAGTTTGACATCGTTCCCAATTTCATTGAAGATAAAATTCAGAGTGCCTGAAACTACAGCCTCGATCTTGAGAATGTTGTCACCAGAATTTATCAGACTGTTCATGGTGGAGATAATTGGCAGACCGGCTCCGACATTTGTTTCGAAAAGGAACTTAACATCTTTACGTCGTGCGATGTCTTTCAGTTGCCTGTAAGTGTCATAAGGTCCTGAAGCAGCAAACTTGTTTGCTGCGACCACATTGACATTATGAGAGAGTAGACTTTTATAGAGAGAGGCGATATCGGCGTTAGAGGTGCAATCGACAAAAACCGGATTGAAGATATTCATTCCGATTACCTCTTTCTCGATCACTTCTGGTGAGCTTTCAATTCCCTGAGTCTCAAGAAGTTTTTTATAATCGTCAAGATCAATCCCATTGCGGTCAAATATGGCCTTCTTTGAGTTGGAGATGCCCACCACCTTGATTTCCAGTGCTTTCTCCTTAAGGAGCTTTTCTTGCTGTGATTTTATTTGATGGAGAAGTCGGCTTCCGACCTTTCCGATGCCTACGATAAACAGATTGAGAATCTGGGTGGAAGAGAGGAAGAAGGAATCATGTATCACATTAAGCGTTTTAGGCAGATCGGCAGTCTTGACTACAAACGAAATGTTGGTTTCGTTAGAACCCTGTGCACATGCCACTACATTGATGCCATTTCGTCCCAAAGTGTTGAAAAGGCGACCGGCTACTCCCGGTACACCTTTCATGTTGGCTCCGACAATCGCTACAGTTGACAATCCTTTTCTTGCTTTTACCTCAGAAATCTGTCCGGACAGGAGCTCGTTACGGAATTCTTCGGAAAGAACATCGACGGCTCTTGCGGCATCGACCTCCTTGACAGCCAGAGAGGTGTTGTTCTCACTTGAGGCCTGTGAAACCATGAACACGCTTATTCCCTTATTTGCGAGTGCTGAGAAAATTCGTGCGTTTATACCAACGATTCCAACCATTCCGAGTCCGGAAATTGAAATGAGCGCAGTGTCGTTAATAGAAGAAATGCCCTTGATCAGACGTTCATCATGCTTATTTTCATTGTCATGAATATCACCTATAAGAGTACCCTTAGATTCTGGATTAAAGGTGTTCTTGATATAAACCGGAATATTTGCTAGGAACACCGGGTAGATCGTAGGCGGATAGATTACTTTAGCGCCGAAATTGCAGAGTTCCATAGCCTCAACAAAGGATAGTCTTTCGATGGGGTAGGAAGTATTAATTGATTTCGGGTCGGCCGTCATGAATCCGTCGACATCGGTCCATATCTCGAGAACTGATGCTCCGAGATTAGCAGCCAGTATTGCAGCAGTGTAATCGCTACCACCGCGTCCAAGGTTCGTGACATATCCGTTGGCAGCATCGGACGCAATGAAACCCGGAACGATGCCAATGAATCCTTTCTTATTGACATAACGGTCAAAAGTTTCATGGATAAGAGCTTTAGATGCTTCAAGGTCGAATGTATGTTTATCGCCCCAAGAGGTCTCAGTCTTGATGAACGTTCGGGAGTCAAACAGTTTAGAACCTGGGATTAAATTGGTTATAAGAAGAGATGAGAGTCTTTCCCCATAGCTTTCAACAAGGTCGAGAACTCTTTGGGAAAGGTCCTTTATAAGAGACAATCCTCGCAAGATGTCGAAAAGTTTGTCAAGCAATTCTCCTATCTGGTTCTTAACATCGGGACATTCTTCAGGTGCAACCAACATGTCGATTATTTCATTATGTCTATCGACAATCTTTTGAAAATCGGCAACATAGGCATTATCCCCATTGGCGGCTGTTCTCGCCATGCGGATAAGACTGTCGGTAATTCCACCTAAAGCCGAAACCACAACAATAAGGGGTTCGGGTTTATTGTTCTCTATGATTTTCTTAACGTTGCGCAGGCTTTCGACCGTTCCGACCGATGTGCCTCCAAATTTTAAAACCTTCATATCATTCTATATAAAGAACCAGACCCTTGAGATATTCACCCTCGGGATGATATATGTTTACTGGATGATCGGCAGGTTGTGTGAGCTGATGAAGAATCCTAACACGGCGTCCTACACTCGCTGCTGCCGAAAATACAGCGAGTCGAAACTGTTCCTTGCTGACAGCTTGGGAGCATGAGAAAGTGAATAGGAAGCTGTGTGGTGCTATTTTTCTCATAGCTGCTGCATTCAGCTTCTGGTAACCACGAAGGGCATTGGGCACAGCATCCCGATGTTTAGCAAACGCAGGAGGGTCGAGGACGATGCAATCGAATTTGCCTTGAGGAAGAGTCTCCAGATATTTGAAAGCATCTTCTGTCACACTTTGATGTCGGGTCGCAATGGTTTGATCAAAATTCAGTCTGACATTTTCCTCGGTCAACGAAATAGCCTTTGCCGAGCTGTCGACCGAAACCACTTCTTTCGCGCCGCCTTTGAGAGCATAGACCGAGAATCCACCTGTGTAGCAGAACATATTGAGGACAGTTCGTCCGGAGGAATAATTGGAAAGGCGCAAGCGATTATCGCGTTGATCGATAAAAAATCCTGTCTTTTGACCTTTAAGCCAATCGATGTTGAATTTCAACCCGTTTTCTATCGCCACCGACCCGGAATACTCTCCGATGATATAGCCATCACGTGGATTAAGGTTGGCCTTAAATGGCAGAGTTGTTTCGGACTTATAGAAGACATTCTCCACACCGAGACCTTGAACTGCGACCAGTGCACGGGCAATGTCCATTCGTCTAAGATGCATGCCGGCCGAATGGGCCTGCACGACAGCAGTAGGACCATATATATCCACTATCAGTCCCGGAAGAAAATCCCCCTCGCCGTGAATCAGTCTGAAAGTATCGTTAAGATGATTCTTCAACTTTAGCGCCTTTCTCATCATCCAAGCATCGTTGATGAGATTCATGAAATGTTGAAAATCGGGATAACATTCACCAAAAGCCAACATTCTAACTGCTATGCTTCCTATTTGCCAGTCTCCATATCCCAGTACCTTACCGTCATGAGCCAGCACCTTGACGATATCCCCTTCAGAAAGTGCGGGAGATGTCGATTCCAGGGCACCCGAGAAAATCCATGGATGAAAACGTTCCAATGAACTTTCCTTTCCTTTTTTCAGTCGAATTTCCTTCAATTGGATGTTATTTTATAAAGAATCGGTAAATATCGTTGCCATTTGCATAAAGGAGAAGGGCGAAGAGGAAAGTCATTCCGGCAATCTGAGCGTATTCCAGCACCTTTTCCGATGGCTTTCGTCGGGTAACAACCTCCCAAAGGAGGAACATGACATGTCCTCCATCGAGAGCCGGAATTGGTATGACATTCAGAAATCCCAGTATAATCGACAGGAATGCAACGGTTTCCCAAAATGTTCTCCAGTCCCAGCGAGCCGGGAACATTGAGCCGATCGAGGCGAAACCTCCGAGACTCTCGGCTCCACGTTTGGTGAAAACATATTTAAGTGAGCCGACATAATTGCCGAATGTAGTAACTCCGTTGGAAACACCCTTGGGAATTGAATTAAGTAAAGAATAATCTATGGTCTTCACTGGATAAATATCCTCCGGGAGAGCCAAGCCGAATCCCAGTTTACCATCGGAAGTAGGGACTGCTTCAATTTCGAATACCGAGTCATTGCGGTCAACAAGAAAAACAGTGGGTTGTCCTGCTTTTTTGGTCAGAGCTTCGGCAAATTCTGTATAAGAAGGAGTCAGAGTTGAATCGACAGCCAAAAAGCGGTCACCGGTTTCAAATCCTGCTTTCGCTGCCGGTTCCCCGGGCATAATCTGTTTGATGACCACGGGGAAACGCATAGCCATGAATCCTCCTGCATCGTTAATTCGGAAGAGAAAATCGTCGGGAAGCTTAATTGCAACTGTATCAACTTGGTTCCGAAGGACTTTGACTTCCTTAGCCGAAGCGATTTTCATCAATGGTTCCCGTGAAGAAACCTTACTACCGTCGGCCTCAAGAGGTATGTCGCCATTTCGGAAACCAACTTCCTGTGCAGCCGGAACGAAGTCGAACCCTTCGCTTGCATCAGTGTATTCTATGTGTTTTTCACCCCATGTGAAAGCAATGGCCGCATAAATGACTATTGCAAGGACGAAGTTCATGATTACTCCTCCGAGCATAACAAGCAAGCGCTGATAGGCTGGTTTTGTTCGGAATTCCCATGGTTGCGGTTCCTTAGCCATTGACTCCTTGTCCATAGACTCATCAATCATTCCGGCGATCTTGACATATCCACCGAGAGGGAGCCATCCAATACCATATTGGGTGTCACGCCATGAAGCACGAGGCGTACCATCTGCATTCTTCTTAGGGTTCTCCTTCTTCTTGGGATTCCACCGGAAAAGAGCAAACCAAGGGTCGAAGAAAAGATAGAATTTCTCTACTTTGATTCCGAAAGCTCGGGCAAGTATATAATGTCCGAACTCATGAATAATGACAAGCAGCGCTAGAGCCGCTACAAGTTGTAATGCTTTTATTCCAAAAGTTTCCAATTGTCGTTCAGTTTTTTATTTTCTCAATTGCTTTTCTTCGAGCCTCGGAATTCGAGGTAACATAGTCGTCTATATCAGGATTTTCAATATAGTCTACCGAAGCGAGAGTGTTTTCAATTATATCGTAGATGTCAACAAATCTAATTCTTTCATGAAGAAATGCATCAACGGCTATTTCATTAGCGGCGTTGATGACGCATGCTGTATTTCCTTTTTCCTCAAGGGCGCGAGATGCAAGACTTAGGCAAGGGAATTTCTCCCGGTCGGGGATTTCGAAGGTGAGATTACCGACAGTTTCGAAATTCAGTCGAGTTTCGGCTTGCGGAGCAGGAATCCTTTTTCCCTTTGCAAGCGCGTAGCGGATTGGCAAGTGCATATCAGGCTGTCCAAGTTGTGCTTTGACAGCACCGTCGCAAAATTCTACCATTGAATGAATTATTGACTGAGGATGGATTACAGCCGTTATTTTTGAAGGAGCAACATCAAACAACCAATGGGCCTCGATTATTTCGAAGGCCTTGTTCATCATGGTAGCCGAGTCGATAGTGATTTTATTGCCCATCGACCAGTTGGGATGATTAAGTGCCTGTTGCAAAGTAACATTAGCCATCTCTTGCTTGGGGGTTACACGGAACGGGCCACCAGAAGCTGTAATAATGAGCCTCTTGACGGAAGCAGGATCTTCTCCCACCAGACATTGATAAATAGCCGAATGTTCGGAGTCAACAGGATAGATTTTAACGTTGTTTTCCTTAGCGAGCCGAGTTACAAGTTCTCCGGCTACAACCAATGTTTCTTTATTGGCAAGGGCGATTTCCTTTCCGGCCTTAATAGCCGCTATGGTTGGGATCAGACCACTGTAGCCTACGGTTGATGAAAGCACCATATCGATTTCGGGTGCAGATACCGCTTCGCATATAGCAGAAATTCCGGCCTTACATTCGATTCCCGAACCATCGAGTTTTACCTTCAGTTCGTGTAGGAGAGTTTCATCGGCGATTATGGCTGACTTTGGATTGAACTCCAAGGCCTGAGAAGCGAGCAGACTTACATTACTCCCTGCAATCAAGACTGCTGCCCTAAATTTGTCGGGGTTATCCTTGATGACGTCGAGGGCCTGAGTTCCAATAGACCCGGTCGATCCCAAAACTGCTATATCAGTCAAGTCATTCATGAAGTCACAAAGATAATCAATTTTTATCACACTGTGATAGGTTAGAATGTCAGTTATATATTAACTTTGCGAAGTCAAAAAACGTTTAAAATGTCGTTGAAACGCCTATTAGGAACTCTGTTATTTCTTATTTTTTTGTCAACCACGTCGACAAAAAGTCAGATTGTCGTTCCCAATGATGAGAAAGATTATGCTTTCAATTCTGATAGTGTAAGGGCTGAGTTTGACAAAGGTCCATATTTCGGTTTATATAAGGACAATTATTTCATTTTCGGAACGGCACTTGGTGAGAAATCGACCAAGATGAACACCAATGTCAAATTTCAGATTTCGATATCCCAGAAGCTGACCAAGAGCAAATTGCCATGGGGAACCTATTTGTATCTTTTCTACACTCAGAAAGCGACATGGAATGTGTTGCAAGAATCTATGCCCTTCTATGACCTGAACTTCAATCCCGGAATCGGTTTGTCGAAACCATTGTTTGTAGGTGACAAGTTCATTGGCAAAGCAAGTTTCATAATCGAGCATGAGAGCAACGGGAAAGACAGCATTTGGTCACGTTCATGGAACAGAATAGCATTTGCCGCGAACATTGTGCTTGATCCCAATATAATGGTTTTCGGTAAATTCATTATACCGATAGTAGACGGGGAAAACAATAAGGACCTAATGAAATACACCGGTTATTTCCAAGGAGGGATGCAATTGATTTCCAACGACAAAAAGCTTTTTGGGAGTGTAATGTTAACTAAGAGAGGTAATTGGAAACTTGATTTCAACACTGTGGTTGAATTGGGGCTGAGGCTTGGAAGGAATTCGAATGAATATCTATTCGTGCAATATTATAACGGATATTGTGAAAATTTATTGGACTACAACAAGTTCGCTTCAGAGTTGCGAGTTGGTATAGTCATTCGACCGAAATATTTCAGCGACTATTGACGATGTTCAATCATTGAAGAAAACTCTCTTGTAAACTGCTGAATCGTTGTCAGCAATTGTTTTTTCGAAAGCATTGACATAAATCTGAGCTTCCTTAGTATATCCTGCCCGAATCATCATGTTTTCGTTGTTGCGGACATTCAGAAGGAAATCGTGGAGCATTATTTCCTTAGTTTTTTTCGAGTTGGCCATTTCGATAAAATGCAGGGCGTCATTTTCCCCTTTTTTCTCGGCTTTATCGATTCGTGATCCATTAGAGCAAGCAATCAAAGCGGTCAATAGGACAGTCAGCTGTGGCAGAATCAGTTTCCTAATCATGATGCTTCAGGTCGAGACGCAACCAATTGTTATCGGTAGCACGGTTTATTTCTTTCAAACGGAGTGAGACGGCTTTTTCTAAAATAACATGGGCGTCATGTTCATAGAATCCGCTCAGGCTTATCGTTCCATTTTTAGCTAAAAGTGAAACGTAATGGGGGAGATTATCGAGAATAACATTCCGGTTAATGTTGGCTAAGATCCTGTCGAATTTCTTATCGGACTCGAAAGCATTGATGTCGCCGAGAATAACGAGGATGTTATCACAATGATTCAGGGCGACATTCTCCAGCGCATTTTCCCAGGCATTCTCGTCGATTTCGACAGCTTCGACAGCTTCGGCACCAAGTTTAGAAGCGAGAATGGCAAGAATTCCGCTTCCGGTCCCCACATCCAAAACCCTTTTGCCCATGGGTTGGTCAGATAGGAGAATTTCAGACATCAATCGTGTGGTGGAATGATTGCCGGTTCCGAAAGCCATTTTGGGATCGATGACTATATCGATTTCACAAGCAGGGTAGTCATGATGGAATGAACTGTGGATTACAAGTTTATTCCCTTGGATAACGATTGGCTTAAAGTAATTTTTCTCCCACTCTTCATTCCAGTCTTTTCCCTCGATTCTGGAACTGCCCGATAAAATAACATTCCATGAGTCAGCGAAGGGAAAATTCCGAATCAGTTCATTGACTGATGATTCGACATTTTCGTCATGTCGAATATATGCTTTCAGCGATTCATCCTCCTTTACAAAGGATTCGAATCCTTCATTGGCGAGAAGAGCCGAGAAAATATCTGACACCTCTTCAAAAGAGAGATTCTCTCCATGCCTGGTTGAATCAGAGGCAGGAGAGAATCGGAAAACGTATTCGAGATAATCTATCATCAGAACAAATAGCCGAGAGTAATAGTCCAGCTGTTCTGTCGAACGTCACGCTGATAGGATTCTCCCACTTTAAAGAAATGAGCGGCTTTTGTGACACCGATACCATAGCCTACGGTGAGCTGCAGATGTTTCACAATGTCGGCTCCCACACCGAAATCCCAGTCTATGTCACCCTTATTGGACTTGATGGTAGAACCGTCGCTCAACTGATATTCTTTGTTGGAAAGGAGAAAAGAGAAAGAAGGTCCGGTGAAGACGAACAATCGGAGCAAACCACTCAGTCCGGGCAGTCCGATATTCGCTTTCAGGTGGATGGGAAGTGTCAGATAATCCTTATCGTAGACCGCATTGTTTATTTGAGCCGAACTTGCGTCGGATGTCTTCACCTCACTTGTGCGGTGGACATACATCAACGAAGCTTGGAAAGCTATGACCGGTAGGTCGAATTGAGTGGTAATACCACCAGTGAAACCAATGCGGTTTGAAGCATCGAACACATGTTCGTTGAATTTGAGGTCGTTTGCAACGATACCACCCTGGATACCAAAGTGGAACTGGGCTTTGGCCGGAACAGCCACGAATAGACAAAGTGCTAATGCAAAGGCAACTGATTTAAGAACTTTCATTTTGCTTTAATTTAATTATTGTAACGGGTTAGACTAGAATTAATTATTTCATGAGTATGTTTCATCAACTCATTCATCTCGGCCCCTGGTGGTATTGGTTTATGTATAGTCAATGTGATGGTTCCGAACATAGGAATTTTCTTATGTTTCGGCATGACATCATAAGAGCCGTCCAGCGTCAGCGGCACTATTGGAAGAGTGAATTCCGAAGCTAACAGGAAAGCACCACGTTTGAACTGTGCCATTCGTCCATCCTTAGAGCGTGAGCCTTCGGGAAACACTACCAGTGACATCCCGTTTTTAAGCCTTTTCTTGGCAGTGTCCATTGTTTGCTTGATCCCAACGGGATTCACGCGGTCAACCATAATGTGTCCGGCGCATCGACAACTGTATCCTACCAATGGAATTTTTTCAAGACTTTTCTTCATCATCCATTTGAAATTGTGGTTCAAATAGCCATAGATTGTGAAAATATCATAGGCTCCCTGATGGTTGGAAATGAACACATAGGAAGTTTTAGGGTCGATATTCTCTCTGCCTCGCACCCTGACACGTACAAGCGTCATGATGCAGAAAAGTCGAGCCCAGACGTGAGGTGGCCAATATCCCCACCATCGTCCTCCAAATAGGATTGATCCAATGGCTGTCAGTAATGCAGTCACGATTGTAGCGACCAGCAATACCGGAGCCATGATGAATAGCTGATAGAGGCGATAAAAGAATATTTTTACCATGCGAAAATAGGACGGTCGGCCATCATTTTGTTAACCTTACCTTTAACAATGTTAATTGTTGTGAGGTTTTCAGGATCTTTCAAAACATCATCAATCATCTCGACTATTACAGGGATTTCGTTCTCCTTAATCCCACGGGTAGTTATGGCTGGGGTTCCGAGACGAATTCCCGAGGTTTGGAAAGGCGAACGAGAGTCGAACGGCACCATATTCTTATTAGCTGTAATATCGGCACTAACGAGAGCGTTTTCGGCAATTTTACCGCTCAATTCGGGGAATTTAGTGCGCAGGTCAATCAGAATGCAGTGATTGTCGGTTCCCCCCGAAACGATCTTGTAACCACGTTGTGCCAATTCGTTTGCCATAGTGGCGGCATTCAACTTCACCTGTTTCTGATAAGTGACATATTCGGGTTGGAGCGCTTCATTGAAAGCAACGGCCTTACCTGCAATCACATGTTCGAGAGGACCACCCTGCACACCCGGGAACACGGCCGAATCGATAAGTTGGGACATCATTTTAACCACACCCTTTGGTGTAGTCTTTCCCCAAGGATTTTCGAAGTCTTTTCTCATTAAGATAATACCTCCTCGAGGTCCTCGCAAAGTTTTGTGGGTAGTAGACGTAACGATGTGGGCATGTTCGAGTGGATTGGCGAGTAGACCTGCCGCAATCAGTCCCGCGGGGTGAGCCATATCGATCATCAGAATTGCACCGATTTCATCGGCAATTCGTCTCATTCGTGCATAGTCCCATTCGCGTGTATAGGCGCTGGCGCCACCGACAATCAACTTAGGTCGTTCGCGTAGGGCGACTTCTTCCATTTGGTCGTAGTCGACGCGTCCATCCTCTTCCTTTACATTATATTCCAACGCATTATAGACCAACCCTGAGAAATTGACCGGACTTCCGTGGCTAAGGTGTCCGCCATGGCTCAGATTCAATCCCAGGAATTTGTCGCCCGGTTTAAGGACTGTCATGAAAACCGCCATATTGGCTTGTGCTCCTGAGTGGGGCTGCACGTTTGCATATTCGGCTCCGAAAAGTTTCCTGACTCGGTCAATTGCGAGTTGCTCAACTTGGTCTACAACCTGGCAGCCTCCATAGTAACGATGTCCCGGGTATCCTTCGGCATATTTATTAGTGAGGCATGACCCCATAGCCTGGAGCACTTCGTCGGAAACGAAATTTTCGGAAGCGATCAGTTCGATACCGTTCTTTTGACGGTTGTGTTCTTTTTCTATGAGATTGAATATCTCCTCGTCTCTTTTCATTCTATATCGATTAATGTTTTGGTTTCTTTTCAACACTGAAGCCGAATTTGCCGATATACTCACCTAGCCGATAATATCCACCATGACTATAGGCGATAAGGTTGGCTTTCTCAAGCTCAAATTTTCCTGTTTTCTCGTTGATATATTTTTCATCGGCAAGGACATCGAGGACTTCTCCGATGAACATATCGTGGGTTCCGAGAGAGAACACTTCCCTCACACGACACTCAACAGATACGGGAGACTCCTTGATAGAAGGACAGGAAACCTTGACACCTTTTACCGGAGTAAGTCCTGTTTCTTTCCACTTGTCGAAGTCGCGTCCCGACCTAACACCAATCCAGTCCGTTGCTTTTGCAATAGCTTCGGTTGTCAGGTTGACAGTGAATTCCATCTTGTCGAGGATAATCTGATGGCTATAGCGAGATGGGCGAACCGAAATGAAGCACATTGCGGGATCAGAACAGATAGTGCCGGTCCATGCGACTGTTATCAAATTGGACTTCGATTCGTCACCACAGCTGACAATGACAGCCGGCAATGGATATATCATGGTTCCGGGACGCCACTGTTGCTTCATAGGATTGTAGCTTTAGATCTATCGGTAGTGTGATCGCAATAGCAACATTTTACAACACCCTTGACAGGGTCAATTACATCGAACCGAGTTTTCATTGGTTCGTTGTTGGTGATGCATTTAGGGTTCTCACATTTGACGATTCCGATAATACGGGAGGGGAGTTCAACTTTTCTCTTCTCGATCACCTCAAAATCGCGTATGATATTGATGACTGCATCCGGAGCGATGAATGCAATTCGGTTAAGAAGTGCTTCAGGGAAAAAGACGTCGGCTACTTTTATGATGCCTTTATATCCATGTTTTCCACTGGTCAGATTGTTGCCGATAGTCAGCTGTGAATGAAGTTTTTCAATTCCGAGAATCTTGACACATTGAAAGAGGACCTGCGGTGGGATATGGTCAATCACGGTGCCGTTTTGCAGAGCGGCTACAGCGAGTTCTTTTTTCATGGGAAGTATCGGTTAGCTTCGAAATTCAATTCAGGTACGTCGATGCCAAGTGAACGGCAAATGAGTGCCTGCCGGGTAAAGAGTCCGTTTTTCGCCTGTTGGAAGTAGTAGGCCTTTGGGTTATCATCAACATCTATGTTGATCTCGTTGACACGTGGAAGCGGATGCAGAATCTTCAGGTTTTTCTTGGCACCTTCAAGCATAGAGTTTGAAAGATTATAGAGATCCTTCACCTTTTCATATTCCATAATGTCGGTAAATCGTTCACGCTGTACTCGAGTCATATAGATGATATCAGACGAGTAGATAACCTCCTTCGAGAAATCGGTGTGTTCAGTAAATGAAATGCCATGCTCACGGCAATAATCCTTGTATTCCTGCGGCATTTTCAATTCGTTGCAAGCCACAAAATTGAAATGAGGGGAGAAGTGTCCCATTGCCATTATGAGGGAATGAACAGTTCGCCCGTATTTAAGATCGCCTACAAGAGTGATTGTCAGATTATCGAGCTTCTTTTGTGTCTTATAGATTGAATAGAGATCGAGCATAGTTTGTGAGGGATGCTGATTCGCTCCGTCGCCGGCATTTATAACCGGTATATCGGTAACTTCGCTTGCATATCTTGCTGCTCCTTCGAGATAATGTCGCATGATGATTAGGTCGGCATAGTTGCTGACCATCTTGATGGTGTCACGAAGGGTTTCCCCTTTGGAGGAAGAAGTAGTAGATGCGTCGGAGAATCCGATTATTCGTCCGCCGAGACGATTTACCGCTGTTTCGAAACTCAATCGGGTTCGGGTAGATGGTTCGAAAAAGAGTGTGGCAACGATTTTACCGTCAAGGATCTTCTGATTAGGATTTTCTTCAAAAAATCGAGTTTGTCCAAGCAATCGAAGTATCTCGTTTTTCGAAAGTTCAGAAATTGAAACAAGGCTTTTGGAACTCATAGCCGAAGGTTTTGTTAATTGTTTCTCATGCAAAATTAACTTTTTTCATGTAATAATGAAATGATAAAAAAGAATTGATTTCTTGAACTAAATTTTGTTACAATTGTTTTACAAATATAAAACAAAATTAATAAAAAATTAAAGTCATGATACTCGCATCTTCCTCTTCGGTTCTATTGTCAAGTCAGGGTTTAATATTTATCGTAAAGATATTGGCATGTGGTATGTTGGGATTTCTGATCCTTGGCGGTTTGCGTCTAATAATAGATTCGTTAATGAATCCGAAAGGTTGGAATCTTGGCGAAGATTTGTACGACCATGAAGAAGATCCCTTCATGAAAGATGATAATATGACTTCTTTGAACTATCAGGTTGTCAGGAGTGACGAAGATGAAAGATTATCTCGCAGACTCCGAAGGAAATAGGGAAGCCTACAATTCTTAATTAACTATATATTCATTGAGAGAGGGGAATTCGAAAAGAGTTTCCCTTTTTTATTGAGCTTTCGTGTGTGGTGGTTTGGGTAAATGTCAAATTTTATGTTAAATTTGTCCTTCCGATAAGATATGATAAACGATACCACCCGAAATAAAATACAATCGAAACATCACGGAGGCAGTTTGTTACTGTTTCACATTGGAGCCATATTCACAGTATCGGTATGGGGGACGTCTTTTATCTCTACAGAAATATTGTTGCAACACGGAATCGGTCCGGTTGTTATTTATATTATCCGATTTGCCATTGCCTATCTGGTTCTTTTGTTGATAGACCATCAACGAATAATGGCACAGACGTGGACTGACGAGTTATTGTTGCTATTGTGTGGAATTACATCGGGTTCTATTTATTTTCTAGCTGAAAATACTGCATTGCTATATACTCAGGCTGCAAATGTTTCGCTCATAACATCGATGGCGCCGCTTTTGACCGCGCTTTTAATAGGGCTTTTATATAAGAGTGAACGTCCGTCATCGGGTACTTGGATTGGTTCAGCCATTGCGTTTATAGGAGTGGGCTGTGTTATATTTAATTCAGGAGTTTCGGAAGGCCATGAACGCTCGTCGGGCATGATTGGTGACTTCCTTTCTTTGTCGGCAGCCATCAGCTGGGCGGTCTACAGTATCATTCTGCGAAGGGTCAGTGCGAACTACTCGACTACCTTCATAACTCGGAAAACTCTTTTCTATGGCGTCATAACGGCATTGCCGTTCCTCTCCATAGAATCGAGAATCCCAGATTGCTCAGTATTTATGGAGACTGAAGTGATCTTCAATATTTTGTTCCTTGGACTGGTTGCCTCGCTGATTTGTTTCTTCTTGTGGTCGGTCTCAGTCAAGAGGCTCGGTGCGATTCAAACATCGAACTACCTTTATTTTTCTCCTGTGGTCACGATGATAGTGGCCTGGATTGTATTGGATGAGACAGTGAATTTGATGGGTTACATAGGATGTGCGTTAGTCATTTCGGGACTCATCCTGGGTGACTATCTGTCGAAATACATGCGTCGAACCCCGGCTCGCAAATAACGATAACGTCTATTGTAATTACCTAATTTTTTAGGAACCTGTTTATATTATCAGACAAACTCAATTTTTAATTATTTTTGTGTATTAAATCATTTAATTTAGTTTCATCATCAAAATTTCAAATGAAAAATCCCTTTCTTGAACAATATAAAAAAGAGAAACTACGTGAATGTCAATTGAAACAATTGGATATTCTAAAAGAATTGGATAAATTATGTAAAAAACACGGAATAGAATATTGGATTGATGGGGGAACTTTATTAGGTGCTGTAAGGCATGGAGGTTTTATTCCTTGGGATGATGACATTGATGTTGGAATGACGGTGGATAATTACAATAAATTTAAAGCAATCGTCAAAGAACTTCCAGGTCATCTTTTTTTTCAAAATAACGAAACCGATGGTAAACAATGCGCAATTCCAAAAATCAGAGATTTAAACTCACTATATATAGAACCTTTATATGATTTTGATGAACCCTATCAGAAAGGTGTATATATAGATATTTTCCCAAAAGCATTTTATCCTAATGCATCAAAGAAGCTTCTAAGTAAATTGAACAAATGTATTTCAAAGAGTTATGCAATCTTACATGCAAAACATTATTATTCTTCTAAATCCTTCGTTGAGTTCTTTTATTTTGGAATTCAATGGCTTGTCAATATGGGAATATGGAAATTTCTTAATCGTCTTTGTAAAAAAAATAGATATCTTGACAATGTTCCACCTTTGAATGGTCCCGGTTATATCCATACAAAAGAAGCCGTTTTCCCATTATCTGAAATCGTTTTTGAAGGTTACAAGTTTTCGGCACCCGCTTATCCCGATTTATATCTTAAAGAACAATATGACAATTACATGGTAATACCTCCTAAGGAGAGGCAAATCATCCATGGAATTTTCTATCAACCACAATTAATAGCAGATGAAAGAAGCTCTTGTTGATGTATCAGTTCTATTGATATTCTTTAACAGACCCGAACCTTTTTCACAGGTTTTTGAACAAGTAAAGAAAGCTAGGCCTTCACGTCTCTTTTTATACCAGGATGGTCCGCGAAACGATAACGATCTCCCTGGGATAGAGGATTGCAGAAAAATTGCGGCTGAAATTGATTGGGATTGTGAGGTCCATAAATTCTTTCAAGAGAAGAACCAGGGATGTGACCCTTCGGGATATTTGGCTGATAAATGGGCTTTTTCGTTAACCGATAAATGTATTATACTTGAAGACGACTGTGTCCCTTCATTATCATTTTTTGGTTTTTGTAAGGAGATGCTGGATAAATATGAAAATGATGAGAGAATATGGATGATATCCGGCTTTAACCATGAAGAAATTACAAAGAATGTAGATAATGATTATTTCTTTACGGAGTTTATGTCTATATGGGGCTGGGCAACCTGGAAAAGAGTTATTGATACATGGGATGTTAACTATAATGTTCTTAAGGAGAAAAATTCGAAAGAGTTATTATGGAGTATAATCAGAAATAGAGGATATAGAAAGAATTTTTTTAAGCTATGTCAACAACATATTGATTCGGGAAAGGCTCATTTTGAGACCTTACTTTTGTCATCCATGCTGCTAAATTCGGGCTTATCAATAATGCCAAAATTCAATATGGTGAATAACATTGGTGTAACAGATAATTCAACTCACTTTTCAGGAAGCGTTAAACTGTTGCCAAAAAGACTTCGTAGAATATTTACGATGCCAAGATATGAAATCAGTTTTCCTCTAAAATATCCTAAATATGTGATTGCTAATACAGAACACCTGAAAAATGTTTATAAAATAAATGCATGGGATCATCCTTGGATAAAAATTTGTCGATCTTTTGAAGAATTATTTATAAATCTAAGATATGGTAATTTTAAGAATATTTTAAGATCTCTGAGAAACCGTATTAATAAATTTTTCTGTGCATGAAAACAGTAATAATATATATTCCAACGGCAAATAATGAGATATCTTTTAAGGAAATTTTAGACGGTAATCCTGGAGTTGGAGGGACTACCTATTGTTTTATGTTATTAGCACATTTTCTGATTATGTCTGAAAAATATAATATTTATATTGCGAGTAACCAAAAATTCAGTTTTCCTGTCGAATACAATTTTATAAGAATTAATTCTATCGAAGATTTTAGAAATTTTGATAATATAAATTCCGTTCTTATTTTAAAAACTCCATTTGATAATTCAACATATGATTTCTTTGAGACCTTAAGAAATCTAAAAATTATTTTATGGTCCCATAATTTCTTAAAACATTCAATATTAAGAAGAATTGCAAAAATTAATAACATATATGCAAACGTTTTTGTAAGTAAGCAAGCCATGGATTATTATATTGATAACGATATAATTAAGAAGTCCACCTATATACATAATATGGTATTAAATATAAATGATACGAATATTTATCTAAGAAAAACTGATAAGAAATCAAAAATTGTAACTTATATGGGGTGTTTAATTCCTCAAAAAGGAATAATAAAATTGCTCAAGATATGGAAGTTAGTAGAAAAGAAATATCCTGAAGCCCAATTAAATATTATTGGAAAAGGGAACTTATATAATAGAGAAGTTGATTTAGGAGAGTTAAAAATAGCAGATAGAACAACTGAGAAAAAAATAAGGCCATTTATATTAGACCAAGATGGTACAATAAAAAAGAATATACATTTCTTAGGAAATTTAGGCAAAGAAAAATATGAAGTCTTCGCACAATCAAATGTAGGCGTTGTAAATCCAAGTGCAAAAACTGAGACTTTTGGTTTAGGAATAGTAGAAATGAATACGGTTGGATTACCTGTTGTAACTAGAAATTGGAATTCACATCCGGAAATAATTATCCAAGGAAAGACCGGTCTACTTGGTTTTACCAATAAACAGATATACAGAAGAATTGTTAAATTATTGGAAGACAACACCTTGGCCGACCAATTAGGTCAAATGGCTAAAATTGAAACATTGAGATTTAGACCCGAAAATATAATCACTAAATGGGAAAATTTATTGGATGGGGATTTTTCTAATAATTTCAAAAATGAAAAGTTTAGCATTTCAAAACCTTACTGGAATAATTTTAAATTTATTAGAATATTGAATTCCTATATAAGATTTAGACTAAGAATGTCATTCATTCCATCAATTTTGGATTTAGAAATGATATTGTTTTCAATTAAGCAAAAAATTAAGAGATCATAGAAGTTTTATCATCAGTATAAGTATTCCGGAGTATACCCGGCCAAATGCTTTTTTTCGGATATTACTTTTTATGAGATAAAAATTGCATTGATTCTTTTAGAATCTGTGTTCCGAGTAGACGAAGAATAATGAAATAGAATCCGGCTACCAAAAAGACTTTGATTAATATATTCAAATAAATATTTGAAATAAGTATAGTGATAAAATAGACTGGAATGATTGAAATCAAAGTGATTATCAGGAAAGGCAGTATGTCTTTGAGAAATGAAAATAATCGAATGGGAAGGCTCTTTCGGGAGACAAAAAACCATACGAAGATCCAAAGTATATTAATCGAGACATAGACCCAGAGCATTGTGAAAAGTCCATAAGGATAGGAGAAAAATACAGCAGCAATCTGAAGAAGACTCAAGGCAATAGTGGTCCACATGTAGGAGGTTGAACGTCCTTTGGACAAGACAAGATTTGACAGTAGAATGCTAATGGGATAGAAAGCCCCGCTTATGCAGAGTATCTGTAGAATTGATGCGCTAAAGAGCCACTTGTCGGTAATTGTAATAACGATAAAATCTTTTGCAATGAAGCTGAGTCCAAACATTGCAGGAAATGAAATAAAGGCTGTAAATCTCAAAAGTTTACGGAAAATATTAATCTGGCGCTCCTTTTCTTCATCGGTCAGAGCAAAGGTGGGTTGTGCAACTCCGTGGATCATACCGGAAATCAATGAATATCCCATATAGTTCCATTTATTTGCCTGGTTAAAATCACCAACATCGGAGGCCGAATAGAATTTTCCAAGCAGGACTGCAAATATATTGTTATTCAAAATGTTGAAAATATTAGTTATTACAATTTTCGAACTGTAACCAAACATTTCTTTGATTGGTTGCAAAGAGAATTGGAACGAAAGTTTCCAGCGAGAAAAAATAAAAGAAAAAATAGTAATACATAGGGTGTAAGTAACTGTTTGACATGCCAAACCCCAATATGCGAATCCTAAGAAAGAAAGGGTTATGGCAATAACACCAGAAATAGCAAGACTTATAATTGTTATAAGAGCTGTATCCCTGACTCTTAGGTTTTTGAAGAGAAATGTTCGGGGTGCAATGTTAATACTTGAAATCACAAAACTTAAGAATATGAATCGCGACAACGGAACCAATTTCGGTTCATCGTAGAATTCGGCAATTAAAGGGGCACAGAAGAAAAGTATAATATAAAAGCAAATGCTGAGTGTTGTGCTAAACCAAAAGACTGAGCTGAAGTCGAGTTGATTTGCATTCTTACGATTAGTTAAAGCCGAAATGAAACCTCCTTCCTGTAATGCTGATGCGATAGCAGAAAATATGGCCAAGAGGCCCACCATACCATAATCAAACGGCGTCAGTAATCGGGCTAAAAATATACCGATAACCAAATTAAGGAGTTGCTGGGTTCCATTATTGAGTCCACCCCAGAATAAACCCTTTGTTACCTTGGATTTTAATTGAGCGTCATTTTGCATTTTATGCAAAAGTAATTATGAATGATTAGAAAACATCGAAGAGTCATAAATTATGTTTTTGTTCTTCGAGGTAGACTTCACAGCAGAGGGCGAGTTCGTCGAACCAGTCCTTGCCGAAATATCGTGTAAGCGGTCCTTCAAGGAATCTATAGAGTCGGATACCAAGTTTTTCTCCCAGGATTTCGGCTGAACGACAAATTGACCACCGATGATAGTTGACAGCCCTAAATGTGGGATAGCTGGTTATTCTGACAGGATAGAGTGAACACGATGAAGGTTTAACAAAGTCAATGATTCCTTCTCTACAGGCTTTCTCGAGTGCGCAAAGACAAAGCCCGTCTGCTGCATGACTGGTGAATGCGCAGTCTCGACCGTTCACAATTGTCGTTACGAGGTCGCCTTCCTCGTCGATGTAGCCCACCCCATGTTGTTTGACGGCATCTATTCCCTGAGCGGTCATGAATTGAGAAGCTTTAGCCCAAACTTTTTCAATCTCTTTTTTTTCAACGTCACTGATTGGAGCTCCAGCATCACCTTCAATGCAACACTGTCCTTTACAAACCGGCAAGTCGCAACAGAAGAAACGTTCTGCAAGGTCAAGGGAAACAAGGGTGTCTTTTATTTGAAACATTACTTCGTCCATTAGTGTTGATTGGTGTTCACGATGGCTGCTGAGGATAAACGATGGGTGCGTTCTCCCGGAACAAGATAGTAGACCGCAACGTTGTAGAGATTGTCAGTGTCGGAGAAATTTCCTTCCAATTGATTACTCCCTGCATAATCTTCCTCGGTTATATATTTGTAGTTGTAGGACCCTTGTTTGAGGAGAAAAGATTTGGTATAAAGCTGATTAGTTGCATCCCAGTGCATAATATTGGAGGGTGATAGCTCTCTTCCGGTAAAGTCACCTTCGATGTAGACCGGTTTAGTTTGACGGGGTAGGTCAAGAAAGAAATGAACCACCACATAATCAGCGGCAAGAGAAGGATCATTATTTTCGAACGTTGCTATTTTGAATCGACCATTTTGAGTGTAGTCGAAGAGATAGTTTTTATCGAATCGTGGCTGATCGATTTCCAGTAGGTGATGATAGAACGGATCAATCCATGCGACTTTTTCAACATTCATTCCGGGATATTGATTGTTGGTTGTTTCAAATCGACGATATTCATTTCCAGCGTCAAATATCAGTTCCGAAGAATGGTTGAATGACAAACGTCCGTTCATGACTTGGTCGGGAAAGGGTAGTACTCGCCAAGTTGTCGGACTATTATTTTGGCCTGCAACTATCTTCATGTCCTGTCGATGCACTCGTGGGTCTATTTCTTTGACATCAATGTCAAGCTTCAATTGTTGGTGTCCTGCCTTGAAATCTCGGTCGGTAATTCCTGATACAGTTCCAAAGATATTGGAGTTTTGTTCCTCTATCATAAAAGGAACAGAGAGAATAGTTTTATCGGGATTTGTTTCATCGAATATTTCCAGGATGAAATTTCCCGATATTTTAGGATTAAGACCAAGTTTACTGAGGTCGACCTCGTAATGATTGTAATCCACTGTTGTCAAGCCCGGAACTGCGGGTTCGCCTCTTCCAATATCGGCAATATTGAATCCATCGAGATACTCATTCTCGAAAAGTCCATCTGGTGTCCAATCGAAATTACGATGAAGAAGCCTCGCTCGAAGCCAAGGCGTGTCGATTTCGCCTGTCGATATATCTTCAATTATATCAAAACTTAGGGTCAAAGGACTAAGAAAATTCATGTCGGTGACGGCCCATTGAATCGGTTCTCCATGCCGTAGCCATTGAACCGTTTTGACATTATCGTCTTTTTGAAGCCATAGAGGTGGTACTATAGTTTCGGCGTGACATAATGATGTCACGCCGATCAAAGCGAATTGAACTATCAGTCGACTATAAATCAATTTTTGAGACGGTTCTTAATATTACGAGTCTGTTCCTCGTATCCCGGTTTTTCGAGAAGGGCGAACATGTTTCTCTTATAATCTTCAACACCCGGCTGGTTGAAAGGATTAACGCCGAGAATGTATCCGCTAATTCCGCAACCTCGTTCAAAGAAATAGATCAGTTTGCCAAGGTTCTTTTCATCAATGGAAGGAATGGTTATTCTGATATTGGGAACACCACCGTCGATGTGAGCCAATCGTGTTCCGAGCTCAGCCATTTTGTTTACCTCATCGACACGTTTTCCTGCGATATAATTCAGTCCGTCAAGATTATCGTCATCCGATGGAATCTTGACAGTCGATTGGGGGCTTTCAACTGACAGAACAGTTTCGAAGATTGTTCTCTCGCCATCCTGGATCCATTGACCCATTGAATGAAGGTCGGTCGAGAAGTCAACAGAAGCCGGGAAAATACCTTTTTTGTCTTTTCCTTCGCTTTCACCGTAGAGTTGTTTCCACCATTCGGCAAAGAAGTGGAGCTTAGGATTATAGTTTACTAGAATCTCGATTTTCTTGCCGTCGTTATAGAGAGCGTTACGGGTCACCGCATAGATTTGAGCGATGTTTTCTGCTCCAGGTTGATGAGTTTGAGATTCCATGGTTCGGGCGCCTTCAACAAGTGCATGGATGTCGAACCCCGCTACTGCTATGGGGAGAAGTCCAACAGGAGTCAGAACCGAGAAACGTCCACCAACATTATCAGGAATCACAAATGTCTTGTAACCTTCGGTTTCAGATAGTTTTCTTAGTGCGCCTTTAGATGCATCGGTAATTGCAACGATTCTTTCTGACGCTTCTTTCTTACCCAGCTTCTTTTCAAGATTTTCCTTTAGGAGACGGAAAGCTATTGCAGGTTCAGTAGTTGTTCCGCTCTTTGAGATGACAATTATTCCATAGGTTTTATCGGATAGGAATCCAAGCAAGTCATGGAGATAGTCTTCTCCGATATTCTGTCCCGCAAAGATCACTTTTGAATTGCTTGCAAAAGTACCTGACAGTGCATCGATCACAGCCTTTGCTCCAAGGTAGCTTCCGCCTATTCCGACGGCAATCACGACATCACATTTGTCGCGAAGTTTTTCGGCTGTTTTCTTTATATCTTCCAGTTCTTCAGAAGAAATGACCGAGGGAAGATTTACCCAACCAAGGAAATCGTTCCCTTCTCCGGTTCCTTCGTCAAGTTTTTTGATTGCATCCAATGCCTTAGGTTCTAGCGCGTCAATTTGTTTATTGCTGACAAACGGGAGAACTCCAGAAATATCAATTTTGATTTTATCCATATCGATTAATTTTTTTACCTTACTTAGAATGAAATGACCGAGTTATCGTTGTCTTTTGATTTTCCATCGTTTGAAGGAGACTCTCCAAAGAGGAACAAACCATCTTCGGGATTTTCATTTTTTTGCCCTGCACGGATTGCCTCAGCACGGTTTTGACCTCGATTATAGGCGGGAGTTGTTTCGAGCAGCTCTAGAATTCGGTCATTTTCCATTTGTTCGCGAGTCAAGATAATAAAATTCTGAGCTTCCCGGTGTTCCTTGAAAATGTCGACTTTTTCACCGCCATAGAGATTGCGAAGAGTGTCTAATTCTCTATCGGTAGGTTGTTTGGATCTTGGAGATCTTTCATCATCCTGTTCGTCGACATATCGTTTTCCCTTAAGTTCCTCGAAGTCGTCGTCATCTTCTGAAAGAACTTCCGATTTAATTCCGGCGGCAAGAATTGAAACCTTAACCTTGTCGCCTAAAGTGTCGTCGAAAGCTACTCCGTAGATCATGTCGAGTCCACTGATTTTACGGGTAAAAGCTTTGAATTCATCGATCTCGCTCATCAGCAGTGGAGTCTTCGACTTACTGGAGAAATAGAGGTTGAAGAGTATTCGACTGCTGGAGTTAATGTCGTTGTGTCGAAGCAGGGGAGAATTCAAAGCGTCGTTTACAGCCGCAGTCACGCGCTTTTCACCCTCGCCGTAGCCGGTGGAAATGATAGCCTGTCCGCTATTGCGAAGAGTGGTTGCCACATCCCGGAAATCGAGATTGATATATCCTTTAGAGTAGATTATTTCGGCGATAGATTTTGCCGCATTTGACAGAGTATCATCAGCTTTGGCAACTGCCGAAATGAAATCAAGCATCCCAAAATCTTCGATTAGTATTTCGTTATTTATGACGAGAAGAGCATCGACATGTTTCGACATTTCTTTCACTCCCTTTAAAGCCTTAAGAATCTTCGTTTCCCCTTCAAGAAGGAACGGAATAGTTACGATGCCGATTGTCAAAAGTCCCATTTCATGAGCAACTTTCGCCACGACGGGGGCTGCTCCGGTGCCTGTTCCTCCTCCCATTCCCGCAGTGATGAAGACCATTTGGGTTTCATCTTCCAGAAGTTTTTTAATCTCGGGGACCGATTCTTCGGCTGCTTCGCGAGCAACTACAGGATCATTTCCTGCGCCCAGACCTTTTGTGACCGATGGACCAATAAGGACTTTCGTGGGAACCGGTGAGGAGTTCAATGCCTGACGATCAGTGTTACACAATGCGTAGGAAATGTGGGGAATACCCTGAGAATACATATGGGAAATGGCATTACTGCCGCCTCCACCAACTCCGATTACTTTTATGATGATTGGATCTTCGGTTTTTGGTGTTTCATTAAGAATAAAACCGTGATCGCTTTCTAATTCAGCCTGTGTCATTTTAATTTATATAATGAAGGTTGATTCGTTGGAAATTATTGTTCATCGTCTTCTTCATCGAAGTCTTCTTCTCTGACAAGATTTTCAAAGAGTCGCCCGATTCGGTCCATTACTCCACTTTTTTTCTTTTTTTCTTTTCCTTGCTCAGGATTGTCGGTAGATCCAGTTGTTCCGTTTGTCAGATTAATGTCGGGCTGTTCTGCCTGTATAACTCCTGTTGTACATTCGAGGTTCTCACCGTTCCTGACAGCCGAAATGAGGATTGAAACCACATCTATAGCATCAGACATTGGCAGACTAAGATTTGGTGCGCATCTGACGGACTCGACAAGGGATGCCTTTCGGACGTTCATTGTTGTTTCGCGATGAAGTGCCTCCTTCATTCCGTTGAGCTTTGCACCGTTACCCATAAGGATAATACCTGCTGTTAGTTCCTCACGTTTGATTTTCGAGAAGTCGATTTGATTTTTAATATTGGTAATTATCTCGCTGACCCTTGCCTGAACTATATTGTTGATCAAACGTTCGTCGAGCTGATCATATCTTTCACCCACTTCGGCCTCAGTTTGATTAAGATTGACATGATGAAGTTTTATTTCTTCAGCTCTTTCTTCGGTTACGTTCAGAATATGGGCCAGGTCACGTGTAATGAAGCGGGAACCCATTGGGATGGTTGTCAGATATTTCAATGCTCCATCCTTATAGACAGACACTGTAGTTGTTTCGGCACCCATATCTACTATAACACATCCAAGTAGTTTATCATCGCCTGTCAACACCAATTTTTCAACTGTCAGCACTCGTGAGAAGAAACCTTTGATCTTTAAGTCGCTCTTATCGAAAGCTCTTTTTAAATTCTTCTTGTTTCGATCATCGCAGATGATGAGATTGAATTTACCTTTGATTTCGCTGCCGTAGATTCCAACAGGATTATTCATCAACTTATCGTCAACAGTATAATTCATCGGGACTGCTTCGAGCACTTCCTTATTCGACATTTTAAAGGTTGCTTTAGCTCTTTTGCGCAGTTCCTTGATGACGCCGGGGCCTATTTCTCTTTCGTTGTCCATCGAGATGACCGATTCGGTGGGAGTGGAAACGAGTGATCGTCCTCCCAATCCAACAAAAGTAGAATTTATCTTGCGCGGCGATACATAAGGATTATTCTCCAGGAATTTCCTTATCACATTAATTTTGTTACTTACCTCGTCGACATTCAGCACACATCCGTAGCGAACGGCGCCCACGGCCAGAGGCTGTTCTTCAATTGCGACGATGTTAAGAGTAGCGTCATCATTTAGAATTCCAATCGCACCTTTTATGCGTGAACTTCCTATCTCAATTGCAGAAATATAGGTTGGCATTTGTGATTTATATTAATGGTCAGGAGCCCAAGTGCTCATGTTGTCAATAGTTTCTTCTTCGTTGTCAACAAGTTCGTGAATTAGATCTGGAACAGGCTTGGTCTTTTGAGTACGGGATGCGACGACTTGTCCGTTGAATTTAACCGAGATGGTATCATAGAATTGCCATCCTTTTCTTGGCAGAACCTCCCGGTATATTGTCAGAAGTCGGGCAAACTTGTCGTCAAGATTATTTTCAAGTGGATTCCCGAGATTGACCACATGCCCTTTAATTGACGGTATTAGGAGCAAGTCATGGTTCTCGTTCACTTTGAATGCGGTGGTCAGACTGTTCCATAGAGGGTCGAGACTGACATAATTTATGACTGGTAGAATGTCTAAAGTTGACAGCACATTATCGTCGATTCGTCCGGTAATAATCGGCACGTCGATGTGATATCGGGCATCAGCAGTCAGTTTTTTCCCTTCTCTATTGATATAATAGGAAAAGCCGTTGGAATTGAACACTCGTGCCACTGGAATCATAGGCGTCACATAGACATTGAAATCCCCGCCGGATGTGAGTTCTATCTGGGCTTTTTCAACGTTCACGATTTCGTTAATTTCCTGTTCTATGGCCGAAATGTCGACCTGGGACACGGGCGTTTCGATTTCGGGGAGTGATTTTATCTCTGTTCTAAGGCCATTCTGCGTGACGAATGGCTGACCTGTGGAATTAGGTTCAATGAAAATATTGACTTTCCTGATGTTTTCTCCGGCATGAAGACGATGGGTCATAAATATGGCAGCTCCAAGGTAAAGAATGAGTATACCTGAGAGAATTCCTCTTATGACAGTCTTGATTTTTTCTTTCTTTTCTTCAGTCATCGGGTCATGCAAAGAGCGTTCCTATTGTTCTGCTTCCAGTTTTTTGATAAGTTCGGGGATATAATTTGGAAGATTCCCTGCACCTAGGGTTACAAGACAGTCAAAGTTACTATTTTTTACTGTATCAATGAAATATTCTTTATCAATGAGTATCTTTTTTTCGTTTTCTATCAAATTGAAAATGGTTTCAGATGAAATTCCAGGAATTGGTTCTTCACGGGCAGGGTAGAGGTCGACCATTATTATCTTGTGGGCTAACGAGAGTGCCTTTGCAAAATCGGACGCAAAATCGCGGGTGCGTGTATAAAGATGGGGTTGGAAAGCGACCGTTATTTCCCTTTCGGGAAACATTTTCCTAATAGTTTTGATTGATGTTTCGATTTCCTTTGGGTGATGAGCGTAATCGTCGATGATTATCCGATTAGGTGATTTCTTTTCTTCCCATCTCAAGTCAAAACGTCGATCTGTGCCCTGATAAGTAGACAAGGCTTTTCTTACGCTGTCTTGGTCAAAGCTTCCGGTCAGCCATACGGCACCGGCCGCAGCAACACTGTTGTCGATATTGATTTCGATAGGTTTTTCAAGCTGAAGGTCTTTGACAACAGTTCCATCGGGCAGTTTAAGATCAAAAACGAAAGTTCGGTTTTCAAAACGAATGTTCTGAGCCATAAAATCGGCATCTTCTCCATTTGAACTATAGGTATAGCTCGCGACCGATTTTTTTGTTCGGGGAGTGAGTTTGACACCTTTATGAAGTAGTAAAAATCCATTTTCACGAATGAGGCTTGTGAAATGGGAAAAGGCTTCCCGATAGTTTTCTTCGGTTTTATAAATGTCGAGATGATCGGGGTCGCAGGAAGTGATTATAGCTACATAAGGTTTGAGTGTGTGGAAAGACCGATCGAATTCGTCGGCTTCGATTACCGAAAAAGGAGAGGTTTCCGATAAAATAAGATTACTGTTATAATTCTTCAATATGCCACCGAGAAATGCATTGCATCCTACTCCCGGGGTCATGTTCAAAATGTGGGCACAAATAGCTGAGGTTGTAGTTTTTCCATGTGTTCCGGCAAAACAGAGTGCCCGGGAGTTTTCAGTGACTCTTCCAAGAAAAACCGAGCGTTTGATTATTTCGAATCCATTCTCTTCAAACCATTTCAGAGCCGGCAGATTCGAATTAACGGCCGGTGTATAGACAACGAGAGTATCGGCAGGGTTTCTGAACGCGTCAGGAATTGATTCTACCGAACCTTCATAGTTAATTTCAACTCCCTCTTCAATCAATTGTCGAGTGAGTTCTGTCGGAGTCAAATCATAACCCCCGACCTTCATTTTTCTTGATAAGCAATAACGCTCAAGGGCCGCCATGCCGATTCCACCTGCCCCTACAAAAAAGACCTTATCCTTCATTGGATTCCTTGCGGTTTTGTTTTGCTGTTTCTATTACTTTGGCTGCAATCAGATTGTCGGCATTCCCAAGTCCCATTTTTCTAGCATTCTCACCTAATTTTATAAGTTTTTCCGGATCCTTTATCAGTAAGCGTATCATCCCGGGGAGTTTCTCCTCGGCATCTTTGTCAAGGAGCATTTGTGCAGCTCCTTCCTTAACGAGAGCCTCGGCATTCTTTCTCTGGTGGTCTTCGGCCACATTAGGTGATGGTATCAAGATAGAGGGAACTCCGAGATATTGAATTTCGGAAATAGTGGCAGCACCGGCACGAGATATTATCAGGTCGGCAGCTGCATAAACAAGGTCCATCCGATCGATGAACGGCACGGCTTTAATCCCGCTTTTGGATTGTTTTTCAGCTTCAGGCAGATAGGTTTTTGCATATTGCTTACCGGTTTGCCAAAGAAGATTGATGTCGTTCTTCATGAATACCGGAATCGAAGCAAGAATGCTTTCGTTTATTGTTCTTGCTCCTAAGCTCCCCCCAACTGCAACAATCAGAAGTTTGTCAGGGTCGAAACCAAGTTCCTCCTTGGCCTTCCTTTTATCAATTTTTTCGCTATCCTTTATGTTTTTTCTAATCGGATTACCAGTCTTAATTATTTTTTCAGCAGGGAAAAACCTCTCCATTCCGTCGTAGGCAACAAAAATCGCATTTGCTTTTTGTGCCAGCAACTTATTGGTAACCCCTGCATAGGAATTCTGCTCCTGCAACATAGTTGGGATTCCTTTTTTCTGAGCTGCCTTTAGAATTGGTCCGCTTGCATAGCCTCCAACACCGACCGCAATATCGGGATTGAATTCCTTGAGGATTTTTTTTGCAAGACGAATGCTGTTATACAGTTTTAGAAGAACCTTGAAATTTTTAAGGACATTTTTGCGGTTGAATCCTGCAACGGGAAGTCCGATGATTTTATATCCTGCCTGTGGAACCTTTTCCATTTCCATTCGATCAATTGCTCCCACGAATAGAATATCGGCTTCGGGGTCGGCAGCCTTGACTGCGTTTGCTATAGATAGTGCGGGGAAGATGTGACCCCCTGTTCCTCCGCCACTAATTAGGTATTTCATATTTAACTGAGTTGAGTTGGGTTAATGGCTCTCATCTCTTCCGGAAGTGAGTTACCTTCTTCCTTAATTTCCTGTTTCTTTCCTGACTGAACGGCAAATCGGCTAACGCTAAGCATAATACCAAACGCTATGGACGTAATCAAAATGGAAGTTCCTCCTTTCGAAATTAACGGCAGTGGTTGTCCGGAAACCGGGAAGACACCTGTTACTATAGCCATGTGGAACAGCGCCTGGAAGATAATCATGACAGCGCATCCCATGACAAGCAAAGCGGGCAGAGCGTTTGAACATCGGGCAGCTATTGTTCCCGCTCGAGCTATCAGTGAGAGATAGAGTAAAAGCAGAGCAAATCCTCCAACGAAGCCAAGGTCTTCGATGACAATAGCAAATATGTAATCGGAGAATGCCAGAGGCAAACGTGAGGTTTCACGTGAATTGCCTGGCCAAACTCCAACTATTCCACCGTTAGCCTGAGCCATATAGGAGAACATCTCCTGCTGGTTTTTGCTGTCCATCGTCATTTCATATTTCGGGGTTGGATCGAAAAATCTTTTGAAACGTTCTTTCCATGTTTTCCCACGAAAATTATCTTCTTGTGATGGGAGAGCGGTTCCTCTTTGAATCGCAAGTTCAGTTGCTTGTTCCTGGCGAATTTCAGCTCTTTTATCCTTATAGTACCATCCTCCAATAGCCACAATAGAGTATACCAGAATTACAGCACCCAGTTTTTTAAACTGAATGCCTCCGACAACCATCATTGACAGACTGATTGCCATCAAGAGTATTGTGTTGGTGAGCCCTTGGGAAAACAAAAGTGCTCCCATGATGAAGACAACGCTTGCTGTAGCTATAACACCGTTTTTTCTCGTCTTATCTTTCTTGCTCAGTTGAGTGCGTGACATGATGACCGCTATTATTAAAACGGCCGATAGTTTGAGGAATTCTGATGGTTGAATTGCGATTCCAAAAAGATTGAAACTGCGACGAGCACCGTTAATTATTTCACCGAAAAATAAGACGTAGCCCATCATCAGAAGGCTTCCGAGTGCGAAAATCGGGATGACATATATGAATTTGCTAAAATGGATGCGTGACATAATGAAAACGATGAGAACACCAACACCCAACATCATGCCATGTCGAATGATTGGTGAAAATACATTGTCACCGACAACTTCTCTTGAGGATGCACTATACAGCTCCACCACCGACACACAAAGGAGTGTCAGGAAAATTGCCCAAAGATATTTATCTTGTTGTCCTTTAGGTTGTTCCTTGGAATCTTGAATTTCAGCTTCCATTTTTTATTTCTTCAATTTTAAAACTTCTTCCTTAAACAATTTGCCACGATGCTCGTAGCTATTGAATAAATCGAAACTTGCGCAACATGGTGAAAGCAGCACAGTGTCATGATATGAAGATATTTCGTGACATTTATTGACAGCCTCCTCCATGGAATGAGTGTCGAAGACGGGTACATTTCTAAAGAAGGAGATAATCTTTGAATTGTCCTTTCCCATAGCTACAATAGCCTTTACTTTTTCCTCAACCAGCTGTTGGATTTCAGAATAATCATTGCCTTTGTCTTTTCCCCCTAGAATAAGCACAATCGATTTCCCCGATTTTGGCATACTTTCAAGTGCATACCAGCAGGAATTAACGTTTGTCGCTTTAGAGTCGTTGATGTAGTCCACTCCATTGATGTTGCCAACGAATTCAAGGCGATGTTCAACACTCTTGAAATCGGCCAGTGCTTCACGAATAGTATCTTTCTTTATATCCATGAAAGATGCTGACAGTCCGGCTGCCATTGAGTTGTAAACATTATGCAAGCCGTTCAATGCCAGGTCGGCTCTTGGCATAGTCCAATGACCGGCAGCCGGATTGAAGACGAGATTGTCATCGTCTAACCATGCTGCAGTTTCCTTATCCTTGTGATAACGAGAGAAGGGTAATTGGCGAGCCTCAATCTCAAACCGGTCCAGTTGCTGAAGAATCACCGGATCATCTTCCCAGTATATGAAAGCATCTTCAGCCGACATATTATTGATGATGCGGAACTTTGCATCAATGTAATTCTGGAATTTATAATCATATCTATCCAGATGGTCGGGAGTTATATTCAATATTACTGCTACATTTGCCTTGAAACGATACATGTTTTCGAGCTGGAAGGAGCTTAGTTCGATAACATACACCTCATGCGGGTCACGAGCAACCTGATAGGCCAGACTTTTCCCGATATTTCCTGCCAGAGAAGCATCGATTCCAGCTCTGACAAATATATGATGTGTCAGCATGGTAGTAGTGGTTTTTCCATTGCTGCCGGTTATACAAACCATTTTCGAGTCAGTGTAACGACTCGCGAATTCAATTTCTGAAATGACGGGTATTTCCTCGTCGAAAATTTCCTTCATGATGTCACATGTAGGAGGAACTCCCGGGCTTTTAACTACCTCATGGGCTTTCAGAATGATTTCACGGGAATGTTTTCCTTCTTCAAAAGGGATGTTTTCTTTCAGAAGAATGTCGCGATATTTTGTGGACAGGCTTCCGCTGTCGCTCAGAAAGACATCGAATCCCTTATCTTTAGCGAGAATGGCGGCTCCCACACCACTTTCTCCACCTCCAATAATCGCAATCAGTTTTTTCTCCATTTATCTGATCTTTAAAGTGACAAAAGTTACAGCAGCAAGAAGAATACCTATAATCCAGAAACGAATAACTATTTTGGATTCGGGGATTGCCCCTTTGGGATTCTGCCAAAGTGCCTCGACAACACCTGCCGGTTTTTGAAAATGATGATGTAAAGGAGTCATTTTAAATACTCTTTTACCAGTTCCATATTTACGCTTGGTTAATTTGAACCAGAAAACTTGAATCATTACCGAAAGGTCTTCAATGTAGAAAATTGCGCAAAGAATTGGCAACATCAATTCCTTATGAATCAGCACAGCAAAAACGGCAATGATGCCACCTAATGTTAATGATCCGGTGTCGCCCATAAAAACTTGAGCAGGATAGGCATTATACCATAGGAACCCAATAAGCGATCCAATAAATGCACCCATGTAGACCACCATTTCAGAACTTGAAGGAATATACATTATATTCAAATAGGATGAATATATTACGTTTCCTCCCAGATAGGCCATGGCAGCGAGTGCGACCCCAATGATTGCCGAGGTTCCGGTTGCAAGTCCGTCAAGTCCATCGGTCAGATTGGCACCATTGGAAGTTGCTGTCACGATGAAAATGGTGACGAATATGAAAAGAATCCAGCCCCAAGTATAGGCGTTTTTCCCAGTCCATTCGGTTAACCATGCGTAGTTGAAATTGTTGTTCTTGACAAAAGGAATTGTTGTGGCCGGAGTTTTTACCTCATTATTGTCATAAACGATCTCATAGATGAGTTCCTGGCCGTTTTCTTCATTATAATGGGTTACTTCTTGATTTTCTCTGATGACTATATCGGGGCTGAACATCATTGTCAATCCGACAATAAGACCAATGCCTATCTGTCCAACAATCTTAAATCGTCCGTTTAGTCCTTCTTTATTCTTACGGGAAACCTTGATGTAGTCGTCAAGAAAACCAATTCCACCGAGCCATATTGTCGAGATCAACAAAAGAATCATGTAGACATTAGACAGGTTCCCTATTAGTAGACAAGGCACAAGAATGGAGATAATAATTATTATTCCTCCCATCGTAGGCGTTCCGGTTTTCTTCATCTGACCTTCGAGGCCGAGGTTTCGAACAATCTCGCCCACTTGCATCATTTGCAATCGATCAATGATTTTACGTCCGATGATTGTGGAGATAATAAGAGAAAGCACCAAGGTGGCGCCGAATCTTACCGAGATGTAATCCATCAATCGTGCGCCTGGCACTCCGTAACCTTCCAGTATTTGAAAAAGCCAATAGAACATAGTTTCAACAGATTTTCATTGCCTTTTGTATTTCTTCCCTATCGTCGAAGTGGTGTTTTACACCTTTGATTTCCTGATAATTCTCATGTCCTTTCCCTGCTACGAGTATTACATCGCCCTGGCGCGTCATTGCAACAGCGGCTCTGATTGCTTCACGTCGGTCTTGAATTACGATAACCGGCTTGAGGTTATCGGAAGGAATGCCAAGACCAATTTCTTCTAAAATCACAGCTGGATCCTCATCGCGAGGGTTGTCGGATGTCAAAATAATGATATCACTGAGATCGACTGCGACTTTGCCCATCATAGGTCTTTTCCCTTTGTCGCGATTTCCTCCGGCTCCGACAACCGTTATAAGACGTCCTGAATTCATGACTTCGCGGATTGATTCAAGAACATTCGCTAGAGCATCGGGGGTGTGGGCGTAATCTATCACTGCAGTTACATTATCAGATGACCTGAATGTTTGAAAACGCCCGGCAACGGGAGTCAACTTGCTGAGATTAAGCAGAACCGACTCTTTTTGAAATCCCAACAAAAGAGCTACTCCATAGACGGCAGTCAGATTATAGGAATTATATTCCCCGGTAAACTGGAGATAAATCTCGTTGTTGTTGATAGATACAAGTGTGAAACCCAAATTTTTCTCGAGTATTCGGCAATGGAAATCGGACTGCGAATGAAGAGAATATGTGAAAACCTCAGACCTAGTGTTTTGAACAAGGAAATTCGCATTTTTGTCATCGGCATTAATCAATGCGAAAGATCCCGTTGGAAGTTGATCGAAGAAAATCTTCTTTGCATCTCGATAATTGGCAAAGGTTCCATGATAATCAAGATGGTCACGTGTTAGATTAGTAAACACCGCACCATCGAATTCGAGACCTGCGATTCTTTTTTGATGTGCAGCATGGGAGCTAACTTCCATGGCAACTATTTCACAACCTTTATTCACCATTTCGGCCAAAAGTTGATTGATAGCGAGTGGATCGGGGGTGGTGTGGGTTGCCGGCACGACCTCGTCGTCGATGTAATTAGCCACAGTAGAAATTAATCCTGCTTTTTTTCCCCCCATTCGAGCCATTTGGTAAATAAGGGTAGCAATCGTAGTTTTACCGTTAGTCCCGGTCACTCCTACAAGCTTTAATTTTGCGGAAGGATTCCTGTAGAAATTTGAAGCTAGTTTTCCAAGTGTTTCATGAGTGTCATCCACAACGATGAAAGTTTCATCGGTCAGGCTTATATTTTCTGGTAAATTTTCGACAACTATTGCAGCGAGACCCTTAGAAAGTAGCGAAGGGATGAAATCATGTCCGTCAGAAGAGAATCCTTTAAGAGCAACAAAGATGTCACCCGGCAGAGCCAGTCGTGAATCGAATGTTATTTTGCCAATCGGACTATCGTTGAGACTCCGGCTGGTAGATTTAATCTTAATACCTGAAAATATCTGAGAAAGAGTCATATCAAAATTCAGTTAATGAAAGGTTGACGTAGCTTCCCGGTGCAAGGTGATTTCCTGCCTTTGGAGTTTGAGCTCTTACAAAACCGGTACCAGAAAAACTGACATTATAACCTGATTCTTCAAGAGCTACAATCGCTTCCCTCATTCCAAGACCAACTACCATGGGAACAGTTCCTCGTGGCGTTTCATATCCCTGTTCAGGGGATAATTCCTTGACCGTCGAAAGGTTTAGTTCTTTCTTTATCTTCTTATGGTTTTTGTTCTTATTGGATGCGTAAAGCACCGGAACTGATTCTTTGGCAAGTCCTTCTTTATAGTCGCTGATATTATCAAGCATTCCTCGACTAAACATTTTTGAGGCTATTGACCTCACTACTTGACCACTGCTACTACCGGCACTCATCAGATTACGTCGAGGATTACATGTCAGAACAATACATGTGTATTTAGGATTTTCAGCCGGAAAGAAACCACAGAAAGACAAACGTTTTTTAGATTTGTTGTAACCATGCTCATCAATCATATAGCATGTCCCCGTTTTTCCTGCGATCTTAACATTTTTATCTTTCACATAGTGACGCGCAGTTCCACGGTCACCCCAAACAACGGCTGTCAACATCTCAATGAGTTTGTCGGCATTTTTTTTACTGCAAATCCTGTCACGGATATAAGAAACCGGAATAACAGAGTCAAAATCTTCACCGATCAATTCCTTCACCAGTCGGGGCCTGACAAATCGACCGCCGTTAGCGATGGCATTATATAGCGCGAGTGTATATATTGGCGGGATTTCGGTGGCATAGCCGTAGCACATTCTGGAAAGAGAAATACGTGAAGGTTTAGCCTCAATATTAGGTATTCTCTCACCGGCTATACCCATATTGAGCGGGTCAAGAAATCCGATTTCTTCCAAACGTTCCCTGAATCGTGCTGTATTGTTATGATATTGACCTGCGGGGTTCGTGATGATTTTAGTCATTCCTATGTTGCTTGACTGCTCTATTACTCCTTTGACAGTCAAAGAGGCATTATAATGAGAGTCGGTGATGGGACGCCCTCCTCCATAGGTATAGGAACTTCCTATTGAAATGGACTCTTCGATGTTGTTGACCAGACCGTCTTCAAGTGCAAGCAACATCGATATTGGTTTCATAACCGAACCGGGTTCAAAGCCTAAAACGGCTCGATTCATTCCTTCTATATAATTACCTGAAACCGGTGACTTTTCCAGATTGGAGATTGCTTTTATATCGCCTGTTGCAACTTCCATGAGAATAGCTACACCCCAATCGGCATCGGCAGTGTCAAGAACGCGACTTAGCTCATTCTCTACAATATCTTGCATTTTGACATCTATCGTAGTAAGAATGTCATAGCCCGAAACGGCAGGTTGTTCTACCCAAGTGCTAATTTTTCTTGTGAAGGCAATTTGTTTTGCGACTCCCGGTTTGCCGTAGAGCAATGAATCGAAAGCCATTTCAAGTCCGGAGATTCCATGTTTCTCTCCATTCTGTTGTTCACCCACACCTCCTATGCTTCTTTTTGCCATTTGTCCATAGGGATTAGACCGTCTAAGGACAGTTTCTTTGAAAAGCCCGTTTTTATTACGACCCTGAATACTGAAAAACGGGAACGTTCTAAGCCGTTCATATTCGGATGAGGTGATATTAGACACCACCTTTAAAGCACGTGGACGCTCGTTTACCGGTTTGGAGAGAGGTCGAGATAGATAGGCTTGCCATTCGGCCGATGTTCTGAAGGGATAATATTTAGCAAGACTATCGCAAAGGTAGGGAAGCGTGTCGCGGAAAGTCTTCTCCCGGAAACGCTCGCATCGGTAATCGATTCTAACTGTATAATATCGAAGGTCGGTAGCGAGGATTGACTTGTCGTCGGCCAGTATATTTCCTCGGCGAGGAACAATCACTTCGGAGCCCTTAAGTGTTTCAGCGGCTTTCTGATTCCATTTTTCGGCATGTACGACAGTCGTATGGAACATCTTCACGACAATAAATCCGGCAAATATTAATATGGCCAGAGATATTGCGACATAACGGAGCAAAATACTTGTCCTATTACTTTGGTTCATGACAGGTTACTTGGAATATTTGATGTTATAAGGCGGCTTCTCTTGAATTTGCAAACCCAATGACATCGTGTCAATCATTGCTTTCATGGCTGACTCACGTGTGTTGCTCATGTAGATGCTTCTTTCTCTAACGCTCTCGGTCTTCACCTTTTCAAGTTCCTGTTGTAACACGAGAATTTTCTCCATTTTGGTTTGACATGCATATTTATTTGATATGTAGATCATCATGAAGAAAAGGAAAGACAGAAGCAGAATTGCATTTCGTGAGAGGAATGTGGTAGATATCCACCTTCCCTGAATGAAACGTGAGAAGAAGGAGTCTTTCTTTTTCTTGTCCTTGATTTTTTTCATATAGAGATTCAAATTTTAACAGCTACACGCAGTTTTGCGCTTCGGGAACGTGGATTTTCCTCCACTTCCTGCCGTGAAGGAATGATTGGCTTACTGTTAAGTAGATGAAACGGTGATTTGGGGCGTCCGAAAATGTCGGGTTGTTTGTCGTCGTCAAAAGTTCCGGTTCTAAAGAAGTTTTTAATTATTCGATCTTCCAGTGAATGATAGGAGATTATTGCAATTCTACCTTGATTTTTTAATAGGTCTTTTGACTGAATTAGGAATTGTTCAAGCACACTAAGTTCTTTGTTGACATGTATTCTTAATGCCTGGAATAATTGGGCAAGTTCTTTTTTTTCTTGCCGAGGATTAATGTAGGGAGTCACAACCTCGAGAAGTCGGGTAGTGGTGTCGATGGGTAGCAATTCTCTTTGTTTGACAATTGCCGAAGCAATTTTAGAGGCTGATGGTAGTTCTCCATACACTCTAAATACTCGGGCCAGCTCCTCAGAAGAAGTTTTTTTAAGAAATTCAGCAGCCGTCAAATTTGAATCTATATTCATCCTCATATCGAGAGGTCCCTCGGCACGGAAAGAGAAGCCTCTTTGGGGAGTATCGAAATGATGAGAGGAGACACCTAAATCGGCAAGGATTCCATCAACTTTTTCGACATTGTAGAATTTAAGGTAATTCTTGAGGAATCGGAAATTTCCATGAATCAATGTCATTCGAGGATCATCGATGATATTGTTTAAAGCATCTTTATCTTGATCGACAGCATAAAGATGTCCTTCATTAGACAAACGATTGAGTATCGCGCGTGAATGTCCGCCGCCTCCGAAGGTTACATCGACATATATTCCGTTTGGTTTGATGTCGAGTGCCAAAAGGGTTTCGTTAAGCAGTGCCGGTGTGTGATAATTCTCAATCATTTATAATGAGTGTTTTGACTGTTAGGGGAGGGACTTGAAATATTCCTCAAAATTAGAAATTCATGGAACTATTTACAAATATAAACTCCAATATTTGCATTAAAACTTATCAACATTGTTATATTTTATTGAATTTAAGACGATTTATAGATTAATAGGAAAATTCGGTCAATTTGCAAACGTAAATAAATGGAGGAGGGTCCCGAATCGTTTTTAATGAGAATGCCGATGGTAAAAGATATTTGTTAAAAAAAATTATTGGGAAATTATGTTATTTGAAAAAAATATATCATATTTGCACCGTTAAAACATAATAGAACAATCGAAAGATAAACTCATTACGTAAAAATATACCTACTTAAAATCTAAGAAAGATGACAAAGGCAGAAATCGTTAGCGAAATCGCTAAGAGCACAGGTGTTGACAAAGCCAGTGTTTTGGCTACCGTTGAGAAATTCATGGAGATTGTGAAGGACAGTTTGGCTTCAGGAGAACATGTTTATCTTCGCGGTTTTGGTAGCTTTATTGTCAAGACCCGTTCAGAAAAAACAGCACGTAACATCTCGAAAAACACAACTATCATCATCCCGAAACACAAGATTCCCGCATTCAAGCCTGCTAAGGTATTTATGAATGAGGTTAAAGAGCTCGACAAGTAAGAAACAAACCTAATCATGGGTTGTCGCTGAGAAGGAGACAACCCATGTATAATTATAAAATCATATAAAATGCCAAGCGGAAAGAAAAGAAAAGGCCACAAGATGGCCACTCACAAGAGAAAAAAACGTCTGAGAAAGAATCGTCACAAGAAGAAGTAAGTGATTTAATCGGAAAGAAATGTGTTGGTTCCAGTGACCGACACATTTAGTTATAAAGGGGGTAGATTAAGGTCGTTGAGGACCTATATCTGTTTCTAACAAGTTAATAGAAATAATGAAAAGCGAACTAATCGTAGATGTACAACCCGATGAAGTTTCAGTAGCGCTGTTAGAGGATTCCCGTTTAATGTCGTTACAGAAAGAGTCGCGGGGGGTAGCCTACGCGGTTGGTGACATTTATCTTGCAAAAGTCAAGAAATTGATGCCCGGATTAAATGCCGCCTTCGTCAATGTGGGCTACGGGAAGGATGCCTTTCTTCATTATTTGGACTTGGGATCCCACTTCTCAACCTATTTGCCATTTGTCGACGAGCTGCTGAAAGAAAAAAAGCATCTCCCGAATTTGTCGAAAATCCAACTGTTGCCTGAAACCGACAAACACGGGTCAATCATTGACGCTATAAAGCCCGGACAAGAGTTGTTGGTACAGATAGCTAAAGAACCCATTTCGTCAAAAGGCCCAAGGTTAACGACCGAACTTTCATTTACCGGTCGTTATCTTGTTTTAATGCCATTTTGCGAGAAGATTTCGGTTTCACAAAAGATCAAATCGTCAGAAGAGAAAACCCGACTTAAAAGACTGATTGAAAGCATAAAGCCCAAGAACTTTGGGGTTATTATCAGAACCTCGGCCGAAGGCAAAAAAGTTGCCGAGCTGATGAACGAAATGAAGACCTTGTTAAGTTATTGGGAAGAATCATTGGCAAAGGCACAAAAATCGACAGCACCTTCTCTTATATTCGAAGAGGAAAGCCGAACGGTAACGGCACTTAGAGACATCTTCACACCCGATTTTGAGGAAATAATAGTTAACGATCAGGAGATAGCGCGTCAGATTAAGAATTATGTCAATTTGATAGCACCTGAACGAAGCAATATTGTGAAGCTGTACAATGGAGAAGAACCGATCTTTGACAAATACGGAATAACGCGACAGATTAAATCGTCGTTCGGAAAAACAGTTTCATTTAGAAATGGAGCCTACATTATCATCGAACACACAGAAGCGTTACACGTAATAGATGTTAATTCAGGGAACCGTTCAAAAGGCAACAACGATCAGGAGAGCAATGCACTTGAGGTGAACTTAAGGGCGGCTGACGAGATAGCTCGTCAGCTAAGACTGAGAGACATGGGTGGTATAATCGTAGTTGATTTTATCGACATGGCGAAAGCCGAACATCGTCAAACTTTATTTGATCACATGAAAGAATTGATGTCAAGTGACAGAGCTCGTCATAATATTCTTCCATTGAGCAAGTTCGGTTTGATGCAGATCACTCGTCAACGGGTTAGGCCGGCTTTGGATATTGACACTACCGAACCATGCCCGTCTTGTGGTGGAAAAGAAACCATTCAACCGTCATTGCTTTTTACCGATACATTAAGAGACAAGTTGGATTATATCGTGAATGAGCTTGGGCAGAAGAAATTCACCTTGTTTGTTCATCCTTTTGTTGAGTCCTATATTAAGAAGGGATTCATTGGTTCCATGTATAGAAGATGGAAACGGGAAATAGGTGGAGATTTTAAGATTCTTGCCGACGAATCATTGGCTTATCTTCAGTATAAAGCGGTTGGAAATGACAAGAAACCCATAGAACTTAAGGAAGAAAGGACTGTTAAGAGAATAAGTAACAAGGAAATTGCCGATATGGAGACTGAAACAAATGAATCGACAAGATCGTAAAAGGTTAAAAGAATCCCATATAGGTAAGCCCGAATGGTTAAAAGTTAAACTTCCCGATGCAATAAAATCGGGAAGTTTAATTTCAGTTTTAAGGGACAGAAGCTTAAACACTATTTGTTCAAGCGGATTGTGTCCTAATCGCGGAGAATGCTGGTGTAACGGAACAGCCACTTTTATGATAGGTGGCGATATTTGTACCAGAAATTGTCGTTTCTGTGCTGTAACAACCGGACGCCCCCATTATAAACCTGACACCCGTGAATTAAAGGATATTATAAGAACGATACAAGATTTTAAGATTAAGCATGCTGTGATTACATCGGTTGATCGTGATGATTTGTCCGATGGAGGAGCATCCCACTGGGTCGAATTACTAAGGTTGCTACATGAGGAATGTAACGGGGTAACAGTAGAAACACTCATTCCCGATTTCCGTGGTAAAACTGAGTTAATAGACCTGATTATAGATGAACGGCCAAATGTTATATCACATAATATGGAGACAGTGAGAAGTTTGACCCCACATATTAGAAGTGTTGCCACCTATAATTGTTCGCTGAAGGTACTGGAACATATTTCTTCACGAGGTATCAGAGCAAAATCGGGTATTATGCTTGGTTTGGGGGAGACAGAAAAAGAAGTTCTTGAGACGATGGATGATTTACTGGATGTTGGATGTGAGGTAATGACAATTGGTCAATATATGCAACCCACAGCATTCCATTATCCTGTAAAAGAATATATACGTCCTGAAAAATTTGAGGAATACAAAATAATTGCAATGGAGAAGGGTTTCATTCATGTTGAAAGTTCTCCGTTAGTCAGGAGCAGTTATCATGCAGAACGCCACATTCATTGATAATCGAATAGAAAGTATATTTTTTGACAGACCTCGGGATTTCAGAGAAATTTGGGAATTACAAAAAAAGACTGTTTCAGAGATTTTATCGGGGACAGTTCATGAGAAAATCCTTCTACTAGAGCATAAGCCTGTCTATACTATAGGTTTTCATGGGAACATCAACAATCTGCATGTGACAGAGGAAAGTTTGAAGAGATCAGGAATCGAAGTAATAAGAATTGAAAGAGGAGGTGACATTACTTTCCATGGACCGGGACAATTGGTCGTTTATCCTTTAATAGATTTAAGAAAGAGAAAATTAGGGGTCAAAGACTATGTCACTATACTGGAAGAATCGGTAATAAGAACATGTAACCATATCGGTATCAGAGTAAATCGAATTGACGGAGCAACGGGTGTTTGGTGTGGCAATGACATGGCGAAGTCGAAGAAAATATGTGCTATTGGTGTTAAGATCAGTCATGGAGTAACAATGCATGGTTTGGCACTGAATGTTTCAACCGATTTGTCTTGGTTTAGCAAGATTAATCCATGCGGTTTTTCTTCATTTCAAGTGACAACAATGGAAGAATGTTTAAATGGGGAAACACTTCATTTTACTGATATAGCACATATTTTAAATAGAGAGCTATTGAATCTATTGGAGAATAAATAAAAAAAACTCCGGAATTAGATCCGGAGCTTTTCTTAATCGTTGTAATATCTTGGATTTTCTCCCGGTGGAAGAGGAGGCAAGTTGTAGTCATCATCGTCTTCATCGAGTAAATCATCCTGGGTATCCTGTGCGACAGCTTCTTCAGCGCGTTGTGCGGCTAGTAGCGGTCCACTTGAGAGGAAGAATTCTTGGAAAAGCCAAGGTTGACGATTTCGATTAGGATTCGGTCCGAAGACTGCAAATATTGGTCGTCCTTCTTCACGGTCAACCAAACCTGTGTTAAATAGTGCCAGACCTTCGCTACGGCTTTCAAGTACTTTTCCTTCGAGCTGTAGACGACGGAAAGTATCGCGCAGATAATCGAAAAGTGCCGGATTGGGATGATTTGGATCGTGATCCTCATATTGCCATACCTGTTCCTTTGCAAGATCGGAGAGCATTTGAAGCCATTCTTCTCGGTCGGGGAAGAATGCCCATCGGAAAAGTGACAATTGTTCGGGGCGTCGACGGTAATCATTTACATTCCCATAGGGATTAGACATAGGACGTTGACGATAACCGTTTTGACGACCATAGGGTTGAAAGCTGTTGTAATCCTGATAGGAATTCTGATATCCTCCCTGATAATTGTTCTGGTAATTACCACGTCCGTAGTTTCTGGGCTGATAGTCGTTATATTGATTCTGTCGTGTATAACCGTTGTTGTATTGGCGTGGTGAGTGCTGATATTGCTGGATTTCAATTTCGAGATCCTGAAGGTCAACATTTGGTGCATCACCAATCAATCTAACGACAGGCAAACCATGCACATCCTTTTCAACTTCAAATCTTTCGGGATGATCCTGGAAAAAGCTGCTCATTTTATCATATCCCAGTTCTCTGACAGAACGTCCCAGTCTAGCGAGATATTGTCCTAATTTGTTTTGTGGAGCCCAACCTGTTTCATCGGTTGTCTTATAGACAAGTTTTTCTATAAGCTCCTGTAAATTATCGTTCATTGTTTAAATTAAAAATTGTGTTAATCGCCCGAAACGTGTATTAAAGCGATTTCCTTCATGAAAAATTTAAAATATAAAAGTGACAAGGCTAGTTTTAATAAAACCGAACCTTGTCACAATTAAATTATTCTGCCGGAGTTTCCTGAGTTTCAGCTGCAGGTTCTTCTTCTTGAGCTTGAGCAGCAAGTTGCTCAGCTTTCTTTTGGGCTATTGCCTCGGCGCGGGCTTTGTTCTTAGCCTTTTCATCTTCGAAGCGTTTCTTTGCAGCTTCTTCCTTCTTGTCGGCCATCGAAGCTTTCAACTGGTCGATTTTGTTTTGTTTCTGTGCTTTCCAGGCATTGAAACGCTTTTGAGCTTCAGCTTCATCGAATGCACCTTTCTTGACTCCTCCCTGGAGATGTTTCATCAGATAAACACCTTCGTTAGAAAGGATACTGCGAACAGTGTCCGTTGGCTGAGCGCCGACATTTACCCAATACAAAGCCCTCTCGAAGTTCAGCGTTATTGTTGCGGGATTGGTGTTTGGATTATAAGAACCAATTCTCTCAATAAATCTGCCATCTCGTGGCGCTCTGCTGTCGGCGATAACAATGGGATAGAACGCATAGTTTTTACGACCATGGCGTTGCAATCTGATTTTTGTTGCCATTTTTTAATTAATTAGATTGGTTTTGTAATGGAATTTTCGATGCAAAGATACAATTTTTTATCAAATTACCAATAAAACATGATTATTCTAGCTTGACAATTAATTGATAAAGTTCATCACATCGTTGCTTAAGCTGTAGCTGAAGAAGGGTAGCTTCCTGTGGATCGGTCAGCTTTAGGTCAGCATACCGGTCTTCGTTGTTAATGTATTGGAGTAATGTGCCGTCGGGGGCTGATGAATCGACCGTCAAAGGCTCCTTGCCTTGACTTCTCAAATCGGGATTATACCGGTAAAGTTGCCAATAACCACTCTGTACGGCAAGTTTTTCCTCAACGATAGTGTGACTCATGCCAGTCCTTATTCCATGTTCTATACACGGGCAATAGGCAATTACAATGGATGGCCCTTTGTGGGCTTCGGCCTCCATGAGGGCATCTATAGTCTGCTGATAATTTGCACCAAGTGCTACCTGAGCAACATAGACATTGGGGTAAGTCATCATCATTCTTCCCAAATCCTTTTTGAATGTTCGTTTTCCGTCAGGTGAATATTTTGCCATAGCGGAATGGGGCGTAGCCTTTGATGTTTGGCCACCGGTATTGGAATAACATTCGGTGTCAAGAACAAGAATGTTGATGTCCTGATCGGAAGCCAGAACATGATCCAGACCGGCAAATCCGATATCATATGCCCAACCGTCACCTCCAATTGCCCAAACCGATTTCTTGGCTAACATATCGGATGCAGTAACAATCTTTTGCAGTCGAATGTCAGTCGTAGTTTTATCAATTGAATTTACCAACACCTTTCCAGTTATATCGCTTTGAGACGGATCATCAAAAGCATTAATCCAATTGTTTAACAAAGTCTTTAGGTTCGCATCTTCAAACGTTTGATCGGCAATTATTTCTTTAGCTATTTCGAATAAATGTTGACGACGTTGACCTATTGCCACAGCAATACCATAACCATATTCGGCATTATCCTCAAACAGTGAGTTTCCCCATGCAGGACCATAACCCTGTGGATTTTTACAATAGGCTGTACTTGGGAAATCGGCACCCCATATAGAAGAGCAACCGGTCGCATTGGCGATTATCATTCTTTCCCCGAAAAGTTGGGTGACTAGTTTGACGTAGGGTGTTTCACCACATCCGGCGCAAGCACCTGAGAATTCCAATAATGGGGTATAGAACTGTGATCCGTTAATGGTAAAACGATTGATTACTCCGGCTTTCGACGACACGTGTTTCTGCGTGAATTCAAGTAAAGGAATCTGTTTTTGGATCTGAGTTTCAAGTGGCATCATGTCAAGTGCATGTCCTGGACATATCACAGCGCAGGAACCGCAACCAGTGCAATCTTCGGTATACACTTGAATCCTATATTGATATTGATGTAGAACAGGAGCTCCATGACCTTCTTTTGTGATATAGTCCGAAGGAGCTTTTGCCTTTTCCTCGGGAGTCAGAAGAAATGGTCGAATCGCTGCATGAGGGCAAACGAATGAACATTCAGTACATTCCACGCAGTTGTCAACGTTCCACTGAGGTACATTTATGGCGATTCGTCTTTTTTCATAGGCAGTAGTTCCAACCGGGGTTATACCGGCCGGTTCGAGAAGTGAAACCGGAATCTCATCACCTTTAAGTTCATTACATACCTCTGCGATATTCTTGATAAATAAAGGTAAATCTTGTGATGATTGAGGTATAACATCATGAGAATTAATCCATGAATCATTATCGTACTCAATTTCTATCAAAGAATCTAATGCTGACGCTACAGCATTAAGATTTTCTGTCACCACTTTCCCTCCTTCATGTTGATAGGTCTTCGAAATCAATTGTTTCAATTCTTGGAAAGCTGAATCGAAATTGATTCGACTACCCAACAATTTTAAGAAGGCAGTAGCCATTATCATATTAATGTGCACCCCAAGATTATTTGATTCTGATATTTTAACTGCATCAAGAAGGAACAAACGAGCTTTCTTTGCCACTAAAATGCGTTTGATTCTTGCAGGCAACATTTCACCAACCTGGTCTTTTGTCCATGGAGCATTCAAAAGAAAAATTCCATTTTCTTTCAAATTATCTACCATATCGAACTTATGAACCCATTGCGTTTTGTTGCAAACCACGATATCAGCATTTTCAATTCGATATTCAGCCTTAATCGTATTCTTGGAAAGACGAAGCTCCGATATAGTGTATCCCCCAGATTTTTTAGCTGAATATTGGAAATAGGCTTGGGCATTGAACCCACATGAATCGGAAAGAACCTGAGCAAGCTGTTTTACCGATCCGACCGTACCGTCATGACCAATTCCATAGAATATTGTCTGCAGCATATTATTCTCAGGAATTATGAATTCAGAAACGTCAAGTGATAGGAAAGTTACGTCATCGTTTATACCGACAGTAAATTGTCTTGGCAATTTGTCGTTGCTCATTGAATCAAAGATAGCTTTAACCATTGCAGGACTGAATTCCTTACTTCCCAATCCATATCTTCCACCTGAAACTTTTATATTCTTTTCAAATGCCTGTAAAGTAGTTGAGACATCAAGATATAACGGTTCTCCAAAAGAACCCGGTTCCTTGGTTCGGTCTAAAACAGCAATTCTTTTAACTGTCGAAGGAAGTGATGCAAGAAAAGCCTTTTCATCCCATGGTCTATAAAGACGCACACAAACCAGGCCAAGTTTTCGTTTATCTCCGCTGTTTACAAGATAATCCATTGTTTCCTGTATTACCTCACAACTTGTCCCCATAGCTACAATCACGTCTGTTGCCTCGGGATCGCCGTAATAATCAAAAAGATGATACTGTCGTCCGGTGGCGCTCGCAAAACGATTCATAGCGTTTTGTACCACAGCAGGAAAATTCAAATAAAATTTATTGGGAGCTTCCCGATTTTGGAAAAATACATTTGGGTTTTGAGCAGTTCCTCGAACGTCGGGGTGTTCAGGATTCATTGCTTTTCTTCGGAACTGTTCTATTTTATTAAAATCGACTAAAGACTTTATTGTAGAAAAAGAAACTACTTCAATTGTGTCCATCTCGGCAGATGTTCTCCAACCGTCAAAAAAATGCAACACAGGCAAGGATCCATCTATTGCTGATAGGTGAGCGATTACCGCTAGATCCATCGCTTGTTGAACAGTGTTGGATGATAAAAGAGAGAAGCCGGTCGCACGAGTGGCCATGACATCCTGATGATCACTAAAAATGGAAAGAGCATGGGAAGCGGTTGACCGTGTTCCAACATGAAAAACGCCGGGCAACATTTCTCCGGCAATCTTATACATATTGGGAATCATCAGCAGTAAGCCCTGGGAATTTGTGAATGTGGTTGCCAAAGCTCCTCCTGCAAGTGCTCCATGGGTTGCTCCGGCTGCCCCAAGTTCACTTTCCATTTCCTTGACGACGACTGCTTGACCCATCAAGTTCTTCAACCCGTTAAGTCCCCACTGCTGTGCAATCTGTCCCATTTCTGCGATAGGAGAGATGGGATATATTGTAGCCACATCACTTAATGCATAAGCTGCCCATGTTGCTGCTTCACAGCCATCCATAATTTTTTTCATAGACACAAATCTTTAGTAATATGAAACAATTAAAAAGGCGAGTCAAAATTGACCCGCCCTTCTTATATTGTTTTTGATTAAGCGGCTCCCAAGAAATGAGCTGCGCAGATTTTAGTAATATACATCCACAAAGGACACATTCCCATGAATAGTATCACACTTAGCGTCAACGATGAAGTTCCTGTAGCAACATAGGTGTCATATTCACTTGCTATAATGATTCCCGAGAAAGCAGGAGGAAGGACACCGGCTGCAACGAGCATCATTAAATTCTCATAGTGCATTTTGAAAATTATTCCTACAATCAGAAGCGCTGCAGGCATCATGATAAGTTTCAGAATTGATCCAAGAATAGCTTGCCAATTGATTGTAATCTTAACGGCCGAAAGGGTAATACCGGCTGCGAACACAGCCATTGACGCATTTGCTTTGGCAATAAGATCAAAAGACGGGCTAAGGTATTTTGGCCAAGGTATACCAATTACTACCCAAATCACTGCAAGGATAGGAGCCCATGCAACAGGCTGTTCCAAAGCATGGATAACAGGTGCCCAAGCACTCGGTTTCTTCGTCGAAACCACAGGAGCTGCGGTTGTGGCAGCTGTAGCGGTAGCGGTTGTCGACGTCGTACTACCAACTGTAGTTGCCGTGGCCGAAGCAGGTGCAGTTGCGGCAGCAAGTTTCTGTTTTTCAAGTGATGCATTCAAAAGGGACAAACCAACTGGTATGCCAATTGCATTGACGACAATACCGACTATAGCAACAACCAAGGCAACATAAGGTGTCGTTCCGAAAATTGGTTCCAAAACGGCAAAGCCAAGGAATCCGATTGTGGGCGATCCATTGATCAAAGCCGCAACAGCAGCATCGGCACCAGTGTTCTGCTTAAAGCAGAAGCGATAAATAAAGTAAACAATCATGAAACAGCCCATGATCACGAATAGCGAAATGAGTGACAGTTTGATGTCGTGGGTCAGCATTTCGCGGGAAGCTGTTACGATTGAAACGAACAAAGCTGCAGGCAACGCATAGTTGAGCACAACCTTGTTGAACTTCTTGGCATCGTGTCCGTCAAAGATCCCTCTTTTACCGGAAACATACCCGACAAGCATAATGACTAGAATCGGGACGATGGCATACAGGATGATGTGTCCAATGTTCATTTTTCAGTAGTTTTTTATTGTTTTTATTTGATTTTTGCTCTCATCAAGTTGAAATAACAATCCCCTTCGAGTTGTTACAAGATTATAACACCGAAGGGGATTATTTAGTTCAATGAAAATATAAAAATGTCAATATTTTTTTATACGGTAACTGTTTGAAGAGTAGGTGGATTCAAATATCCTATGTGACCGCTTTCTTTACCGGCATCACCAGCTAACTGGACATTTATAATCGCAGGCTTTTCTGAGTCAATGGCTTCGGTTAAAGCAGTCGACAGTTCCTCCGGATTTGTTACGAAATATCCTTTTGCACCTCCGAAAGCATCGGCAAGCTTGTCATACTGAGCCGTCAGGTCAAGCGTTGTAGGAGCCGGTTCCCCAAATGACGGTTCACCTTTAGTTGCCATATTAACTCCAACATTATTATATATGCCACCATTATTAAAGATAACAACAGTCACTGGAAGCTGGAATCGGCATATTGTTTCAAAATCCATGCCTGAGAATCCAAATGCACTGTCACCCTCAATTGCCACAACTTTATTACCTGTAGCTTGAGCAGCACCAATACATGATCCCATTCCCATACCCATGATTGCCCATGTGGCACAATCAATTCTCTTGCGAGGGACTCTCATAGTTAAGGTATCTCGAGTGTCATCCAAAGTGTTTGCGCCTTCGTTGACAATAATCACATCGGGACGGCTTTCGATGATAGGCTTAATTGCTGCAAGCGCACTCCAATGATTCATTGGCATTACACCTGCGTTGTCCTTAAGTCTTTGGGCAAATTTAGCATCTTTCTCCTTTGTGATGGTTTGGAGTTCAGGAACCCAGGTAGGATCCATGCTAAGTTTATAGTTAGGAAGTTTAGCAAGAATCATATCAAGGGAGGCACTCAAATCACCAACAACCGGAGCGGCAATCTTTCTGTTGCAATCAATCTCGGTGGGATCAATATCAAGCTGAATAAACTTTCCTTGTGGATTCCAAGGACCATGTCCACGGCTCAGCAACCAGTTTAGTCGAGCACCGACAAGTATAACAACATCAGCCTCTTCCATGATCTGTTTACGGCACGATAGAGCACTTAGCGGACCGTCGTCAGGCAATACTCCCTTAGCCATAGACATAGGATAATACGGTATGCCGGTCTTTTCGACAAGCGTCTTCAACTTATCTTCCACCTGTGCATAGGCGGCTCCCTTACCAATCAGGAATGCAGGTTTCTTTGCCGAGGCAAGAAGAGTTAATGCACGATCGATAGCTTCTTCAGAAGGAGAAACAGGCTGAGCCGGATCAACAATGGGAAAAGCTTCAGCCAGCCATTTTTCTGCATCTGCAGCAGTAACTATTTCGGCCATACAAGGTGTGGTAACATCAAGATATACTCCGCCTGGACGCCCTGAGACAGCTGCACGATAGGCACGAACGACAGCCGTGGGAATATCCTGAGCACGATTTACGCGATAGGCGGCTTTAACAAGTCCTTTGGCAACATTAAGCTGATCAAGGCCTTCGTAGGTTCCCTGCTCAAGATCAATCGGTTCACGTTCGCTGCTTCCCGAAATTTGAATCATTGGGTAACAGTTAACTGTTGCATTGATCGTGGCGGTCAAACCATTCAAGAACCCCATCGAGGATACTGTTAGAAGAACGCCAGGAGTCTTTGTCAAATATCCATAAGTTGCAGCGGCCATTCCTGCCTGTTGCTCGAATCTAAATCCGGTGAATTTGATTCCAAGTCCCTGTGCGAGATAGGAAAATTCAGTTACCGGGATCCCAACGAGTCCGAACATTTGTGTGATTCCGGCAGCTTGAAGGGATTTAGCCAATAGATATTGCCCAGTCCAATCGGTAGGGAATGAAGGAGCCGCAGGAGTCTGCGGCGCCTTCGAATTATTAATAGAATCAGCCATTGTTTTCAGATTTTACTGTAAGCCAATTTATTATTTATTAATTACATATGTCCGTCAACCGGTGCAGTTGTGCCATTCTTTGCAAATGCCTCCTGTTGCTCAGCAGTGTATCCAAGTGCTGTGAGAATCTCAGTATTGTTTCCACCAAGTTCAGGAGCGGGACCATAGTTAGGACTAAAATTAGAGAACGTGCAAGGACATCCGACTGTTACAAATTCTCCAACATTTCCACCTTGATTGATCTTCACGAGGGTCTTATTTTCGTAGAGTGATTGATCATTCATTATCTCCTTCATATTCAAGACGGGTCCGCAAGGAATTCCATTGGTTCCCAGAAGTTCGGTAACTTCATATTTTGTCTTATCGATAGTGAACGACTGAATTCTTGACCATATTTCTGATTTGTGTTTGTCTCGAGCGTCAGCAGTATTGAAATCGGGATTTGTCAACCAATCTTCGAAACCAATGACTTTACAGAAGTTCTCAAACTGTTTTTCACCACGTTCAACGATTACATATACATAGTCGTTCGGATCAGTAGCCCAATTCTTACATTTGTAGGTCCATCCAAGTACACCACCACCTTCAATGTTTCCGGAACGAGGAACGTAGTCGGGGAATTTCTCATTGGGATACTGTGGATATTGAACCAGATAGCCAAGTTTATCAAGCGTCAGCTGGTCACGAGTCTTTATGCGGCATAGGTTGAGGCATGCATTATGCATTGACTGATAAACATAGCATCCTTCTCCTGTTTTCTCTCGCTGTGCAAGTGCGGCAAGTAGGCCTATCAGCAGGTGCATACCGGTATTTGAGTCACCAAGAGCCGCACCGCTTTGAGTCGGTATATTATATTCGCCATCATACCATCCTGTGGTAGTTGCACCACCTCCGGTTACTTGAGCGATTGGTTCGTAGGCTTTCAAATGAGCATATGGAGATCCTTGTGGGAAACCCTTGATAGTACCATAGATACAACGGGGGTTAAGAGCGTGTACGGCTTCCCATCCGAATCCAAGTTTATCCATTGCTCCCGGGTGGAGGTTCTCAATGAACATATCAGCTTCCTTTATAAGCTTTGTCAGGATTTCTTTACCGTCGGGAGTCGCAGCATCAAGTGTCAATGACTTCTTATCGGAATTCAATTGTAGATAATAGTAACTGGGAGCATCGGGACTGAATTGAAGTTCCGTACGAGTTGGGTCACCGGTTCCGGGACGTTCGATTTTGATAACTTCGGCACCGAACCATGCCAACATCTGAGTACATGAAGGTCCTGACTGAACATTGGTGAAGTCAACAACCTTAATTCCTTGTAGAGGAGCTGTGTTCATAATAGTAATTATTTTATTGTTAATTATAATTTTTTATTTCAAATTTGTTACAATATATAAACAACTTGAATAAATAAATGGTTTATTGACATATTAATAAAATTATTGGGTTAACTTTAATTAACACATGTTAAGTTGCCCTATTAATCGGATTCCAACGATTACTTTAAAGATAAATCATGAAAATCAATCATTAGGTTGATAAAAAATTATGATTAATCAAAAAGAAATTTATATATTTGTGACGGAAAAATGAGATTTTTTTTACTTAGATAAATTTCGGATGTTAAAGTTTGAACAGTGAGACAAAAGTCTTACGAGAAAGTAGCCTTGTTGTGAAACAGGGCTACTTTTTTAACTAAAAAAATTTTGAATATCGTTTATTCATGCTATTTTTGTCAAACTTTACACCCGAACACTATTTTTTAAAATCCGAGTTACCTAATGAGCAAAAAAAATTTAATGATCCACAATGAGGATCTTTCAGAAATCTATAATATGGGTTTTTTTATGGAGAGAACCTTGAACACGGTCACTAAAACCCTGAACTCCATGCTTAAGAAAAGGAGGATTAATTTGCAATGTTCTCAATTCATTGTTTTAAAGTATCTTTATAAAATTGAAGGAGTTAGTCAAAGTAAACTTGCAAAACTTCTTGACAAGGATCCTGCCGCTATTAATCGAACCACGAATTATCTGGAGCAGAAAGGTTATTTGACTAAGAAATTAATTGATCGCAAAACAATCGGCATATATTTGACATCTAAAGCAATGGAAATCAAAGATGAGATTTGTTTGATTTCCGATGAGCTAAATGAATTGACTTTCAAAGGAATCACTGAAAAACAGAAAAAGAATGGTTTGACATTTATTGACCGTGTTTATTCCAATTGCGTAGACTACAACACGAAGGAAAAATAGTTCTTTCAAATAGACAAAGAAAAACGGTGACCGCAAAAAGATAATTGTCGGTCACCGTTTTTCTTGTTTGTAATCCTCAATAAAGAAGATATGAGGTAAGGGGTGATAGTGAGCCTGTGATTGTACCGTTCTTGACGTTAAACTTACTGTTGTGAACTTTATCTATATAATTCCCTTGTGGCAAGGTTGTCTCAATCTTGATTTTTTGGGGTTTGTCAGAGAGGTTGATAAGTGCAACACCTTTATCTCCACGGGCAATTTCGACAACTGCTCCATCATTACTAGCTATTATTGTTTCGTTTTCACCGGCCATAGCATGACGGAAATTATTGACGGCAACCACTTCTGGGTGGAAAAATTCATCGTTTCCACGTGGTCCTACTAGGTTGTTGCCCCAATAATTATCACGTGTCGAACCGGCTGGCCGAGAGAAGAAGAGGGGAGTTGCACCTTGCCGTGCAGTTAGATATACCCATCCCATGCGAATTTGATCGTCGGTCAGGTGAGCCGATTCATGAGCATTAGCATAGGTATCATGGCTTTCAACCCAGCTTACGAGAAGAGAAGGGTCAGCCGGATGATGCCAACTGATAATGTCGGCAGCATTGAAATTTCCGTCTTCAAGAACTTTTCTTAATTCGTGTCCCATGGAGCTGGCAGTTTGTCCTATATACTCGGCATATTCAGCCTCCTTGACATTACGATCTTGAAGTACCTCACCATAAATAAATAAAGAGTCAGGCATCATTAGAGAAAGTCCTTTGACTCCTTCGCGACCGGTTGCTATATCCCAGAAATTATTACGAGTAGCTTTTGCATCAAGTGGATCCGATGGCAACCCAATGTGTTTAGCCGTGTCATAACGGAATCCTCTTGCACCAAGATTAATCAGATCGTTAACATATTGCATGTAATAATACTGGAAATCGGGATTTTCAGTGTTAACATCAGGTAATCCTCCCATTTCTCCGGTTGTGCATTCAAAACGGTCATTATAGTCAATAATTGGTGTTAATCCGTTAGCATGGAATAAATTTTCGTGTCCGCCAACCGCATTATCCAATGTGGGAAGTACGGCAGTGTGATCGACTGCCGTGTGATTCGGAAGAACATCAACTATAATTTTAACATTATATTTAAGTGCACTGTCACCTAATGCTTTAAAATCATCGCGTGTTCCAAGAAGATAGTTTCCGATTGTCCAGTCAATAGGCTGATAGTAATAGTACCATTTGCCCGTTATTGAGTCACCTGGTTGACTGAAGAGTGCTTTTCCCCCTCCTTCACCTATAAAACTGGCTTGAGCCGGTGAAGTTTGAACATAATCATACCCTGATTCGGCTATTAGTTTCATATTTGCTGCGATAGTGTCAAAGGACCAGCTCCAGGCATGCAGAATGACTTCGTCGGGTGCTGATTTTTTACTTTGCGCTAAAATGTTAAAAGGCGCAGTCAAAATGATGGACCCCAAAAGAGGCAATGCTATTTTCTTCATTATATTTTAGTTTTAGTTTATTTATACTTACTCAAGGATTCATTAAGTCAGGATTATAGTATTCGGTAATTTGATTAGCCATTTCAAGTGCTATTTTACCCGGTCCATTAGGATCGATATCAACCGACGTAGTAAAAGCTGATATAGCTTCACCGTTTTTCCCAAGCTTCCATAGGAACTTACCAAGAAAAAACCATAGATCGGCATTTTCTCTGTTTTGCTGCTGCTTAAGAAGGCTTCTTATTTGATTAATCGCATCTTCGGGAGGCAATTTATCCAACTGGATATTTATATCATCTATTTTTTCATGCATAATTATAGACTTATGATAGCAAAAATCACCATTGTTAATAATCCGGTATATATAACAATTGGGATAGCTCCCTGGTTGTGTTTTGTTTCTCTTTTTGATTGCCTGGTTAAAGAAGTGACTACCATTGATATTAAAACACCGTAAAAGAGACCTACGAGTGCTCCAACAATCAAATCTCCGGGGTAGTGGGCGGCAAGATAAATTCTGGAATAGGAATTTATTATAGCCCAGAAAAAGAAAAATATTGAAAGCCAAAGATTTCTTATAATAAGAGTAACAAGAATTGCCAACGCAAAAGAATTGGCAGCGTGACAGGAAGGAAAACCGAATCGTCCTCCCGGCACATGTCCTTCAACAGTGAAAATAAATTCCGAAATAGGATTTTCGGGATGTGCGGGTCTTAATCTTTGGACTAATGGCCGTATGATATGGGAGCATGTTTGATCGGCTAAAAGGACTGTAAGAACAATAGCTAAGATGAATATTATGGACTGTTTCCAATTATAGTTTTTAAAGAAAAGATAAATTAATGAAGCATATAATGGCACCCATACGTATTTTCCTGAAAAATGAGCCAGAAAAATATCCCAGAAATTTCCTCGGAACGAATTGAGAAAAATCAGAAGTTCTGTATCGAACGAATCAATAACTTCAAACACTTTTGAAAATCAAATTTTGATTATTATAAATCACGACCGCAATTTCAACAGGAAATCGCGGTCGGATGTTGAAAGCGGTTTAATGTAACCGTCTTGCTATTTTAATTCTTTTGACTCTGCTCAAGAATTTCCACAGCCATATCATAAATGGTTGTGTCATCAAGAACTACGATTCCACCATCAGGCCCCGGCTCGATGTGTACACCTTGATTTTTACCAAACTCATAATTGCAACCTCCGAAATAATTTCTTACGGTTTGAGGAGTTACATTAAGTTTATCGGCAATTTGTCGTGTTGCTCCATCGGGCAGGCTATCTTTCAGCCGGCGCAGTTCATTGAAAGTTATTGTTTTACTCATATCTTTTGGTAAATTTTAGATTCTAATGAAGTTGAAATAATTCATGATATAAAGTTACTTTTATATTTCGGTTCTCCAAAATAAAAGATATTAAAAAGCTGTATGTTTTATAACATAATAAGATTTTTTAATTAAAATTATTTACTTTACCCTTTTCATTTATTAAATAACTTTAAGAGATATAACTTCCTATGGTCATTGTGGTCTATATTTTGTAACTTTGATATAGTAAATTTGAATACTAAATAATCCAATTCGGAAAAGATGAAAAATTCAGTAAAAATAATGCTTGGATCAGTTGCAATAGCCGTTGTAAGTTCGGCTGCAACTTTTTTCTTATTAAATAGAAATCTTAACGGAATTAATGTTTTCACTACACATGGAAACGAAGAGAACTCTTATGTTGAAGATGGAAGAGTGTATACCGTTTCTAATGTGGTAACGCCGCCGACCGATTTTACATCAGCTGCCGAAAGTACTGTAAATGGTGTAGTCAGCATTAAAAGTTTTGCTACACCTAGAATATCTTCTCAATCAAGGGGTATGATGGACCCGTTTGAATTCTTCTTCGGTCCGCAAATGAGACGATCACAACCCCAAAGCCAGGAACCTCAACAAACCGGTCTTGGTTCGGGGGTCATATTAAGTGAGGACGGCTATATTGTAACTAACAACCACGTTATCGAAGGCGCAGAACAGCTTGAAGTTACGTTGAACGATAACCGAACTTTCAATGCTACAGTTTTAGGATCGGATCCTATAACTGACCTTGCTCTCATAAAAATTGATGCGGAGAATCTTCATGTAATTCCAATTGGTGACAGTGAGAATCTTAAAGTGGGAGAGTGGGTTCTTGCGGTCGGCAACCCATTTGGTTTTACTTCTACGGTAACTACAGGAATTGTCAGTGCTAAGGCACGTAATATCTCAACCCTGACCCATTCAGGAAGTCGTGGAAACGCAATAGAATCCTATATCCAAACCGATGCGGCTGTAAATCCCGGGAACTCGGGTGGTGCGCTTGTTAATCTGGCAGGAGAATTAATTGGCATTAATACGGCAATCTATTCCCAGACCGGCAATTTTACGGGCTATTCGTTTGCGATTCCGACATCGATAGTAAAAAAAGTGGTTACTGATATCAAGCAGTATGGCACTGTTCAACGTGCATTTCTTGGTATCGCCTTCCAGGAACTTACACAGGCTTTGGCAAAAGAGAAGGGAATAACTGCAACGTCCAACGGACTGTATGTTGCAAAAGTCGAGGAGCGAAGTGCAGCTAGAGAAGCCGGATTACAAGAAGGTGATGTTATAGTGGCCATTAACAATGATGCCACTGCAACGACCGGTCAAATGCAGGAAGCTATGGCAAAACTTCGCCCTGGTGAACAAATTACAGTGACTTATTATCGTGACAACAAAAAACACACGGCTTCTGCCACCTTAAGAAACAATCAAGGTACTACATCGATGACTAAGGCTGCTTCTATTAATGATTTAGGTTGTTCATTCAAAGCTATCAGCGATGAAACTAAGAAACAGCTGGGCGTTTCATCGGGAGTGCAGGTAATCGATCTTAAGGATGGCAAGTTCAAAAAATCGGGTATTAAAGAGGGATTTATCATACTTGAAATTAATAATTCAAGAGTTTTATCCGTGGAAAATGTAGAAAAAATATATGATTCAATAATGAAAAGCGATGACAGTTATGATAAGGTCATGTTCCTCACTGGGATATATCCTACTGGGAAAAAAATGTACTATGCTGTAGACTTGGCTGAATAATTAAAAAATTAAAAATTAGATGCGGGACGGAACATTAGTTTCGTCCCGTTTTTCTTTATTGAATGTGATTTATTTTTTATTTTTACGAAAATTTAATACCAAATCACAAATTTAATAATGGAAGATCTAGCAACCGTAGTCGAATGGTCACGTGCGCAGTTCGCTTTAACCGCTTGCTATCACTGGCTATTTGTACCTCTCACTTTGGGTTTGGCTGTAATTGTTGGTGTCATGGAGACAATCTACTACCGCACCAGAAGTCAAAAGTGGCTAAACATTACAAAATTCTGGATGACACTGTTTGGAATCAACTTTGCCATGGGAGTTGCAACAGGAATCATTCTGGAATTTGAATTCGGAACAAACTGGAGTAATTACAGCTGGTTTGTGGGAGATATCTTCGGTGCTCCGCTTGCAATCGAAGGAATTCTTGCTTTTTTCATGGAGTCGACTTTCATTGTCGTCATGTTCTTTGGCTGGAAGAAGGTGAGTCCAGGGTTTCATCTTGCATCCACATGGCTTACAATGTTGGGAGCAACAATTTCAGCTGTTTGGATTCTTGTAGCCAATTCCTGGATGCAACATCCGGTCGGAATGAGATTCGATCCTGACCAGATGAGGAATGTGATGGATAATTTCTGGGTGCTTGTCTTTAATGATGTGCCAGTACATAAATTCCTCCATACGGTGTTCAGTGGATGGACTTTGGCGGGTGTTTTCGTAATCGGTGTCAGTTGTTGGCTATTGATGAAAAAACGCGACAAAGAATTTGCATTTCGTTCAATTAAAGTCGCTACTTGGATTGGTGCTATAGGTTTAGGCATAACTCTTTGGACAGGTGACGAATCGGCCTATGATGTGGCTCGTTACCAACCAATGAAGTTGGCGGCAATGGAAGGTGTTTATGATGGTCGGGTAGGTCAGGGACTAACTGTATTCGGGGTTCTCAACCATGGAAAACAACCTCTTCAGGAGGGTGTAGACACCTATAACATGTCATTTGAAGTTGATGGCATGCTTTCCATGCTAGCAAATCGGGATATGAACACCTTTGTGCCCGGTATCAATGACTTAATCAAAGGAATACGTCTGACACCTCAGGGTGACACTGTATGGGTTGAATCGATAGCCGATAGAATTGAAAAAGGAAAAATTGCAATCAATGCATTGGAAGCATTTAACATTGCAAAACAGGAAGGGAACAAAGAATTAATGGAATTGAATGCACAAATTATAGAAGATAATTTTTCATCGTTCGGATATGGTTATCTTGAGAGTCCATTAGACGCAGTTCCTCCCGTTGCTACAACCTTCTATTCATTCCATATAATGATAATTCTCGGCGGATATTTGTTGTTATTCTTTATTGCAGCTTTCATAATGGCCTATTGGAAAACTAATTGGTTCGAGACGAAGTGGATTCAATGGATTGGTATGCTGTCGGTAATTGCCGTTTGGATTTGTTCTCAAAGCGGATGGGTTACAGCTGAAGTTGGACGTCAACCATGGCTTATAGAAGGTATTCTTCCGCGTAATGCAGCCATATCGTTCGTTCAGGTTGACAACGTGATTATTACCTTCTCGTTGTTCGCGCTCCTCTTTACGGTGCTATTGGTTGCAGAGGTCTCCATTATGGTAAAACAAATCAACCGAAAAGGTGGTGTCGAATCCTATGCTTTGTTAAACGACTAATTGAAAAATTACTATGTTATTAGAACATCTTCAAATATATTGGTGGCTGTTAATATCTGTCCTTGGGGCACTGTTGGTTTTCCTCCTTTTCGTGCAAGGTGGACAAACGCTTCTCTTCACGTGTCGGGATGAACTGAATAGATCAATGATGATCAATTCGTTAGGTCGCAAGTGGGAATTGACCTTTACAACATTAGTTGTATTCGGCGGAGCTTTTTTCGCGTCATTTCCATTGTTCTATTCCACTAGCTTCGGAGGAGCTTACTGGCTTTGGATGATAATTCTTTTCAGTTTCATTGTTCAGGCTGTAGCTTATGAATTCCGTAGTAAAAAGGGGAACCTCTATGGAACAAAAACTTATGATGTATTCCTTCTTGTCAACGGTTGTATAGGAAGCATTTTGCTTGGTGTCTCTGTTGCTATGTTCTTCTTTGGAGCTGAGTTTACAGTCACAAAAGGTAATATTCTTGACGGTGAATCCCCAGTAATATCACAATGGGTCTCAACACATGGATTTGAGGCTATATTCAACTGGAAGAATCTTTTGCTTGGGTTTGCTGTACTCTTTTTAGCAAGAATGCAAGCGGGAATGTATTTCATGAACAATATCGCTAAGGATCAGAAACTTTTTGAAAAGAATAAAATACAGGTACTGATAAATGGATTGATTTTCGTTCTGTTTTTCCTTGCTTTTCTGGCTATTCTATTGACTTCAGACGGATATGAAATATCGGCAAACGAAGATGGATTTGTCGATGTGATAACTGTCCCTTATAAATATGCGTTGAACTACGGCACGTTATGGTGGGCTTTGGTCGCTTTATGTGTTGGAACACTAATGGTTTTATATGCCTATTACCGTTCGGCTTTCACCCGTCATTTTACAAAGGGTATTTGGTGGAGCGGTATAGGGACTATCCTTGTTGTCCTCTCTTTATTCTGGGTTGCCGGTTATAATTCCACGCCATATTATCCATCTTTAATTGATCCGAGCAGTTCTTTAAGTATCGCAAACAGTTCTTCATCTCTGTTTACACTTGAAGTTATGAGTTGGGTTTCTATTCTGATACCCTTTGTGGTTGCCTACATCGGATATGTATGGTATAAGATGAATAAAACACCCATCACCCCCGACGAAATGAAGGGAGACGATCATAAATATTAAAGTGATTATTTCCATCAAAAAATGAAGGCGTTTCAAATAGGAACGCCTTCATTTTTTTAACCAATTCTCCGGATTTTCTTTATCCTTCTCGTGGCGTATCTCGAAGTGGAGAACTGCTCTTCCTTCTTCATCATCGCCGTCAACCGCAACAGTCCCTAAACTTTGTCCAGGAGCGACGCGTTGATCACGATGAACATCAATTGTTAACAAATTAGCATATATCGTTAAGTAATCGCCATGACGTATCATTACGATATTATTGTAACCCGGCTGCTTGAAGACTGCCGACACCGTCCCTTCGTATATCGCACGAACTAGTTCTCCTTCTTTTACGAGGATGTCGATGCCGGGATTATCTGTTTCAATCAAAGGTAGTTGTGGATGTTTCTGACGACCAAAATGACGAATAACCCTGGGCTTGCCATCAATCGGATAGGGTAAAGAGCCTTTTGCCGACCTAAAGCCTTGTGATATTTGAACGGCACTTCTAGAAGTTAAAGCATTTGAAACTGTTGATTTAGGAGAAGATGGTGAAACCTCTAAAACTTTTTCATTTTGCTCAGTGGATTTATTTTTCTGTTCTTTCTTGTCTACCTTCTTGCTTTGTTTCTTTTTCTCCTTCTCTTTTTCTTTTTTTATCTTCTCAGCCAATTGTTTTTCTTCCTCCAATCTCTTAGCTTCAAGTAATTTTCTTTCCTCGGCTATTCTAATAGACTCTGCTTCGGCTGCTTTTCTTCGCTCCTCGGCCAGTTTCCTTTCACGTTCTATTCGTGCCTGTTCTTCTGCTATCAGTTTTTCAAGTTCCTTGTCAAGGGCTTGTAGCTCTTTCTGTTTTTGGGTCATGATTTTCTTTATTTCATTACCCTTTTTCTTTAATGAAGCAATTAATTTGTCATTTAAGGATTTTGTTTCTGTGAGACGTTCTTTCTTGTTTTCTAGTTCTGATATTCTAGTTTCTTGTTGTCTTTTTAAAGACGACAAATTGCTTTCCTTTTGTTCCAAAGAGACTTTCAACATATCTATCTCATGAGCTTTAACTGTGCGCCATTTTGCAAATTGCTTCAAATTTCTGTAACGTCTCAGAGCCTGTCGGAAGTTTTCTGCTGCGAAAATATAGGACAAAGGTGAATCATAATGCCCGTTTTGTTGATGATGCCGAAGAGTAGCAATATATTTGTCAGACAAAACTTTTAGATTCTCCGATAGCTTGCAGATTGAGTCCTGAGTAAGTTTTATTACCTTATCCAAAGAATCCAATGAAATCTGTTCTTTCTTGATTAATATGTCAAGTTCGGAGATTTCCTCCTCGACTCTCATTAATTTTTTTAGAGTTTTATTTGTTTCCGATTTATTTTCTTCAAGTTGACGTGAAGTTTCTTGCAATTTCTTTGTGGTCTCAGTTCGTTGCTTTTGGACATCTTCTTTTTTCCCCTTATTTTGTGCCTCAAGGGAAAAAACTGAAATGATGAGAATACAAATGAATAATAAGATTCGAGACAACACGAAATTATATTTTAGAGTTGACTAAGAATAAGATAGATAATATCGTTAGCCTTAACAGTACGTTTGGGCTTTGATGGTCGTTTCCATTGAGGTAATTTTTCAGGATTCCATTCAGCTGCACCGAAATTCCAAGTCATATTTGCTTCTGAGGCGATGTTTTGCGATTTCATCTCCACAATGGCCGACCAGCATGAAGCTGATTCTCCCCAAGGAGTGGGTTCATAATCAGCAGCTATTAAGGAAGCTTTTCCTTTTCCAACATTGAAATCCAAAGGTAAGTCTGGCAAATTTTGTCCTAATAAAAGATTTTGCAGAAGATGTTGGTTTAGCTGCAAATTACTGCCTGGCATCTTACCAAGTTTATCAGCAACTAACGTACCACTTGTTCGATCGTAGATCCAAATTGAATCATTTTCAGAATAAATTGCAAATACCTCCATTCCTATAAAACGCACTGACATGTATACACTCTTATCACGCTCAATTGATGCTTTCCCGGAAGCCACAAGAGACATTGAACCGTCAACAGTTATCTTAAAAGGGAGTATAACACTGTGGATTTCATCAATCAGTACAATAGGTTTCTTTACGGTGTGGCAACCGGAAAATGCAAATATCACAGTTATAAGAACGATAAGTGACTTTGTTTTCATTGTGTCAAATAGGTCTTCTCTTTAATTTTCCTTTCAAGTAATTTGTTTGTCGGGTCAAGTTCAAAGGCTTTTTCCCAAAAATCAATAGCTTTTGCAGGGAGAAGATTCATGAAATATATATCTCCAGCATGCTCAAACAATTCGGCCGAATGTTTTTCTTCCAACTCCAGAGTCTTGTCTATATAGTTTTTTGCCTCCTCAAACTTTTTCTGTTTAAAAAGAACCCATGCAAATGTGTCAAGATAGGTGGCGTTCTCTGGTTCTTCAGTTATTACTTTATTACTCAATTCATAGGCTCTGTCTAATTCTCGATTCTCGCAAGCTAAAAAATAGGCACAATTATTCATGGCCATAAGATTCATGGGATTATTTTTTAGAGCCAGATCATAATAAACGAAAGCACTGTCGCTCATGTTCATTTTATAGAAAACATCCCCCTTGGTCGTTTGAATCTCCGAAAGAATCTCGCGATCATACGGGTCGGCAATTTCTAATGCCTTATCAATTAAGAGCAGCGCCTCATTCAAACTGTCGGTAAGCTGAAATGCGGTTGCGGTCAACATATGCAATGAAACATCCTCAGGAAAATAATGTAATGAGTTTTGACCAGCATCAATAGCCTTATCATATTCTGACAATTGCAAATATAGACTGATCAATCGACTCCAGTCAGATAATTCTGAAGGATTCAACCCCACTGCAATTTCTGTTTGTTCAGCTGATTGTTGATATTCTCCTATTATAGCTAGATAAATGCTGTAAAGCTGTCGAAGCTGAGGTTCAATAGGGTGAAGCTCGGTCATTATTGTGAAGAGTTTTTCAATACGTGGCCTTTGCAGAGTATCGGTGTATAGATTCTGAACATAGCTTCTCATTAATTCAAGCTTGTCGGATATTTCAAGGTTTCCCTGTGATAAAGCATTAAACACTTCGCGGTCATAAGCTGCGGAATCGCCAATGGCTTGATAATATTCTGCGAGCCTGTGATAGGCCAATCCATTTGTAGAATCCAGTTCGACGGCCCTGTCATAATGATATAGAGCGCTGTCGCGTAGATTCAGAGCCATGTAAATATCCCCCGAAAAAATCTGATTTGTTGAACTCCCGGGAGAATCTTCTGTCAGTTTTTTGAGTTCACTGACAACTGCTAAGGTGTCAAGCCGCATCATATAGGCATGAATCTTTTGGTTTACCAAAAGAAGATTCTTACCTTGAGCTGTTTCTAATCGATCATAGATTTCTATTGCCTGTTTAACCGAAAGTGTGTCCCCTTTCAGAAGTAACATTTCGGCATGATTGACTGCAATTTCCGGTTTAAATGGATAAATGGAATCCAGAATGGCCCAAACTTTTAGACTTTCTTCCTCTTTTCCTAGTCGTTGACAAACTGATGCATAAAGCTTTGAAGAATAATAGTCGTCGAAGTTATTTTCAAAACTCTTTTTCATCATTTCAAATCCTCGGTCCAAAAGCGTTGAGTCAATTCTAGAAGGATCATGAAGCGCTATCAAAATCATATTGAACCCCAACTCCTTGCCAACGGAGATATCAGTCGAGTCTAAATCGTAGGTTCTTCTCAGCAGATTAAATGCCGACCCTATATCTTCAAGTCCACTCTTAGATTGACTCTCTAGGTAAATATAATCAGCTTTTCTTTTTCGCTCGGCATCAGACAGGGAATTGTTCTTTTTCCCTTCCAAATTATAAGAGCAAACAAGGGCGAGAAGGCCCATTAACCAGAATACTTTTCTCATCAATCAACTCCGGTGTGTCCGAAAGCCCCGGTACCTCTTTTGGTTTGATCAAGTCGTTCAACTTCTTCCCATTGAACATGGGTATAGTCGGTTATTACCATCTGACAAATTCTTTCTCCATCACTAATGGTAAATTCTTCATTTGAAAGGTTTATCACAATGATTCCAATTTCTCCTCTATAGTCGGCATCTACAGTACCGGGAGTATTGACTATCGAAATTCCATGTTTTAGAGCTAGTCCGCTACGTGGTCTAATCTGACATTCATGCCCTGCCGGCAATTGCATATAAAGTCCCGTAGGTATTAAAGCTCTTTCTAACGGTTTTAAAACTACAGGTTGATCAAGGTTCGCCCTAACATCCATTCCAGCCGATTCGGGAGTTTCATAAGAGGGAAGCGGATGATGGGACTTGTTGATGATTTTAACTTTTATCCTTTCCATTTGTATATTGTTTTATCATTCTTCAATAGAATAGTTTAGGAAATCCACAAGGGGTTTGAGCAGTTGAAGTCGTTCGGCAACTCTTGTTGTCCAATCGCCAATAAAAAATTTCCGATCACACTCACATGCTTTACCAAACTCCTTTAATCTTAATAGATCGGCATCGGGATGGTTCTTGTCCCATCCTTTCGGAATTGTTTTAAGCTTATCCCCGGTCCATCCGGGGAAATATTTATTTAACTGAGGTTCATTTGTGATTTCTCGGAACTCATCGATATTATCTATTATTGCTTTTCTTAATTTTTTTAGAGTACTGCTTTCAGGAAGCCATACTCCTCCAAATAAACCATTGAAAAAATTTTCATTCAGATCACTTGCATCAATCTGTATATAATACCCTCCGTTATGAGAGTTTTTGCCATATTTTCCAATTCCAGCACATACCCATGTTTTATATGGCGTCTTATCTAATGAAAACCTAGTATCTCGATAGATTCGGAAAACACAGTCCTTGGGATTAATATTTTTGAAAGTCGGTTCCCAAGCTGACATTTTTCCTAAAAGTAGACCAATATCATCAATCCATTGATTCCTAAGGTCCTCCCATCTGTACCGGTTTTTATTGAACCACTCCCTGTTGTTATTTTCGTTCAATTCGCCGAGGAATTTATATAATTCTTTAGTGTTCATTTTCTATCTTTCAAATGTCCTCCCATTCAACATCAACAATCTGATCTTCAATTATGGTCTTTGTCTTCCCTTCATTATCCTCAATTGTTTCATTGTAAGATGTTTGTTCATTTGATATCTCTTGGAAATTGATATACTCCCCGATGTCTTTATCTATCTTCTTTTTTCTTGAAACATTGTGCCGTTCAGTTTGTCTCCTGTCGCCACTTCTTTGCCGGGATTGTCCCGATGTAAAACTCCGGCCGATTTTCCTGAAATAGAAAACGGTTTTGATCAATGGCCAAATAAAGAAATAGCCGATAAAAAAAAGAACTAATAAAAAAAACAGTGACAAGAGAGACCGTTATTTACAATTAATTATTGTTGTTTATTACAGAAAGGAATATGTATAGAATTATACTCCACATAAAACCTTGAATTCCAAGAAATATTAGGAAGATGATCGCCGCAATCAAAACGACAAGCCTTTTTATATTTACAATATTAAGGCCGAAATCACTTACTTTTAAAGAGAACATCCTGATTGGTGAAATCATCAGAAGTGATATCACAATAACACTTAAAGTGAAAATCCACGCAGGCATCTCATCAGAAGTGAGTATAAGAGTTGAAAAACCAATCCAGAAAATTGCATTGGCCGGAATTGGCAAACCTTTGAAACAAGTTTTCTGAGAAGGGTCAGCATTAAATTTAGCCAGTCTTAACGCTCCAGTTACCGGAATTAGCAAAGAAAGCCAAGTGACGAAATCCCAGTGGGGATGATATACGTATATCAGATTAAATATCAATAATGCCGGTGCTAATCCAAATGTAACTAAATCACTGAGAGAATCGAGATTTTTACCAGTCTCAGAATAAGCATTTAGTAATCTTGCCGAAAGTCCATCGCAGAAATCACAAACTACTGAAATCCCAATAAATAGCCAGCATAATTCATATCCCAACCAACTCCCGTAACGATAAGTCGAATGAAAAGAAAATATAATAGCCAATATGCCGCTTAATAAACCTATTGATGTAATAATGTTAGGAATGGTGATTATAGGTTGATATTCGGCATTATCATTCTGATTTTTCGTCATGATTAGAATTATTTTCGGGATGCAAGCGTCCAACAAGAGAAATGCCGCCGACTGTCTTGTCGCCCAGTTTTACAAAAATATCAGTATTCAGAGGGAGGAATATATCAACTCGAGATCCAAATTTAATGAATCCCATTTGATCTTCTATGCATGCGTCATCCCCAGGCGTGGCATATGTAACTATTCTACGTGCCATCGCTCCTGCTATTTGCCTCATGACTATAATCTGCCCTCCAGGAGTTTCTATTGCAACAGTGCTTCTTTCATTCTCAGTACTTGCTTTCGGAAGCCATGCAGCCTGGAAACGGCCTGGATGATGAGCCGTATATATGACTTTCCCGTCTACAGGAAACCAGTTGGCATGAACATTTGTCAAACTCATGAACACCGACAACTGTATAGCATCCTGTTTAAGATACTCCGGTTCATAAACTTTCTCCAAGGCCACAACCTTGCCATCGGCACTAGCTACAACCGCATTTTCTAAAACTCCTTGGAACTTTCTCCTAGGTGAGCGAAAAAAATTCACAAGAAAGAAAAAACAAACACCTGAGATGGATGTCATTGCGATGGGAATTACCATTAGAAAATGGTGAAGACATAACCATAAAGGAATATTTATAATAGCAAGAATCAGAAATCCTACTATTATAATTTCACGTCCTTCATGATGTATCTTAACTCTCATCTCTATATGGACTTTTTACAAAGTTAACTATCTATTTAACGTAATAAATGTTAAATTTTATTAAACCATCGTTTATCGGCCCTTTCTTTTCTGTTGTTCTCTCATCAAGGCCTGTTGTTGTTTCTGAACTTCTTCCAATCTCTGTACCCATTTTGACTTCTTGGCCGGTTTTGCAGCACGTGCAAGAAGTTTTGCTCTCAGTTTCTCCTCATTAAGGGTCCAACGAACAATCAATGTCATTATAATACTGATAAGCATTGACAAAAGATAATAATAGCTCAGAGCAGCGGCATAATCATTGAAGAAGAACAAGAACATCACTGGCATAAGATACATCATCCATTTCATTCCCGGCATAGAATTAGTCGAGGCCTGAGATTGCATGTTCATCCATGTGAATATAATATTCACCGCTGTCATCAACAGACAGAAAAGGCTGACTTTATTTCCGTAGAAAGGAATAGTGAATGGGAGAGTTGCTATCACGTCGGGCGCTGCCAGATTATGAGCCCACAGGAAAGATTGTCCTCTGAGTTCTATACACGAGGGAAAGAACCAAAACATCGCAATCAGGATAGGCCACTGCAGAAGCATTGGGATACAACCTGACATGGGACTGGCTCCAGCCTTGCTATATAATGCCATGGTTTTGGAATTACGAACCATAGCATTTTGTTGACCGGGATATTTTTCATTGATTTCTTTAATCTCGGGTTGCAAAACTCTCATTTTTGCTTGAGATACAAGGCTTTTATAGGTTAGAGGGAAAAGGATAATCTTAAGAAGAACAGTCAATACTAAAATTATGATACCATAATTATGAATGAATGTTCCCATCCACGTAAATGTTGGGATTATTATCAATGTGCTGATCCACCTAACTATTGGCCACCCCATGGGAATCAGTCTTGTCAACTGAAGGTTCTCGTTTGAATCAAGCTCATTGTCGAGAGACTTCAAAAGGGGATAGAGGTTAGGACCAAAAAAGATATCGATGTTGATAGGATTTTTTGATAATGAGGAATATTCCAAAGTTCCCTCGACATTCATTTCCTTTAAAAAATCGGGATTATCCTTTAGGAAAGTCGATTTCACTTCGGCCCCTGTGAAAGTTGTCTGTGGAAGCATCACAATCGAGAAGAACTGATTCTTAAATGCCATCCATTTAACTCTCTGACGCAATGATTCCGTATCATTTTTATTTGAACTAAGATCATCGGGGCTATCGCCAAAATATTTGAAGGTTAGAGAACTTCTGTTATCTTCGAACGTTCTTCCGGTTTCAAAACGTGGCATCTTATAGTTCCAATGGAAATCGGTGGTTGCGTTTGACGAAGGAATAACCTTTTCCATGCCATTCTGAAGAACCTCCATTGAAACAATGTAGCTTCCTTGTTTAAGTGTGTAACGTATAGTAAATTGTGACGATGGATTTGAAGCTCTTTCAAAATTTTTCATTGCAGAGTCATTGGCCACTGAGTCCTGGCTCAAGAATGGCAAAACCTCTTGGTCGGGGAAAAGAATCTTAGTGAAGTCAAGTTTCATTTCCACAACTGAATCGTTGATTATATTAGGCTCAAAGTAATAGTCGGAAGTGTCAAATCTTCTAGATGCACTGGTAAAAATAAATCCATAATTGGAAATCTCTGGAGTAATCAGTTCAACTGGGACTGTATCCTGATAACCGGTTGCATAACTCAAATAATTATTAAGGGTAACATTACTGATTTTGCCACCTTTCGATGAGATTTGAATTTGCATTACATCGTTTGATAGAGACACAATGCTATCTTGTCCTGAAAACAAATCGGAAAAATCAGCTACTGGAATATCTACAGACTTTGTTTCACCCAACTCCCTCTCTAAAGCGGCAGCCTGTTCCTGTTGTACTCTTCGAGCCTCGAGTTCTTCTTCACTTGGTTTATTCCACCATGTGAAAAGCAGAATTACCAAGGCCATCAAAATGAATCCGGTTATAGTGTTTTTATCCATCGATTCTATTTTCTCATGTTTCAATTATTGAGCATACGCTCTTTCTGATATTTAATTGCCGCAGCAACGAAGTCAACAAAGATTGGGTTAGGATTTAATACAGTCGAAGAATATTCCGGATGATATTGAGTGCCAATAAACCATCTTTTTTCGGGAAGTTCTACAACTTCCACAAGATGAGTTTCGGGATTTTCTCCTACACATTTCATGCCATTTTTTTCAAATATTTCACGATAATCGTTGTTAAATTCAAACCGATGACGATGACGTTCGCTTATTTCAATCTTATCCTTATAAGCTTTGGCAACCCTGGAATTTGGGTTCAACTTGCAGGTATAGGCTCCTAAACGCATGGTTCCTCCCATATTAGAAATGCTTTTTTGCTCTTCCATTAGGTCTATGACATTATTTTTTGTCGTATGATCCATTTCAGTACTGTTGGCATCGCCCAAGCCTAAGACATTTCTAGCGTACTCAATAACCATACATTGCATACCTAAACATATACCAAATGTTGGGATATCATTCTCACGACAATATTTCAGGGCAACAAATTTTCCTTCAATTCCGCGCTGGCCGAAACCTGGGGCTATAATAACCCCGTCAAGATCCCTCAAATGCTCTGCTATATTGGAATCGTTAAGCTTCTCGGAATGGATATATCGAAGGTCAAGCTTGCGGTCATTGTATGTGGCCGCCTGAAACAACGACTCGTTTATTGATTTATATGCATCCTGCAACTCGACATATTTTCCAACAAGACCAATCGTTACTTTCTCTGTGGCCATTTTCATCTTATCGAGAAAATTCATCCATGGCCTCATGTCGGGTTCACCATTGATGGCCATTCCAGCTTTTTTGAGAACCAGTTCATCAAGATGTTGGGAATGCATCATGACCGGAACCTCATAAATGGAAGGAGCATCTACACTTTGGATTACAGCATCAGCCGAAACATTGCAGAAAAGTGCAATCTTTCTAAGCATGTCGGCCGGAATTATTTTTTCAGTTCTCAAAACCAAAATGTCGGGCTGGATTCCAACCTCCTGTAATTGTTTGACCGAGTGTTGAGTCGGTTTTGTCTTTAACTCCTTGGCTGCTTTAATGTAAGGGACATAGGTCAAATGAATGCAAACACAATCGTTGCCTAGTTCCCATCTCAATTGCCTGACACTTTCTATAAAGGGAAGAGATTCAATATCACCTACCGTACCACCTATCTCAGTGATAATAAAGTCATATTGACCAGTCTTGCCTAAACTTTTTACGTTCCTCTTAATTTCATCGGTGATATGGGGGATGATTTGGACGGTTTTCCCCAAATAGTCACCTCGACGTTCTTTGTCTATAACACTTTGATATATTCGACCTGTCGTGACATTATTTGCACGGGAGGTGTGGATGTCAGTGAACCTCTCGTAATGTCCCAAATCAAGGTCGGCTTCATGACCGTCCGAAGTGACATAGCACTCTCCATGCTCATAGGGATTTAATGTTCCCGGGTCAATATTGATGTAGGGATCAAATTTTTGGATAGTTACCCTGTAGCCACGAGCTTTTAACAGATTGGCAAGAGAAGAACTTATAATACCCTTACCTAAGGAAGATACAACTCCTCCGGTTACAAAAATATATTTTGTTTCCACTTTAATAAAGCTGGATAATGATTGAAACTAAGATGCAAAGATATTAAAAATTTATCAAAATAAGACCTTAATATATGTTTCAATGGCATCTCTTATTTCATACAGGTGAACAAATTCGTCAGAAGTGTGGGACCTGGACGAATTACCGGGTCCTATTTTCATTGAAGGCCACGGCATTAAAGCCTGATCACTCAAAGTTGGAGATCCAAAAGGTTTTTTCCCTAGAAGTTGCAACCGTTTAACCACAGGATTATTTAAGGATATAGAAGAAGGATTAAGCCTTAATGACCTTGGTTGCAATTGCGTATAAGAGGGCAGAACCTTTTTTAGATATTCGAAAGTTTTTTCATTTGACCATGTATCTATAGTTCTCATGTCAATTACAAAACGGCATGAATCGGGTATTACATTATGCTGGGTTCCGGCTTCTATCTGGGTGACATTGATTTTTATCTTTCCTAACCATTTCGATTCAACCGGAAAGGACAATTCTCCTATGCTTTTTATAATGGGTATGGCCTTATAAATGGCATTCTCACCTTCATCGCGGGCGGCATGACCGGCTATACCTCTTACTTCTCCATCTATAACCACAAGACCCTTCTCGGCAACTCCGATTTCCATCATTGTGGGTTCACCAACAATAGCAAAGTCTATATGATCAAGATAGGGTAACATTGACTCAATCCCATCTTTGCCGCTTACTTCTTCTTCGGCACTAACAAGCATTTGAAGATTGTAGGAACATGGGATAGCATTAACAGTGAAATACATAAAAGCAGCTAATAAGCTAACTAAAGAAGCACCTGCATCATTGCTTCCTAACCCAAACAGTTTGTCATCTTGGTTGATATAGATTGGATCATGGGGATCATGTCTCCATCCTGAAACCGGTTTAACAGTATCTATGTGGGAGTTTAAAAGGACTGTGGGTCTACTAGAATCGGTTTTGTTATTTTTTACAAGGATATTATTCCCATATCTAACAATTACAACCTGGTTAGTCAAATTGTTTCTTAGGAATTCTTCCACTAAGTCGGCACCTTTTGTTTCATCCCTGCTATAACGAGGAATTGAAATGAGTTTCTTAAGAAGGTCTATAGCAAGGTAATATAATTCATCCTTATCCATGTTGACAAATTTAAAATATTTTAATGGAAGATTACTGTGAATTTATTTAATTTTGCATACGTGAACGAAATTTTATTACATCTTCATTATCTGCTTCGTCATCACGATTGTATTGTTTTACCAGGATGGGGCGCGTTGGTGTGTTATGACATGCCTGCATTGTATGATGAGAAGAAAGGAATCAGTGTGGCTCCATCTCGACAAATAAGATTTAATACCGATATAACTGCCGACGATGGAATTCTAAGCACTTCATTATCAAGGAAGGAAAGCATTTCCTATCATTCAGCAACCAGTAAAATCAACAGGCAAGTTGAAGAATGGAAAGAATCACTAAATCAAATTGGGCATATTGATCTGGATGGAATCGGACGTTTTCTCAAATTAGGGAAAAACATTAGCTTTATTCCCAGTACCAGTGATTTTGCTTATAATCCCTATAGAATTTATTCTCTTGAGGATAAAAAAGTTGCCGTAAAGGTAGAAAAAAAACAAATTGGGTTTATTGCAAGAAAATTTGTTAAAGTGGCTATAATGATTGCAATAGTCATTTCATTTGCCACGATGCTTATTGAACCTTTAAGTAATTTGCCTAATATTGTCAAAGCTTCCATCTTGAGTATTAACAACGAGCCCTCCATCGAGTTTCCTGAAGCATTATTTAATGATAATTCATTAGATTACGAATTGCTTTTCCTTTGTGCACCTAAATCCCACAGTTTATTGCCTCAGAATGGAAATCATTATGGAATAATTGTTGCATCTTTTGATTCGATGGAACAAGCTGAAAGATTCATTTCCCAAAATCCATTGGAAGAATTGGGGATAAGCTTTAAGGAAAATCATTATCGAGTTTATGCTTACTCCGATAAATCAAAAGAAAGATTGATTTCAATGTCAATCACTGATGATTTCAAAAACCGTTGGCCCTCTTCGTGGGTGGCTCGTATAGATTGAAATGAATCCGAATACTATTAATCCTTTTTTCGGTAGAATTATATTGGCCAGCGGATCACCACGTCGACTTTCTCTTCTTAGAGAATCTGGTTTTGACGTTGAAGTTGTCAATAATAAAACTATTGATGAATCACATCTTAACATTTTAAATCCCTTTGAAGTTCCTCTGATTTTATCACAGAGAAAGGCCATGGCCTATAAAGATGTTGTCAAGGAAAGAAAAATACCTTTACTGGCAGCTGATACCGTAGTAATACTAGACGGCGACATTTTAGAAAAGCCCAAAACTCAGAGTGATGCGATTGAAATGTTGAAGCAGCTTTCAGGAAAAATCCATTATGTCGTGACTGGAGTGACTATTATTTTTTCAAAAGGGGAGAGGTCTTCTTTTTACGAGACAACAAAAGTAAAATTCGGAAATTTAACCGATAATATAATTAATTGGTATATTCTTAATTATAAGCCGTTTGATAAAGCCGGAGCCTATGGTATTCAGGAATGGATTGGACTCGTAGGTATTGAAAAAATAGAAGGGGATTTTTATAATGTAATGGGATTGCCAGTTCATAGACTCATTGAGAAATTAACGGAGATTCCTGAAGAAAGATTTCAAAAGCTCTAAAGATTCTTCCTTTAATAATCCTGATTCAATCTTCATGTTCCGGCGGAATAGACCGTCATTGCCTTTAATGACCGAGGAATATCCTTTCCTCGGATCATGCGCCCCAAAATACAATGCACTGATCTGACTCCAGTCTATGGCTCCGGCACACATAATGCATGGTTCTAAGGTAACATATAATGATGAATTCTTGAGATATTTACCATTGAGCGATTCTGAAGCCGCTGTTATAGCCAGCATCTCAGCGTGTGCTGTGACATCGTTTAATTGTTGAGTCATGTTATGTCCCCTACCAATGATTTTACCCTGATTGACGACAACTGCACCAATAGGAATCTCTCCTTCTGAAAATGCGATCTTAGCCTCCTCCAAGGCCATTCTCATGAAATAAAGGTTATCCCTCATAGAATCTCAAATTATAAGCAGAACGGACGCACTGTGATCTATCTAAGTGCGTCCGTCCTTTCTCTTGATCTCAACGAAATTTATTCGTGTTCGTATTTTAATGTCAAAGTCGGTTGGTCACATACTTCTGATGGACCGAAGAACTGGATGGGACCTGGATATACAAATTCCACACCTTTTGCACATTTCTCACGCAACTCACTGAATATTCTAAAAGGATTTCCCTTGAGATTGACCAAAGCTTTCTGAATAACAGGTTTCATTTCACCATGTCTTTTCTCCATGTTCATCATCATGGTTACCGGTATACCACCTGCAATCCATTCTTCTGCATTTTTGGTAAGATTTCTTACCGATGACATGTATCCGGTAACACCCGAATTTATCAAACATGCTGCGTTAAATCCCAAAGAATAACAATAATCAGCATCAAAGTTTGATGGATCTGCACATCGGCCTTCATATCCAAAGAAATGATGCTGGGGAGAAAATTTGCCGTTATATTTTCCCTCTTTTTTAAGAACTCTCAAACGGTTTCCAACCATCTCACTCAGGAGCTTCTCGGTTTCAATTAAGGACACTTGTACGTTCCCGTGGGGGTCACGATCAAGAGTCAGTTGACGTGCAACTCCCTCTGGTAATGAAGCGTAAACCTTGGCATTGTCGCACGAAAGGTTTTCCAGTACCCACTGACGTTGTTCGCCATGATGTTTGCTAGCAAACTCACTGGCTTTTGCTGCCAACAAGTCGTTCAATTCAGCTATTAACTTTTTAACTGCAGGTATAAATTCAATTAGCCCTTCAGGAATTAAAACCGTTCCGAAATTCATTCCATTTTTGGAACGATCTATTATTGTATTAACGATCTCTTCTACAACATCATCAAGCGACATTTCCTTTGCCTCAACTTCTTCTGATATAATGCAAAGTGTCGGTTGGGTCTGAAGTGCACATTCAAGGGCAATGTGGGAGGCAGAACGTCCCATAAGTTTGATAAAATGATAATACTTTCGCGCTGAATTACAATCACGCTGTATGTTTCCAATCAGTTCGCTGTAAACTTTTGTAGCGGTATCAAAGCCAAATGAGGTCTCAATCAAATCATTCTTAAGGTCACCGTCAATTGTTTTAGGACATCCAATAACCTGCACGCCTGCATTGATAGATTTATAGTATTCTGCTAATACTGCTGCATTGGTGTTGGAATCATCACCACCAATAATTACCAAAGCATCAATATTTAATTTCTTCAGAATCTCAAGACCCTTGTCAAACTGTTCTATTTTTTCAAGTTTGGTACGCCCCGAACCTATAATGTCAAAACCTCCAGTATTTCTGTATTCCTTGATAATATCGGCTGTCAATTCAATATATTGGTGGTCAACAAAACCGCCAGGCCCCATGAGGAAACCATACAAACGGCTTTCTTCATTGATTTTCTTTATACCATCGAAAAGACCACTTATCACATTATGTCCTCCAGGTGCTTGACCACCTGATAAAATAACTCCAACGTTGATAGCCTTGGATGCAGAAACTTTCTCGGATGAACTCTCAAAAGTCAACTCAGGTAATCCATACGTATTTGGGAATAATTTTTGTATCTCAGCCTCATCGGCTACCGATTTTGTCGGACGACCCGACACCACTTTTACATTTCCCTTTAAAACTCCAGGTAGTTTTGGTTCATAAGCTGCACGAGCTTTCTGTAATTCACTCTTTTTCATCTTTTGTAAAAGGATTAAATGACATTACAAAGATAAAAAGAAGATTTTAAAACTCAATTATAAGACCAATAAGGCCGATAAAACTTTGCGAATAATTTTATAAATCTAAGTCGATTCTCTATTTTGCTTTCTACAGACGTTCTGTTTCGAGGTATAAATCTCAATTCAATTGGTAAACCGTTAAAAACCCTACCTTCGTAAAGGTGTTGGTGGATTATAGAATTATAGGAATTTTGACTCATTATTTCTTATTCTCATCTTTATAACGATTTATGATTATTACTTATTGTGGATAAATTGACAAAAATTAACCATCTTTCAAAAGAAAAAAAGGGGAGTACTAGAATTACTTGCCCGTAAAACAAATATGATTTAATTTTACAAATAATTAATTATTATTCCTTCCCATTGAAAAGTTGAAAAGCAGAAGTTTAAAATTTTCTCATCCGGTCTTCGGGACAATCCATATATATCATCATCCATCTTCTCGAAGAATCTCAGCAAGATGGATAAATGATAACACTTTGAAAATAATTTGTCCCAAATTAGTATCTGATAAAGATATAGAAGCTTTTCTGAAACGTTACGAAAAGGAAATCCTTTCGAATAGACCAAAACAATTGGAATGGCACGACATCGTTCTTGAAGATTGGCAATTAAAAGTTTTTTCTGATAAAATAATGCATGATAAAATTCAAATGAGAATTAAACTCCCTGAATGTCATATTATTATTGGCGAAAAGCTATGGGTATCGCAAAGCAAATATAATGCATTGTTCAATAGGGCAGTACTCACTATTGCATCCAATATAGCTTCACATATAATAATTCCTCAGGCTATTGAAACAGCTAATAGGCTAGGTGTCAATCCAAAAGAATGGAAAATATCACGTGGTAAAAAGGTTTTGGGATTTTGCAATTCAAAAAAAGAAATTTCTCTTTCTTACATGATTATATTCTTACCACGATATCTTAGAGAATATGTGATATGTCACGAGTTAGCGCATTTAACTGAGATGAATCACTCGGCTAATTTTCACACATTGTGTGATAGTTATCTAAATGGATGTGAAAAAAAATTGATAAAAGAGCTGAAATCTTATAAATGGCCGGTTCAAAGATAACAAGGGAAGTGTATTACATTATATATCGGAGGGAGTTAAAAGTATATTTCCCGGTTCTATTTAACATAATATGGATTATGTTTATATTAAACAATTGTTTATATTAGGTAGCTAATTTGTATATACTCCCATTATTCAGGCCTAAACGATTGAAAGCTGTTATCACTGAAATAAACAACTATATTAGTGATTGATTTTCTTTTGTCCGATACCAGCTCTTTTGATGAATTCTGAAGATTTACCGATGAAAGTGAATCCGCTTTAGTTCTAGTAGAAATCTTCATGGATTGAATGGTCTCCATTTCTTTTGTAGCAGAATCTGAAAATAGATTGCCCTGAAAATTCTCATTTTTGGAGTCTTTTTCAAATGATGAACCCAATATGCGTTTCTCATAACCATTATTCAACATGCCTCCTTCACCAAACATTAACCACATTATGGATAGATCGGGAAATGCTTGATGTATTTTGGATATTATTTCATCACTTATCTTTTTATTCCGACCATTGACAATTTGTGAAATTGTCGGTCTTGGAATATTACATGTATCGGCAAATTGAGTTACAGGTATGCCATTTTTTGAAAGATATTCTTTTAATCGACCCACTAAATCCATTTGTAACAGTGTTTGGTTTTGTAAAATTTACTTTTGCAAATGTAAATAATATAATTGTAAATTGCAAATTTAATTTTGTAAATTGATTTTACAATTTAAGAATGTAAATTTTAACAGCAACTCCCAGGAATGCTTATCTAATCTTTATAATCCTATAATATACTTCATATTAATACCATCTATTTTCTATAAATCAGCTAATTAATCATATACTAACTACAGAAATATATTAAATATATTAGTAGTAGGGATTTATTTATAATTTAATTTATGGATTATATCACAATAAGTTGTATATAAGTAAATTGTAATTATTGTGAATAAATGTTAACTACAAAATCTCCCCTATTTTTGATTTAATAAATCAATCTCAAATCTAAATATTTTCTTTTGTAAAATTAAATCTCAGAAATTTTACCAATTTACCTTCATTTGAATTTGTAAATCGATTCAAGACACAAATCCAATTTATTGTTACAGACTTGTAACATTATTACATTTTTAATTATAAAAATGTTCACTCCTTTTAATTAATAAATTTCTTTTATTTTTAACTTTGTAAAAAATATTTAGGAAAATGGAAAACAAGAAAACCTGTCTTTATGACAAACATGTGGAGTTAAATGCTTTGATCAGTCCCTTTGCTGGATTTGAAATGCCAATCCAATATAAAGGCATTGTTGAAGAACACAATGCTGTTAGAAATGCTTGCGGTATGTTCGATGTTTCTCACATGGGTGAAGTATTAGTCACTGGAAAAGACGCTACTAATTTCATTAATTATATCTTCACAAATGACGTGAAGGATTCCGCTAACGGTAAATGTTTCTATGGAATGATGCTTAACATCAATGGTGGTGTTGTCGATGATTTACTTGTTTATAAAATTAATAATGAAGCCTATTTCCTTGTCATTAATGCCTCTAATATAGAAAAAGATTATAACTGGATTAAAAACAATACACACGGATTTGACATTACTGTTACTAATAAGAGTGATGAATATGGAGAAATTGCCGTTCAAGGTCCGTTATCAGAGAAAATAATTGAAGAAATATTAGATCTTAAGATAAGTGATTTGGAATTTTATTCTTTCAAAGAAATCAGTTATCATGGGGAAAAAATTATTGTAAGCCGAACAGGATATACCGGAGAGGATGGTTTTGAGATTTATTCATCTCCGACCCTAACCAATGAAATATGGCAGAAACTTCTAGATTCAAAGAAAGTCGAACCCTGTGGATTAGGTTGTCGTGACACATTGCGATTTGAAGTCGGATTACCGCTCTATGGCGATGAACTGACCGATGAGATTACTCCCGTAGAAGCCGGTTTGTCAATGTTTGTCAAGCTTGATAAACCTGATTTTATAGGCAAAAATGTAATAGAACGTCAAAAAGTTGAAGGACCATCTAAAAAACTCGTCGGATTAGAATTAAAGGATAAGGCTATTCCTCGTCATGGATATGAAGTTCTTAACCTTGAAGACAAAGTGATTGGACATGTCACGACTGGATATCACGGTATTTCGGTAGATAAAAGCATAGCTATGGCATTGATAGATGCTAAATATGCAAAGCTAGATAATGAAGTGAAAGTCAAGATTAGAAAAAAAACTTTCCCGGCTATAGTCACTAAGAAAAAATTCTATAAGAAAAGTTACAAACAATAATACAAATCACTATGAGCAAACTTTATTACTCCCCTTCCCATGAATACATTCTGGTTGATGGAAACATTGGTTATGTGGGTATAAGCGATTTCGCACAAAAACAATTGGGAAATGTCGTCTATGTTGACATGCCCGAACAAGGTGATGACATCGAAAAAGGAGAGGATTTTGGTGCAATCGAAAGCGTTAAGGCGGCTAGTGACCTCATCGCCCCGGTTAGCGGTACCGTGTTGGAATTCAACGAGGAACTACTAGATAATCCTAAACTTGTAAATGAAGACCCAATGAAAAACTGGATCATCAAGGTTGAACTCAGTGATCCTTCGCAACTCGACGAACTCCTTGATGAGAACGAGTATAAAAAACTTTGTGAATCGGAAAGCCATTGATTCGTTAAATTTAGATTATATATGTCCCATCGATATTTTCCACATACACCCGATGATGTGGAGGCTATGTTATTGGCATGCGGTGTCAATAACATAGATGATTTATATGTAGATGTTCCTGATTCTCTTAAATTCAAAAAGGAATACAATCTACCTTCTGAAATGTCGGAAACCGAAATTGACCGATATTTTAGAAATATTCTTAAAAAAAACCGTCGCTTTGAAACAGTCCTTGCGGGAGCCGGTTATTATAGTCACAGAACTCCTTCAGTAATACCCTACCTTACATCTCGTTCAGAATTTCTCACTGCATATACCCCATATCAGCCTGAAATATCACAGGGAACTTTACAATATATATTCGAATTCCAATCTATGATGACTCAATTGACAGGATTGGAAATTTCTAACGCGTCTATGTATGATGGGGCTACAGCAACAGCAGAGGCTATGATTATGGCAGTTTCTAATGCACGGAAAAAGAACCGGGTTCTGATATCTTCGGTTATGAACCCAACAGTTCTGAAAGTCGTGCAAACCTATGCCCATTATCATGGAATCACTTTGGAATTCCTGAAAACCGACCAAAATGGTTCGACATCTAAGGAAGAGCTTGAAAGTGAGTTGACAAAAGGAGATGTTGCCGGTGTGATTGTTTCAACGCCCAATTTTTATGGAATTCTTGAGGACTTTTCGGGTTGGGCCGATATTTGTCATCAGAATAAGGCGCTTCTGATAATGAATTGCATACCTTCCACTCTAGTTTCAATTAAAAGCCCTGGAGAATGGGGCGCCGACATAGCTGTAGGAGATGCTCAATCTTTAGGTCTTCCGCTTAGTTTTGGAGGACCCTATCTAGGTTTAATTTGCTGCACAAAAGCTTTAATGAGAAAAATCCCGGGGAGAATCGTAGGAGCTACTGTCGATAATAAAGGCCGTCGATCTTTTGTTCTGACATTGCAAGCGCGCGAACAACATATACGCCGAGAAAAAGCCACCAGCAATATTTGCTCTAATCAGGGATTAATGGCTCTATGTGTTACCATTTACCTTTCATTAATGGGTAAAGATGGACTTGAAGAATCAAACAAAATCTCTTATGATGGTGCCCATTGGCTTGCTAAAGAACTGTGCGCCACGGGAAAACTAAAAATGACTTTCCAATCATCAGTCTTCTTTAATGAATTTTGTGTAACCGCTCATGAAGAAGTCTTGAATAAAATAACTGCGCTGGCTATGGAAAACGATATACTTCCGGGTGTCAGAATCGATAAGGATAAGTTACTTATTGCAGTTACAGAGACGACTGACAAAAAACAACTTGAAAAGTTTATCAAAATCGTTCAAACAGCTTAATATTATGAATAAAGAAATATATGGTAATCTGATATTTGAATTGTCAAATCAGAACCGGAAAGGATATAAGCTCCCAAAAAACGATTTTCCTGACGAAGATGTGATTCCAGAAAAACTCAGAAGAGAAAAAGAACCCCAGTTACCACAAGTTGATGAACCAACAGTCGTACGTCATTATACAAATATGAGTACAAACAACTTTGGAGTTGACACCGGTTTTTATCCTCTGGGATCTTGCACGATGAAATATAATCCCAAGATAAATGAACAAATTGCATCTGACGATAGTATCCTTTCAGCTCACCCCTATCAGCCCGATTCTACGGTTCAGGGAAATCTTGAGCTTTATTTTAATCTTCAGAGATTCCTTTCTGAAATTGGAGGAATGGCCGAATTCACATTAAATCCCTATGCAGGTGCCCATGGGGAACTAACCGGTTTGATGATTATTAAAGCTTACCATGAATCAAATGGCGACACAAAAAGAAATAAAGTAGTAGTTCCTGATAGTGCTCACGGTACAAATCCTGCTTCGGCGGCCGTTGCCGGATTTGATGTGGTGGAGGTTAAAAGCCTTCCTGATGGAACAATAGACGTCGAAAGTCTGAAAGCAGTTCTTGATGATTCTGTTGCTGCTGTGATGATGACCAATCCCAATACCCTTGGAATCTTTGAGAAGAATATTCCTCAAATTTCTGAAATAGTACACGAATCAGGGGCTTTGCTTTACTATGATGGTGCTAATCTTAACCCTTTGTTGGGTGTTGCTCGACCCGGAGATATGGGATTTGATGTAATGCATATCAATTTACATAAAACATTCTCAACACCTCATGGTGGAGGTGGTCCTGGTTCAGGTCCGGTTGGTGTAAGAAAGGGACTTGAGAAATTTCTTCCCTATCCCAAAGTAGTTAGAAAAACCGATGGTAGCTTCAGCATTATGACTGATGACAAGGAGAGTATGGGAAGCATATCGCCCACGTTGGGAAACTTCGACGTGCAGGTCAAAGCTCTAACCTATATTCTTTCTTTAGGTAAGGAGGGATTGAAGGAAGCCGGATCACTGGCAACTTTGAATGCCAATTATATAAAAGAAAAATTAAAAGAATATTATCTCCTCCCTATAGAAGGTGTTTGCAAGCATGAATTCGTCTTTGACGGATTGAAAGATAAATCCACAGGTGTAACTACATTGAACATAGCCAAAAGATTGCTCGACATGGGATACCATGCTCCAACTATCTATTTTCCCCTTCTGTTCCATGAATCTTTGATGATCGAACCAACTGAAACCGAAAGTAAGGAAACAATAGATCAATTCATTGAAGCTATGAAGAAAATTGCTAAAGAAGCGACTGAGAATCCTGAAATTGTAAAGTCAGCTCCTCACCACACTCCCGTTACACGACCCGACGACACCGAAGCAGCTTTGCATCCAGTTGTCACATGGAATGATTTAAAACAACAGAATAATAATGTATGATCTGATTGTTATCGGTGCCGGTCCTGGAGGTATGGACACCGCTGTAGCTGCCACTAAAAAATACGAAAAGATTCTTCTCATTGAAAAGGATCAGATTGGGGGGACTTGCCTTAATCGAGGATGTATACCAACAAAATCCATCGCTCAGTCAGCAAGAATTTTGCATGATATTCGAAGAGCCTCTATTTTTGGGATTGAATGTGATAAATCCTTTCCTTCACTTGAAAGAATCATCGAAAGAAAAAATCAAATAGTCAATGAGTTGCGAAACAATACTTCTACCCTTTTAAAACAAATAGAATTTATAAAAGGCGAAGCAAAAATATCTGCTCATGGTACTGTAGTTGTCAATGGAGAGGAGTATAATACCCGTCGAATTTTAATTGCAACAGGTTCTCAACCGGCAATGTTAAACATTCCGGGGCGTGAATTTGCATTGACTAGCGACCAACTGCTTGAAAATAAACATCTCCCTGAAGACATGATAATCATCGGTGGTGGTGTGATCGGATTGGAATTCGCTTCCATCTTTAATACTCTTGGAGTTCAGGTGACTGTTGTTGAATATTGCAAGGAAATATTACCCACTTTTGATCGAGACATTGCCAAACGATTGAGAATGGCTTTGACGAAGAAAGGGATCAAATTTATAACTGATGCCCGAGTTACGGAAATTATCGACAAAACCACGGTTGAATTCGAAAAGAAAGATAAGCGCGAGACTGTTGAAGCCGAAATGATAATTATGGCTGTGGGACGCAAACCTGTTTTCCCCGACGGACTGGAATCTATTGGTGTTGAATTCTCCTATAAGGGTATTCAAACCGATGATAATCAGGAAACAAATGTAAAAGGTGTATATGCTATTGGAGATGTTACCGGAAAATGCATGTTGGCTCATTTTGCAACTGCTCAAGGTAAAAGAATGTTGGGTGAAAACATCAATCTAGAAGTCGTTCCTTCTGTAGTATTTTGCGAACCTGAATGTTCCATGGTTGGCTTAACCGAAGAACAATGTCATGAACGTGGAATACAATACACTATAAAAAAAGGTTTCTTCAGGGCAAATGGAAAAGCACTTTGTATGGACGAAACCGAGGGTATGGTGAAAATGATTATAGGATTGAATGATATGAAAATTCTGGGAGTTCACATCTATGGACCCCACGCGGCCGATTTGATTGCTGAACCGGCAATAGCGATATCACAAGGTCTCACTGTTTCGGAAATAGCCGAAACCATTCATGCCCATCCAACTTTAAACGAAATAATCAGTCAAATTGCAAATGGATAATTTCTCTTATTGTACACCAACTCGCTATATTTTTGGAAAAGATACTGAGTCCCAAACCGGAACTCTTGTTAAAGAATATCTTGACAACCCTTCTAAAATATTATTGGTTTATGGTCAAGGTTCGGTTATTCGAAGTGGGTTGCTGAACAGGGTAAAAGATTCTATTGGAAAACAAGGGATAGACATTCTCGAACTCGGAGGTGTCAAACCGAATCCAACTGACGATAGAGTCTATGAGGGAATCGATTTATGTCGTAGCGAACAGGTGCAGGCTGTTGTAGCTGTTGGAGGTGGATCCGCTATCGATACAGCAAAAGCTATTGCATTGGGTACAATATACGATGGAGATTTTTGGGATTTTTATGCCGGAAAATTGCCGGCTACAAAAGCACTCCCAATTGGTGTTGTTTTAACTATCCCGGCTGCCGGAAGCGAAGGGTCGGGAAATTCTGTTATTACAAAGAAAGAAGGAATGCATAAAATCAGCCTAAGAAGTGATTATGCACTTCGTCCTAAGTTTGCTGTGTTGAATCCGGAACTGACCTATACCCTTCCGCCCGAACAAACAGTAGCCGGTGTGTCCGATATGATGGCCCATATAATGGAAAGATATTTCACTCCAACTCAAGGAGTCGAAGTGACTGATAGAATTTCAGAAGGACTTCTTAGGGCTATTATGGAGGTCGCTCCAATCGTTCTTAAAGAGCCGACTAATTACGATGCACGTGCAAACATAATGTGGGCTGGAACTTTGGCTCATAACGGAATTTGTGGTTGTGGAAAAATTGAGGATTGGGTCTCTCACTTTATGGAACATGAACTGAGTGCGCTTTATGGTGTAACTCATGGCACTGGACTGGCGGTCGTTTTTCCGGCATGGCTCACTTTTATGGCACATCACAAACCTTTAAGAGTTAAACAGTTTGCAATGAATGTCATGGGAGTGACAACAAAAGGAGATGACCTTTCTGTTGCTTTGGAGGGTATAGAGAAACTTAAAATGTTTTATAAATCTATTGGACTCCCTGTGACATTGAAAGAACTTGGCATCGAGAATCCAGAATTTGATGAACTTGTGAGGAAACTACATGAAAATAAAGGAGATATTATTGGTGGATATTATCGTCTTACAGACAAGGATACAATAGAGATTTACAAACTCATGGTCTAATGGCTACTATTTTGAATATCGACACATCTTTAAAAGTTTGTTCAGTCGCTCTTTCTTCCGAAGGATGTATTTTATACCATCTTGAAGATTTTAATGGACCAAACCATGCCTATCTTTTGAGTAATTTTATAAAATCTTCACTCGATTATTTAAAGGAGTATGATGACATGAAACTTGATGCTGTATCGGTATCTGTCGGACCAGGGAGTTATACCGGGTTGAGAATTGGCCTTTCTGAGGCGAAGGGCATTGCCTATGGGTTAAAACTGCCCCTGATAGGAATAAATACGCTCGAGCTTCTTGCCGTTGAAGCTATGTTTGAAATTCCCGATTTTGATCCTGAGAATGATTTATTGATTCCTGTTATTGATGCGCGAAGAAACGAAGTTTATACTTCAGCGTATGATTCACGCCTTTTAAATGTAATGGGGCAACAGGCATTAATTCTGGATAATGAATCATATGGAAGTCTTCCAAAAAACAAACGATTTATTTTCGTTGGTGATGGAGCCAAAAAAGTTTCGGAAATAGTTTTGTCTCTTAATGACGACTCAATCTTTCTGAAAGACACACTTCCACTTGCTACCGGTATGACACCTTTATCAGAAAAATATTTTTATGATAAAAAATTTCTGGATCTGGCCTATTCAACACCAAATTATATAAAGGAGTTTCAAGCGACCGTTCCAAAATCAAAAATCTAATTATTCTGGCTGAAAGTTTTCATTATAATCCTTATTTTTGTAAAAGAAAATTTTCTACACATGTCTATTTTAAAGAAAATCCAATCTGATTTGGCAACTGAGCTTAAACAGTTGAATGAATCTATATCCGAAAGTCTTCACTCAAGCAATCCACTTTTAAATTCAGTAATCGATTCCTATCTGTCTTCAAAAGGAAAGCAAATGAGACCAATTTTGACAATTTTAATTGCCAAAATGATTGGAGAACCAAACAAAAAAACAATAGACGGGGGTGTGGCTGTGGAACTTCTCCATAATGCCTCGTTAATACATGATGATGTTGTCGACTATTCTGATACACGAAGAAATAAATCCACAATCAATACCCTTTGGGACAATCAAATAGCCGTTCTTGTTGGTGACTACTTTGTAACAACTGCTCTGGATAGGGCAATCAATACAAAAAGCCTAAAAATTATTGGAACAATTTCAAAAAGAGCCCGGGAACTATCTTTAGGTGAACTCGACCAAATTAACAACACAAAGACAAATTGTTTAAGTTGGGACGCCTATAAACAGGTGATTGAAAGAAAAACATCTTCTCTTTTTGTGGCTTGCGCTGAAATTGCATGCGACTCTGTGAAAGCCAAACCTGCCGATAAAAAGATTTTGATCGAGTTTACCAATATTTTTGGTATCTGTTTTCAGATTAAAGATGATATCTTTGATTATTATCCCAACGACAGTGAAATAATCGGTAAGCCTGCCGGCAATGATTTAAGAGAAGGAAAAGTTTCTCTGCCACTCATTCACGTCCTAATGGAAGACATTAACCGAGGTGATTACTCCATGGTTCGGCTTTGTCAAAAAGATAATCTAAATGAATCTGAGATTGACACTCTTCTTCAATATGCAAAGGACAAAGGAGGAATTGAATATGCCAATAAATTTATCAAAGAACTGTATGATAAAGGCGTTAGATTGCTTGACCGTTTCCCCGATTGCGAAGCTAAAGAAAATCTTATATTGTTATTCAGATATGTTATTGAACGAAACCGATAAATTTTTATAAATTTGGGGTATATTCCTCAATTTATATGCCATATTATAAAATTCTATTAACACTGTTGTTTCTTGTCCTGTCAAGATTCTCTTCTTTTGCTCAAGATATTGTTGAAATATTCCAAGAAACTGTTGGATTCGCACAATTGTTGACCTGGGGCGAACAAAATCAAAATGTCGGTCTTAAATTTTCATGGAAACATGAAGAAAACGGATGGTCTCCAGTGGGTAATGGATTTGAATTTATTTCCAAAGGATTGGGACTATATAAATACGAAGAATTCGATGAGGATGAAATCATCGAATATCCGGGACACTGGTTTGTAAAAGAAGAGCTAAGAGACTATGACATTGATCTTGATCCTGCACTTTTCGCCTCTCAGAATCTCATAAGATGGGTGCATGATGATAACACAAAAAATAAAAAAGCCAATGTGCACATAAAACTCATTGGTGATTCTCTAATTTCCAATTCTATTCTCATACCATCAAAAATTAAATTTGAAGGGGATACTGTCGGCCTAAATGATGATTTTGAGTTTCTGGCTATGAATGATTCAATTAATGGTACTCTCGTTTTCAGAATACTTAATTTGAAACCCTATGAAATTTATATTGATATTGATAATCAACCTCACCCCGCCTCTTATGTAGGATGGAGAACTCTTATGACTGCAAAACCAGGTGTCCCCGAAGTAGAATCTAACGTCTCGGCAATAAGAATGAACGGGAATCTGCAATTAGATCCCTATTCTTTAACTATATTGACATTTCCAACCAAACAACAAAAAAACAAAATCCCTAAATTTGATTAATCATGGAGGAATTGAAAATATATTGTGTGAATAATGGTAAATCCTATAATTTCACAGGAGGAGAAACTCTTCTAGAAATCTATGCTAGAATTAAAGAAGAAATAAATATAATACCTATCTGTGCTCTAGTTAACAATAAAACCGAAGGTCTTCAATTCCCATTGTATAATCCTAAAACCGTGGAGTTTATCCCGGCCAACTCAGCCATAGGCAAGAGAGTTTATACCCATTCCCTTTGTTTTCTTCTTTATAAGGCGATTCATGAACTACATCCATCCTACCGTTTAAAAATAGAACATTCCATTTCAAAAGGATATTATTGTAGACTAAGTGAGAATAATGAACCAGTAGCTGTTACAACAGAACTTCTCGAGGAAATTTCACTCCAAATGAAGAATGATGTGAAAGCTGACCTCCCTTTTGTCCGACATGAAGAACCAACCCCTTCAGTTAAAGAGATATATAGAAAAGAAGGACTCTTTGCTAAAGTAAAACTTCTTGATACTCGACACGACCTTTATACTGTGTTCTATAAATTAGGGAATGTTTCCGACAGCTATTACGGTAATCTCGCTCCTTCTACTTCCCATATAACTAATTTTGAACTTTCTAAATATAAAGAAGGATTCCTTCTGCTGGGACCCGATCCGTCTAACCCTTCGGTCGCCAACACACCAGTTGTGCAAGAAAAACTATATGAAGCTTTCACCGACCATCTCAAATTCAACAAAATCATTGGTGTCACCAATGTTGGTGAATTAAATGAAGTTGTTCTGGCAGGAAAAAGTTCCGATCTGATTAATGTCGCGGAGGCTCTTCACGCAAAAAAAATATCATCAATTGCCGATGATATAAAGAAAGCCTATGACCAGGGAGGGGCAAGGATGGTGATGATCGCCGGTCCGTCTTCCTCAGGCAAGACAACGACATCAAAACGTCTCGCTATTTATTTGCTTACTAATCTGTTAAGGCCAGTCACTATTTCTCTTGACAACTATTTTGTTGAACGAGAAATGACACCACTTGATGAAAAAGGAGAAAAAGACTATGAACACCTCATGGCTCTTGACCTCGATTTGTTCAATGATCAATTGGATAAATTATTGAAAGGAAAAGAAGTAGAACTACCCTATTATAATTTCGAACTCGGCAAAAGAATCTTTCGGGGAGAAAAAGTAAAACTAGGACCTTCCGACGTTCTTGTTATTGAAGGGATACACGGATTAAATCCTCAGCTAACCCATGGAATTGATGAAAAACTAAAATATAGAGTTTACGTATCGGCTTTGACCACATTGTCCATTGATGACCATAACTGGGTACCTACAACCGACAATCGTCTGCTAAGAAGAATAATTCGCGATTTTAAATATCGTGGCATTTCTGCCGTCGAAACCATCAAAAGATGGCCAAGCGTTAGACGTGGCGAGGAGAAATGGATCTTCCCATATCAGGAAAATGCAAATGCAATGTTCAATTCTTCCTTACTTTTTGAGTTGGGTGTCATGAAAGAATATGGTGAGGAAATCCTTAAAAGAGTCAACTGTGATTGCGAGGAATATGCCGAAGCCTATCGTCTGAGGAAATTCCTTAGTTATTTTGAACCCATTAGAGACAACATGATTCCTCCCACTTCTCTTTTGCGTGAATTTCTTGGAGGTTCATCTCTTGAATATTAATATCCCACTTATGGAAAAAAAACTGTTTCTACTTGATGCCTATGCACTTATCTATCGTGCCTACTATGCTCTGATAAGAAGTCCGAGAATAACTTCTTATGGGTTTAATACTTCGGCTATTTTCGGCTTTGTCAACACTCTTGAAGAGGTTTTAAAGAAGGAAAATCCTACCCACTTAGCAGTTTGTTTCGACCCTCATGGACCAACATTCCGTCATGAGGCATTTAAAGAATATAAGGCAAAAAGACAGGAACAGCCTGAGGACATCACTCTATCTCTGCCTTATATAAAGGAAATACTGGCTGCAAGAAACATACCTGCTATAGAAATTCCCGGTTATGAGGCTGATGATGTGATTGGAACGCTTTCACGTAAAGCCGAAAAGGAGGGTTTTGTCACCTATATGATGACTCCCGATAAGGATTACGGACAGCTTGTGACACCAAAGGTTTTTATGTACAAGCCTTCTCTCAGAGGTCAGGACTTTGAACTTCGGGGAGTAGATGAAATCAAAGAAAAATATGGAATATCATCACCTAGTCAAGTAATAGATATGCTTGCGCTTGAAGGTGACAGCATTGATAATATCCCCGGATGTCCTGGCATAGGGCCTAAAACCGCAATTAAACTGATACAGGAATTCGGTTCTGTTGAAAACCTGATCAGTAATGTCGAATGTTTGAAAGGGGTAATCAAGCAGAAGATTGAAAATAATGCCGAACAAATTATCTTCTCTAAATTCCTTGCTACCATTAAAACAGATATTGATATTAGTATCTCTTTTGATGATCTAAAAATTGGGAATCCTGATTATGATAAATTGATTAAAATATATGAGAAATTGGAGTTCCGGTCGTTTCTAAATAAACTTTCTAAGGACATTCCAAAAGAATCCGAAAAAAGTACAATCAAAACCATTGAAGAGCCATCTATGGGATTGTTTGACGATTTAGTGAATAAGCCTATTGAAAAAGACAAAATATCAACTATTCTGGACTTTCCGGTTGAAATTAGAAATATAACAACAAAAGAAGACCTCTTACTTCTTGAGAACAAGATAATAAATGATCGTTTCTTTGCTTTTGCAGTTAAAAGTGTAGGTGAAAATGCTATTTCTGGAAATTTAATTTCATTAGCTTTCACTTGTAGCAACAATGAAAACTGGTTCCTGAAATTTCCGGGTGAAATTGATTTCGAGGAACGCAATATGACCCTTTCTTTCCTCAGAAAAATCTTCAATGACCCTAATTTAACTGCTGTTGGAGAAGATATTAAACGAACCATCGTACTATTCAGTCAGTTCGATATAGAGTTCTATTGTAAATATTTTGATATTTCTCTTGCCGATTACCTTCTTGATCCAGAAGCTCGTCATCTTTTGCCAGAAGTCGCCCACCGAAGAATCGCTTATGACACTGTTGAATACTCCGTCGAACCAAGAAACCGACACACCTATGATATTCCTTCAATTCTTGATCACTCCGCACTCCTATGCGAACAGTCGAGTGTAAGTTATCGTTTATATGCAGTTTTAAAGGAGGAACTAAGAACAAAAGGACTTGAAAAGTTATATTACGATATTGAGAACCCACTTATCAAGGCCCTTGCACAAATGGAAATCAATGGCGTTAGAATCGATATAAACGAACTGAGACGATTGTCCGATGCTTATACAGTTCGACTGAATGAAATGGAGGAAAAGGTATATGAAATGGCTGGATGTAGATTCAATCTTGGCTCACCTTCCCAAGTCGGGGATATACTTTTCGACAAATTGGCTATTGATTCAAAGGCAAAAAAAACTAAAAAAGGAAGTTATTCGACAACCGAGGAAATTCTTGAAAAATATCGTATTGAATATCCAATTGTAGACTTGATTTTAAAAATACGGCAACTCAGAAAATTGCTTACTACATATATTAACGCTCTTCCGGAAATGGTCAATCCAAGAACCGGTAAGATACATACAACATATAACCAAACTGTAACATCTACCGGACGATTGTCTTCCACTAATCCTAATCTTCAGAATATTCCGGTCAGAGGTGATGACGGAAAAGAAATCCGAAGAGCGTTTATTGCTGATACTGGATGTTTGTTTATGTCTGCCGATTATAGTCAAATTGAACTTCGGTTGATGGCTGATCTCAGCAAAGACCCTTACATGTTACAGGCCTTCAGCAATAATCAGGATATTCATCAGGCTACAGCCGCTAGAATTTATCATAAATCTCTTGATGATGTAACATCCGACGAACGTCGTAATGCAAAAACCGCCAATTTTGGAATTATTTATGGCATTTCTGCATTCGGCTTGTCTGAACGTCTTGGAATTCCACGCAGTGAAGCTAAACAATTGATTGAAGATTATATGAAAACCTATCCTGCCGTGCAGGAATATATCACTAATATTATTGAGAAAGCCAAGAAACAAGGATTTGTCACTACTTTCACAGGTAGAAAGAGGATGTTGCCCGAAATAAACTCGAGAAATGCTGTTGTACGTGGTTACGGTGAGCGTAATGCTGTAAATGCCCCGCTTCAGGGTAGCGCGGCCGATATCATAAAAATTGCAATGGTATCCATCGATCGGGCATTAAGGGAAAATAACATGAAATCCACCATGATTATGCAGGTACATGATGAACTGATTTTCAATGTTTTTCCCGAAGAACTCCCCCACGTCCAATCTATTGTAGCATCTGAGATGGAAAAGGCTTATAAGGGAGAGGTGAAATTGACAACTTCTATTGGTGTCGGAGTCAATTGGCTTGAAGCTCATTAATATTCTATTCCTCTGCAGGATCTTCGTTTAGTTCATGAGGAAGAGTGTGCTTGAGTAGTAAGTAGCCAAGAATGCCGGCTATTAACGAGCCTATTACAATGCCAATTTTTGCATGTTTCAGGAGCCCCATTGACAGTTCACTGCCATCTCCAAACGATAAATTTGCTATAAAAAGAGATACAGTAAACCCAATTCCACCCAACATGGAGATTGAAAACAGCATCTTCCAATTGGAATGTTGAGGCATTGGAGCAAGTTTGAGCTTAACAGTTGCCCATGAAAACAGGAATATTCCACTAAGTTTTCCGATAACCAGACTAAATATTATTGCCAAACTCAGTCCCTCAATCACCATAGATGGAGACATATCTAATAGGAATATACCGGCATTGGCAAATGCAAACAGCGGGATTATCAAATAATTTACAACAGGATGAAGGGAGTCTTCTAAATCCTGCAATGGAGAGATGACCTTGTCCGAAGCCGATTCAACCTGTTTCAGCCAGTCCATCTGATCTCTATTCAGTATGCTTCGTCGATTTAAAAGATCATCTTCTTCTGCATTGAAGTTCTTAATAGCTTTCCTTATTGATTTAATGTATTTTTTTGGAGCAAAAACTGGTTTGGCAGGAACAGCGAAGGCCACTAAAACACCCGCTATAGTTGGATGTATTCCCGAGTTCAAAAACAAAAACCATATGACTCCTCCAATTGCCAAGTAAAACATTTTGGATTGTATTCTCATTGCAGAACCCAACACTAAGAATAAAAGTAGAAGAACGGCATAAAATAAAAGCATTATATTAATATGGGCTGAATAGAAAATCGCTATGACTACTATTCCACCTATATCATCTACTACGGCCAACGTGGTCAGAAAAATTTTCAAGGACAATGGAACTCTCCTACCCAACATTCCAAGTATCCCTAATGAAAAGGCTATATCCGTTGCCATAGGTATTGCAGCTCCCCCTATATAGTCTGATCCTGAAGCAAAGAGAACAAACAATATTACTGGAAATATCATGCCTCCTACGGCTGCAAGTATCGGTAACAATGCCTGTTTGAAAGATGACAGTTCTCCAACTAAAATTTCTCTTTTGATTTCCAACCCTATTGTAAAAAAGAAAATGGCCATCAATGCATCGTTTATAAAAGAGAGCATTGACATCGGATGTCCCTCATGACTAAAAATGTTGAAGTCTCCGACTTGTAAACGAACCGTTTGATCCCAAAAATCGAAATATAATTGATTTATTCCAGGTAAGTTTGCTACTATTAGGGCAAGTAAAGTAACAGCTATTAACACGTTTCCTCCCGATGCATGTCTTTTTAATGCTAGCCGTGCACTGTAAAATACCTGATGAATTCCCTCTATTTTGTCTACGGAGTGGTTTTGATTCATGGTCTCTGTAATTTTGACAAAGTTAGCAATTCTTATTACATATTTCTTGGGAAATAAACCTCGTAATAATTAAATTTGCAATAGAGCCACTTAAATTGAAAAACATCAGATTCATATTATTTTATTCCGAACGTTTCGGACTTTTCTCGGGTGGTAAGAAAAGTCGAACTGCTGCATGGGTGGCATTGATAGGAATAACATTGTCTGTATTCACGATGCTTCTGACTCTAGCTATAGTGTCAGGGTTTAAAGACAATATTACCGAAAGAGTGCTCGCCTATGATTCTCCATTGTATGTCAGGCCTACAAATCATTATAATCAAACAATTACTTTAATAAGAGACGATTCAATTTCTGATATTGTTAAAAAACTTATTCCCGAGGCAAAGGTCAATCCAGTTTTTCAAGTTCCTGCATTATTAAAGAGTGATGAAGATTTTGCGACATTGATATTGAGAACTCTTCCTGATAGAGAAAAGCAGAATTTTTTTAAAGAAAGTATCCTCAAGGGTGACTTTAGAGACGATTCAATAAATGGGGTCATTCTCTCGTCTGAGACTATGAAAGCACTCAAAATAGATACATTACAGAAACTGGATGTTCTTTTTTACACTGATTCTGGATTGAAACTTCGCCGAATTGATGTAATAGGAATTTTTGATACTAAATTTAAGGACTATGATGGAAGAATAGGGTTTATAACACGTTCAACTTTGGAATCTTTACTTAAATTTGGTCAAACCGTTTCCACTAAAATTGAAGTGGAACCATCACATTTTAATTTTAAAGAATTGCCCCGACAGGCAAAGGAATTGTATAAGGAGTTGACCATTAAAACCTACGAAGGGAAACTGCTCGATAATTATGAAGTTGGGAATCTGTCAACCGATGCAGCATCTTATTTCGCATGGTTGTCGTTGCTTGATACCAATGTAATAATCTTAATTGTTCTAATGAGTATAATTGTAATTTTCACATTGATTTCTTCAACTACTGTAATAATCATTGATAGAATTTCACAAATTGGTCTACTCAAATCGATCGGTTGCTCTAATTCGACATTGCAAAAGATTTTTATTTTGGAAAGCTCCCGTCTTTTGTTTATCGGTATTATTGCTGCTTCATTGATTACAATTTTCTTTGTATGTTTTCAAAATTCTTTCCATTTCTTAAAATTGGATGCAACTGTCTATTACCTCTCATTTGTTCCTATGAGACTAAGTTTTATGAATTTTCTTATTGTTGATCTTGGAACATTAGTTTTGTGCATCGTGTGCATGATAATGCCAGTTAAAATAATAAGCAGGATTGCTCCTGGATCTGTTTTAAAATTTCATTGATATGAATCCACTGTTTTCTATAATTACAGTCACATTCAACTCTGTGAAAAATCTCAAGCACACTGTTGAGAGTGTAAAATGTCAAACGTTCTCTGATTATGAATATATTATAATCGATGGAGCTTCTTCCGATAATACTCTTTCTTTTATTGATACGGTGAAAACTTCTTGCTTTAAAATATTAAGTGAGACTGATGAAGGAATATATGACGCCATGAACAAAGGGCTTGACCTGGCCAAAGGAGAGTATGTTTTATTTCTTAACGCTGGAGACACCTTTCATTCCAATAATATTCTGCTTAAAGTGGCTGATATTGTTAAGGAATATAATTATCCGGGAATTATCTATGGACAAACTCGAATCGTTGATGAAAATCGGAAGTATCTGGGAGAACGACATCTTGATGCACCTGAAGTTTTGTCTGTTGAGAGTTTCTCTAAAGGGATGCTTGTGTGTCATCAGGCTTTTTTTGCATTGAGAAAAATAACATCCCCCTACAATAGAAAGCATAGGTTCTCGGCCGATTATGAATGGTGCATCAAATGTCTGCAACATTCCAAGAAAAATGTCTACATAGGAGACGAACCTATTATTGACTATCTTGCAGAAGGCGCAACTACTCAAAATCATTTTAAATCACTGATGGAAAGGTTCCGAATTATGACTACATATTATGGAGTTACCAAAACCCTTGGCAATCATATTCAGTTCATTGCAAGAGCATTTAAAAGGAAAATCAAGTGAACGACAATTATGACAAAATAATATTGGGAATCGACCCTGGAACTAATGTGATGGGGTATGGCGTCTTGGGTGTGACTCGTAAACAACCCTTACTCATAACTATGGGCGTTGTGACTCTTGATAAAATGACCGATCATTACATGCGTCTTAATCGAATTTATTCAAGAGTTCAATCATTGGTAGAACAGTATCTTCCCGATGAAATGGCTATTGAAGCTCCATTCTTTGGAAAGAATGTTCAGGCTATGTTAAAACTTGGGAGGGCCCAGGGTGTTGCTATCGCCGCAGCTCTGTCGCGTGAGGTACCCATTACCGAATATGAACCAAGAAAAATTAAAATGGCAATCACAGGCAATGGAGCCGCAAGTAAAGAACAGGTGAAAACTTTGCTAATCAGAATCTTAAACATTACCGAGCAAAGCCTTCTCCCTCAACTCGATGCAACTGATGCACTTGCAGCCGCCCTATGTCATTTCTATGAATCATCAAAACCGGCTCTCGCTAAAACTTCAGGAAACTGGAAAGATTATATTTTGAAACATCCCGAAAAAATTAAAAATAAGTGAAAATATTCCTATATTAGCAGAATTAAAATTCTATAGCATATGATTTATAAATTTCGGATAGTTTCCGATGAAATGGATGATTTTAGAAGAGACATATTAATAGATGCCGATTCAACATTTCTTCAACTTAAAGATGCCATCTGTGAGGCAATAGATTATGATCCTGCTCAGATGTCAAGTTTCTTCATTTGTGATGATAATTGGGAGAAAAAAACTGAAATCACCTTGGAAGATATGGGTGCCAATGATATGACTAACGACCTCTATGTCATGAATGATACCGCTCTTGCCGATTTGATTGATGAAGAAGGTCAGAAACTTTTGTTCACTTTCGATTATCTTACAGATAGAAACCTCTTTCTGCAACTCAAGGAAACTCTTCCGGGACAAAATATTGATAAATCCGAATGTGTTTTTTCACGAGGAGAAGCACCCCAACAAAATGTCGACTTGGACGATTTCGAATCAAAACTTGATGCTAAAAATGAATCATCTATTGAAATGGATGAGGATTTTGAAGGAAGCGAATATGATGACGAGGATCTAATGGGCCTCGATGAATTAAGCGAGAATTATTAATGTATGTTATAGCCGATAGTAGCTCGACACGGACCGAATGGGTTCTCGTAGACCAAAATGTTGTGGTTTCTCAAGCTACTACACAAGGTCTTAATCCTTATTTCCTTTCCCGAAGGGAAATAAGTCATTGCATACGTCTTGAGTTGCCCGACGAATTTTTCCGCCGACGTTGGGACAAAATTTATTTCTATGGTGCAGGATGTGCCACTAAGGAGAAAAATAAAGTAATGGAACTCTCTCTTGTAGCACAATTCAGAACTCCGGTTGAAATCCATAGCGACCTTCTTGGCGCAGCAAGAGGATTGTTCGTTAGAGAAAAAGGATTGGCCTGTATAATGGGCACAGGTTCTAATTCATGCACCTACGATGGAGAAAAAATTACACGAAATATTCGCTCGGGAGGGTTTATACTTGGTGATGAAGGAAGTGGATCCTACATTGGGAAAGTGTTCCTAAGCGATTGCTTGAAAGGACTTGCACCGGAACAGCTAACTTATGATTTCTTTAAGGAATATGAGGTAACACCCGATGAATTGATGGACGAGGTATACTCAACTCCGACTGCAAACAGAACTTTGGCAAGAATTGCAGTATTCCTTATGAAAAACCAAGATAACGAATACGTTCAGGAAATTGTAAAGACAGGTTTCAGGTCCTTCTTTGAAAGAACAATCCTTCAGTATCATGGTTATGAATCTCTACCATTGGGATTTGTAGGACGAACTGCTGAGAACTATCATCAATTACTGAAGGAAGTTGCTGAGGAATTCAAACTGAAGATTTCTAAAATTTCAAATCATTCAATTCCGGGACTTGTTGAATTCCACAGTTCCTTCAATTAAGTCTTTCCACTTGTGTCCTAACGTGGGATGAAGCCAGTTTGGGTTCAATTCAATCATTGGTTTTACTACAAATTCTCTCTCGTGCATTCTTGGATGAGGGACCTTAAGACGTGACACATCAACAATAATTTCATCTATTGCAATTATATCAATGTCAATAAGTCTGTCCTTATATTTTCCATTTGAATCACGATGATTTTCTCCATTTCCAATTTTATTCTCAATAATCTTCATTTCATCCAGTATCTCAAGGGGACTAATCTCCCGACAGGTCTCTAGTCTCACACCGACATTAATAAATAGATTGTCTGAATCATATCCCCATGCTTTACTCTCAATAGGGTGGGAAACAACTAATGAATTATATCTCACCCAGTCCAATTCCTGGATATAAGCAATCGCCTCAAGAATATTCTTGAGGCGATCTTTAAGATTTGAACCTATATTTAAATATACAATCATAAAGTTCTGTTCACTTCGACTTCTTCATATCCTTCTATAAAGTCGCCAACTTTAATGTCATTGTATCCCACAATGGACATACCGCAGTCGTAACCCGCCAGAACTTCTTTGACATCTTCTTTGAAACGCTTTAAGGATCCAAGTTCGCCAGTATATTTTACAATACCGTCTCTAATTAAACGAACCTTAGCACCTCTCTTAAGTTTTCCTTCACGAACAAGGCAACCAGCGATTGTACCGACCTTGGAATTGTGGAAAATGTTCATGACTTCGGCAGAACCGGTTATTTCTTCTTTCAATTCCGGTTCGAGCATACCTGCCATAGCATCTTTAACTTCCTCAATCGCCTGATAAATTATCGAATAAAGCCTTATTTCGACACCCTCTCTTTCAGCCGCCTTTCTTGCTGCTATTGAAGGTCTGACTTGGAAACCAATTATAATGGCATCGGAAGCCGCTGCTAACGTAACATCACTTTCTGAAATCTCACCAACAGCTTTGTGAATTACATTTACCTGAATTTCTTCAGTTGAAAGCTTTATCAACGAATCCGATAGTGCCTCTATTGAACCGTCAACATCACCTTTTACAATGATATTTAGTTCTTGGAAATTACCAATTGCTCTTCGACGACCAATGTCTTCAAGCGACAGGAGTTTTCTAGTTCTCAAACCGAGTTCTCGTTGAAGTTGCTCACGCTTCGATGCAATTTCTCGAGCTTCCTGTTCTGTATCCAATACATTGAATGTATCACCAGCTGTCGGAGCTCCATTTAACCCAAGAATTAATGCCGGAGTAGCAGGACCAGCCTCCTTGATTCGCTGATTTCTCTCATTGAACATCGCTTTGATTTTTCCGTAGTGAACACCGGCTAAGATAGTGTCTCCCACATGTAGAGTACCATTCTGTACCAACACTGTTGCCACATATCCTCTACCTTTATCAAGCGATGATTCTATGATGGATCCAACGGCATTCTTGTCGGGATTAGCCTTCAAATCAAGCATCTCGGCTTCTAAAAGCACCTTCTCCATCAATTCCTCCACTCCGATTCCTTTTTTTGCCGAAATATCCTGCGATTGATATTTACCACCCCAATCCTCCACAAGGTAATTCATTCCGGCAAGAGCTTCCTTAATCTTATCCGGATTAGCATTCGGTTTGTCGATTTTGTTTATTGCAAATACAATAGGTACACCAGCTGCCGAGGCATGGTTTATAGCTTCAACTGTTTGTGGCATAACATTGTCGTCAGCTGCTACTATTATGATGACAAGGTCAGTAACCTTGGCTCCACGTGCTCTCATTGCAGTGAATGCCTCGTGACCAGGAGTATCCAGGAATGTAATTCGACGGCCATCTGGGAGTTTTACATTGTAGGCACCGATGTGCTGCGTGATTCCGCCCGCCTCGCCGGCAATAACATTTGCATTCCTTATATAATCGAGCAACGAGGTCTTACCATGATCAACGTGACCCATCACTGTTACAATGGGAGGACGCGATGTCAAATCTTCTTCACTGTCTTCTTCCTGAGCTATAGCTTCTACAACCTCGGCTGATACATATTCAGTTTTAAAACCGAATTCTTCAGCTACAATATTGATGGTTTCCGCATCGAGACGTTGGTTTATTGAAACCATCACTCCTAAATTCATACAGGTTGCGATCACCTGATTGATTGGAACATCCATCATAGATGCCAAGTCATTAGCTGTCACGAATTCTGTCAACTGAAGTGTTGTGCTCTGTGCTGCTTCCTGTTCAGCTTGCTCTTTTTCACGTGATGCGAATGCTTCTCGTTTTTCTTTTCTCCATTTGACACCTTTCTTTAAACCCTTGTCCTTACTCGTTAAACGGGCAAGTGTCTCGCGAACCTGCTTTTGAACATCTTCCTCGCTTACTTCAACATGAACAGGACGGTTCTGTTTGTTCTTGTTCTTTCCATCCTTCCGATTGTTAGATGTCTCTTTATTTTTTTGCTGGGAGGCGGCCTTCTCTATATCAATTTTTTCTTTGCCATTTATGCGACGGCGTTTCTTTCTGTCACGTCCTGAAGAATTCGGAGAAACATCAGCATTCTGACCATTTCCTCCTTTTTCTTGCTTGCGCTCTTCCTTACTTTTTTTCTTGGGACGTGTCGATTGATTAAGAGATGATAGATCTATTTTGCCAACAACATTAAGTTTCACAGGACTTTCAATCTTCGGACCATAAGTAAATATTTCAGGTTCCTTCGATTTATCTTCCTGAGACTTAGGCGTCTCTTTCTCTACTTTTTTAGGTTCTACTTCCGTTGGCTTTAACCTTACTTCTTCTTTTGCCGATGATGTCACAACAGGAGCCGGTTTCTTGTCCTCTTGAGGCAATTCCTTCTCTGATTGTTTCTCTATCTTATCTTCAACAAACTTCTTCTCTTCTGTTGAAGGTTTGGGCTCCTCCGGTTTCTTCTCAACAGTGTCCCGTTTTTTCTCTTCTACAACAGATGTCTTTTTATCCTCTACAATATTCGTTGGAGTTGTTTTTTTAACATCTTCCGGAATAACTGTGTTCACGGGATTATCTTTCGGTTCCTCAGTGATTGCTTTGCCAGTGGTCAAATCAATCTTACCAATAAATTTAGGACGTGAAATTGGCTCGACTTCTATTTTTACTGGCTCACTCGATTTGGCCGCAACATTCTGAGAGGCTCTTTTTTCCTTGTGACGCTGTGATAAAAAAATCGAGGATTTATTCTTTTGATCCTTATCTCCCTTAAACTTATGATTAAGAATTTCTATTTGATCGTCGGTCAAGCGGAAATTAGGATTATCTTCTGGCACAATTATGTCATTTTTCTTCAATGCCTCAACTACAGTACCAACTGAAACATTGAGCTCTTTTGCAACTTTACTAATCTTTTGTCCTGCCATTCTCAATCCTCCTCTTCTTCAAATTCTGCCCTTAGTACTTCCAATACCTTGTCTACAGTTTCCTCTTCCAAATCCAATTTGCTGTCCTCAATAAGCTTTTCTCTTGGAACTTTCAAGACACTCTTGGCTGTTGTCATACCCGCAAATTTAAACTTATCGATAATCCAGGAATCAATCTCATCCTTGAATTCATCCAGATAAATATCTTCCTCTGCAACATCAACCTCTGTGTCGCGATATACGTCAATTTCATAGCCGGTCAGCATCGATGCCAACTTAATATTTGAGCCGCCTTTTCCTATTGCCAAAGATATTTCTTCGGGTTTTAAAAATACTTCCGCTTTCATCTCAGTCGGATCTACTCGAATTGATGAAACCTTGGCTGGACTGAGAGCTCGCTGAATAAGTAACTGGGGATTTGAAGTGTAGTTGATAACGTCTATGTTTTCATTTCTCAACTCTCTGACAATACCATGGATACGGGAACCCTTAGGACCAACGCATGCTCCAACTGGATCAATACGCTCATCATAACTCTCCACCGCTATTTTTGCCCTTTCTCCCGGAATGCGTGCAACAGCTCTTATATAAATAAGGCCGTCGGCTATCTCGGGAACATCCCTTTCAAACAATCTCTTTAGGAAGTTCTCGTGAGTGCGGCTAACTGTGATTTTGGGGTTATTATTCTTATTGTCGACATTTGCAATGACAGCTTGAACTGTCTCCCCTTTTCTAAAAAAGTCTCTTGGAATAGACTCGCTTTTAGGAAGAATCAACTCATTCTTTTCGGCATCAAGAAGTAAGGTTTCGCGTGACCATGTCTGATAAACTTCTCCTGAAACCAATTGACCTTCCAACTCTTTAAATTTATTGTATATGGCTTCTTTCTGAAGGTCTAGTATCTTAGACTGGAGGGTCTGACGAAGGTTGAGAATGGCACGACGTCCAAAATTGGCAAAAATAATTTCCCGTGTGTGCTCTTCTCCTATCTCTGCCTCCGGATCATTATCCTCGCGAGCGTCAGTTAAACCAATCTGAAGATTAGGATCTTCTACCTCTCCGTCGGGAACTACCTCAAGATTCTGAAAAATTTGAACGTCGCCTTTATCCGGGTTCATAATCACATCCAAATTCTCGTCGGTACCAAACATTTTGGCAAGAACATTGCGGAACGACTCCTCAAGAACACTGATCATTGTGGTCTTGTCTATGTTCTTTAGCTCCTTGAACTCTGCAAAACTTTCTATTATATTAGGTAGTGCTTCAGTCTTTTTTGCCATAATCGGTTTTATTAGAATTTTATTAGATATCTTGCTGTTTTTGTCTGATCATAATTGATTGTCACTGGTTGATTTACAACCTTCGGTTTTTTCTCACCGGGTTCTTTAACCTTCGTGGGAACCTCCACAACATAATCACCCGCGTTTACAGCCGATAATACACCTTTTATCTTCCTTCCGTCAGTCGTCAAAACTTCTATCTCCTTGCCAAGATTTTTCATGTACTGCTGTTTCACCTTGAATGGAGCTGTCAAACCTGCCGAGCCAACTTCTAACTCATAATCTTCCTTGTCGCGGTCAAAAACGGCTTCTATCTTGCGCGTGATCGACGCACAGGTGTCCACATCTATTCCATCGGTAGAATCTATTTCAACCACTATGTGATTGCCCGGTTCTATTCTCAAGTCGACAAGAAACATGTTGGTCCCCTCTATCGACTCCTCAACCGTTTTTCTCAGAAGGTCTATATCTATCATAATTTCATTAATAAAACGGAGGAAGCTTGCGCCTCCTCCGAAATGCTCAGTGCAAATTTAATAAATTATAATATCGTAATCAACTATAGACAAGAATTTTCAATGAGACCATTATTTAGTTTAACATAATTTAACCTTAAACTGTCGATTCTATGAAGTCTTCAATAACTTTCTCGCATTCTTCTACCGAATGTTGGAGAACATCGTTAGTTATGACAACATCATATTTAGGTGCAAAAGATATTTCATAATTGGCTCTTGATAGACGCTCCTCTATTTTATCTGGCGAATCTGTTCCTCGATTCTGAAGTCTTGAACGCAGCTCATCTATTGATGGGGGCATTATAAACAATGTGAGCACATCATTACCCAGCAACTTCATCACGTTCTCTCCACCCTCGACATCGATATCCAAGATAACATTGTGACCCTCATTACACCTTCGAATTACCTCACTCTTCAAGGTTCCGTAAAATTTACCGGGATAGACCTCACAATACTCTATGAAGTCACCTTTATCAATATGAGTCTTGAATTCATCGTCAGTCATGAAATAATAATTCACGCCATCTTTCTCACCTTCTCTTGGAGCCCTGTTAGTGGCTGAAACTGAAAAAGCAAAATCTATGTTTCCTCGCTCCCTCAGTTTCTGAATTATGGTCGATTTACCACATCCCGACGGGGCTGAAAAAACAATTACCTTACCTTTCCCTTCCATTAACAATCACATTACGTTTAGAACCTGCTCTTTGATCTGCTCGAGCTCATCCTTCATTTTAACAACCAGTTTCTGCATGTCTGCTTGATTACTCTTAGATCCTAGTGTGTTTATCTCACGACCCATTTCCTGAGATATGAAACCAAGCTTTTTTCCCTGACCTGGTTTGTTTTGTGACATTGTCTCTATAAAATAATCCAAATGTTGACCGAGTCTTTGCTTTTCCTCACTGACATCCAATTTCTCGATATAGAAAATCATTTCTTGCTCCAACCGACTCTTGTCATAGTCGGGTGTAGAAATGTTTTGTAATCCTTCTTCAATTTTATCGCGAATCTTTTGAACTCTTTCCTTTTCGAATTTTCCAATTTCACCAAGATATTCTCTTATATTCCTAATCTTTTCTGTGAAAAAAACTTCTAGTTTGATGCCTTCGGTTTTCCTGTAGTCAGTCAGTTCTGTCAAACTCTCCTCAACGGCTTTCATCAGTTCCGCTGTCTCTGCTTCGGTAGCTGTAGGAATCGGGGCATCGCTGTGAAATGCCTCCGGGAATCTCATGAAAAATTGAAACCATTCTGAAGGAGGGTTAATCTCCAGTTCCTGACATGCCTCTAATGTTATCCGCCTAATGTGCTTCAACACAGGAGTATTGAAATGAATATTGAAATTCTCAGTGGAATCTTCTGTTTGACCATATCGTTCCACATATATGTTCATATCAATTTTTCCACGCTCAAGCCGAGAACCTATCATCTCCCTGATTTTCAAATCACTGTCACGGAACAATGATGGCATCCTCAAAGACACGTCAAGCTGTTTTGAATTCAATGATTTAATTTCGACAGTTATCTTCTTTGAATAGGCTATCACTGTTGACCTTCCGAAACCGGTCATGGAATATAGCATACTGTTCGAAATTAGTTTGTTGATAAACTATAGTTGGGAGCTTCTGATGTGATGGCAACATCATGAGGATGACTCTCAGCAACTCCCGCATTTGTTATGCGAGTGAATTTGGCATGATGAAGTGTCTCGATGTCTTTCGAACCACAATATCCCATTCCTGCTCGCAGCCCTCCAAGCATTTGATATACCACTTCATAAAGAGAACCTTTGTAGGGTACTCGTGCGGCTATGCCCTCGGGAACAAGTTTACGACTATCCTTCTCGTCGGCTTGGAAATAACGGTCCTTAGACCCTTTTTCCATTGCCTCCAACGAACCCATTCCTCTATATGTCTTATACTTTCTGCCGTTAAAGATGATTGTGTCACCAGGTGATTCTTCTACCCCTGCCAACATGCTGCCAAGCATTACACTATGAGCTCCTGTGGCAAGCGCCTTAACAATGTCTCCCGAGTATCTGATTCCACCATCTGCTATTAATGGAACACCGCTTCCTTCGAGAGCCTTGGCAACATCATAAACGGCTGTTAATTGGGGCACTCCAACACCGGCAATTATTCGTGTTGTGCAAATTGAGCCGGGACCAATACCTACTTTAACCCCATCAGCACCGTTGTCGAGTAAATACTTGGCTGCATCGCCTGTAGCAATATTACCAACGACTATATCAAGATTTGGAAAGTTCTTTTTCAAATCTTTAAGAACGCCAATCACTCCTTTGCTATGACCATGAGCAGTGTCTATCACTATCGCGTCTACTCCGGCCTGAACCAAAGCTTCTGCTCTCTTGAGACTGTCGTTGGTTACGCCAACTCCGGCTGCCACTCGAAGCCTTCCTAAAGAGTCCTTACATGCATTAGGCTTATCTTTTGCTTTGGTTATATCCTTATAGGTCACCAACCCAATCAGTTTTCCATCACTGTCGATTACCGGCAATTTCTCAATCTTATGAGTCTGAAGAATGTCGGCGGCTTCTTCCAAATTAGTCGTTTGGGAAGTGGTAACTAAATCTTCTACCGTCATGACTTCGTCGATTAACCTTAATGGATTACGTTCAAAACGAAGGTCACGATTTGTTACTATTCCAACCAATTTTTTATTTTCGTCAACTACGGGTATACCACCAATGTGATATTCTTCCATCATGTTGAGTGCGTCGGTAACTGTCTTGCCACGTTGGATTGTGACAGGATCATATATCATTCCGTTCTCAGCACGTTTGACTGCATGAACCTGCTTGGCCTGCTCGGCTATCGACATGTTCTTGTGAATTACCCCAATACCACCTTCGCGCGCTATGGCAACAGCCATTTTTGCTTCGGTGACTGTGTCCATCGCAGCCGAAACAATTGGGATATTAAGCGTTATGTTACGTGAGAAATGTGTCTTTAAACTGACATCACGAGGCAAAACCTCAGAAAATGATGGGATTAACAGGACGTCGTCAAAAGTCAGTCCGTCCATCTTTACTCGATCGGCAATAAATGACATAGGTTTAAACTTTATTGCCTGCAAATATACACATTTCTACGCTAATATGGCTAATTCATCAAAATAAAAAATCAGACTCGGAACAGCTTTTCTATGGTTTCTACATCAATTTCCGTTATCACTTTCTTTCCGTCCGCACTCAAGGCTGGCGATGACAAGGAATATAATGAGCCAATTAGAGTTTCTATCTCTTCCGATGTCAAGGATTGACCGGCCCGTATTGCTGACCCTCGGGCCATTGACATAGCTATGATTCCGGGGATCACATTGAAGACATCATTTTCCTGGGACGCTTCTGTCTGAAGGCCATCTAGAATGTCAAGAAGAACCTCAGCGCCATATGCATTTCCCAAAACCGATGGTAGAGCTGTCAGTTCTTTCTCATTTTGTTCCGCGTTTTCTATTCTGTAACCAATCTCTTCGAGAATGTCCTGAACACTATCTAACATAATCATCTGATCAGGTGATAATGAAACCTTGACCGGAAAAATTAGACTTTGAGAAGTGAAACTATGCTCCTTATAAAGATTATAGAATTTATGGTATAATACATTTATATGAGCTTCGTGCTGGTCTATTATTGTCAGTCCTGTCATAGAAGGAGTCAGAATATAACGGTCTTTAATCTGAATAAATTTAGACGATCGTGTAATCTCTTTCTGATTATCCTGATATAAAGTTTCCCAATCTTTGTTTTGACGAGGCCTTTCAAATGATTGTCTTGACGTAACCGAATGATTTAATGCTGGTTTCGATAAAGTTTGCGGGGATACTGAGATTCTTACCGATTCTGTTTCGGCAATTTCCTTTTCTGTCCGTGAAACCTCACCTAAGCTTCCAATCATAAAGTTATGCCCCATCTCAAAATCTATCGAGGGACCAACATTAAACTTTCCAAGACTTTCTCTGACAGCAGCTACTAACAGTTGCCAGATAATTTGTTCGTTTTCGAATTTAATTTCATTCTTCGTCGGGTGAATGTTCACGTCGATTGTCTCAGGATCAACAGTAAAGTCGATGAAATAATTAGGTTGAGTGTCAGGAGGTAAAAGTTTCTCATAACAACTCATCACAGCTCTGTGGAAATAAGGATGTCTCATATTTCTGCCATTAACAAAAAAATATTGCAGAGCCCCTCTTTTACGAGCATGCGTCGGATTTCCAATAAAACCCGAAATTCTAACTGGTTCTGTCATTGCTGAAACTGGTATCAGTTGATCCTCGATTGTACGCCCGAAAAGGTTACCTATTCTTTCTTTCAACGTGGATCTGCCAAGTCGATGAACCAAGCGTTCATTGTGGGTAAGTGATAATTCCACACCGGGATTCACCAATGCCATTCTTTCAAATTCATGAAGGATATTTGTGAATTCTATGGTGTCTTTCTTTAAAAACTTTCTTCTCGCCGGAACATTGAAGAACAGATTCTTTATACTCATGTTTGTTCCGGGAATTGTGACATCTGGCTCCTGGGATTCTACTTTTGATCCGTTTATCTTTAATCTTGTTCCGACCGAGTCTTCCGGCCTCATGGTTCTGATGTCAACCTGCGAAATAGCAGCTATCGAAGCAAGAGCTTCCCCACGAAAACCCATCGTTCGCAGAGTGAATAAATCGGCCGCAGTTTTTATTTTAGAAGTGCTATGACGTTCAAAGGCTAAACGCGCATCGGTCGACGACATACCACAACCATCATCTATCACCTGCAGTAGTGTCCTGCCAGCATCTTTAACAATAATATCGATTTTCTTTGCACCCGCATCAATCGAATTCTCTACTAATTCCTTTATAACTGAAGAAGGTCTTTGAATAACCTCTCCCGCCGCTATTTGATTTGCTACTGAATCGGGAAGTAATCTGATTATGTCGTTCATTAAAAAACACTCTTGGTTGTTTCCGATTTTTTCTAAAAAATCTTCTACAACAAAGTTAAGAAAATCCTTTGACATCAAAAAAGTTGTTATCTTTGTGCAATCTCATCCGAGTAATTTTACCATGAAACTAAATACCATTTGAAATGGAAATCGACAAAATTATCAGTGACCTTGAGGCTAAACACCCAGGTGAAAAAGAATACCTTCAGGCTGTGCGTGAGGTACTTCTTTCTGTAGGCGACGTCTATGACCGTCATCCTGAATTTGCAAGAAACAAAATTATTGAACGCATGGTTGAACCTGACCGTATCGTTACTTTCCGAGTCACATGGCTCGACGATAAGGGCGAGGTACAAAACAACATCGGCTACCGCGTTCAGTTCAACAACGCCATTGGACCCTATAAGGGAGGGATTCGTTTCCATGCTTCCGTAAATCTCTCAATCCTGAAGTTCCTGGGATTTGAGCAGACTTTTAAAAATGCATTGACAACGCTTCCTATGGGTGGAGCTAAAGGCGGAAGCGATTTTTCTCCTCGCGGCAAAAGTGATCGAGAAATAATGCGGTTCTGTCAGGCTTTCATGCTGAACCTTTGGAAAAACATTGGTCCCGACCGTGACGTGCCCGCAGGCGATATCGGAGTTGGTGGTCGTGAAGTCGGCTATATGTATGGAATGTACAAGAAACTCGTCAATAAACACGACGGATCTATGACGGGAAAAGGACTCGATTTCGGTGGTTCACTCATTAGACCCGAGGCTACCGGTTTCGGAGCACTTTATTTCGTTCAAAGCATGCTTGCCCGAATGAACCAAGATATCAAAGGAAAAACAATCGCAGTCTCAGGATTCGGTAATGTTGCTTGGGGCGCAACACTCAAAGCAACTGAACTCGGAGCAAAGGTTGTAACAATATCAGGACCCGACGGATATGTGTATGATCCTAAAGGCATTTCCGGAGAAAAAATCGATTATATGCTCGAACTTCGCGCTTCCGGTGAAGACATTGTGGCTCCCTATGCTGAAAAATATCCTGAAGCAACTTTCTTCCCCGGAAAGAAACCATGGGAACAGAAGGTTGATATCGCTCTGCCTTGTGCAACACAGAATGAGGTTAATGGCGAAGATGCCAAAAAACTCGTAGAAAACGGAGTATTACTCGTTGCAGAAGTGTCTAATATGGGATGTAACCCAGATGCTATCGACACATTTATCGCTGCTCGCATTCCTTACGGACCTGGTAAAGCCGTAAATGCAGGTGGAGTCGCAACTTCAGGACTCGAAATGAGCCAGAATGCAATGCACATGCAATGGACTGCCGAAGAAGTCGACCAGAAGCTTCATCAAATCATGAAGTCCATCCACGAGCAGTGTGAAAAATACGGCATGGAATCCGATGGATATCTGAACTACATGAAAGGCGCCAACATTGCCGGTTTCATGAAAGTAGCTAATGCTATGATGGAACAAGGTGTTATTTAATTCCTATATTACCCATAAAAAAGCCCGGCTTTGAAAGCTGGGCTTTTTTATGTTATTTTCATTCCCATTCAATAGTCGATGGTGGCTTAGATGAAATATCATAGGCTACCCTGTTGATACCCTTTACTTTATTGATAATTTCATTGGATACTTTAGCAAGGAATTCAAAAGGTAAATGAGCCCAATCTGCCGTCATGGCATCGGTCGAAGTCACAGCCCTAAGCACCACTGCCCTTTCGTAGGTTCTCTCATCCCCCATAACACCTACAGTCTTGACTGGAAGAAGAATTGCTCCCGCTTGCCAAACTTTGTCATATAAGTTCCATTCTCTTAAGGAACTGATGAATATATCATCGGCATCTTGCAAAATAGCAACTTTTTCGGGCGTTATGTCTCCCAAAATTCTGACAGCCAATCCGGGTCCTGGGAAAGGATGACGCTTCAGTAGTTTGTCGGGCATCCCAAGAAGTTTACCAACTGCTCTCACTTCATCCTTGAAAAGCAATCGCAAAGGCTCACAAAGTTTTAAGTTAAGCTTCTCAGGTAAACCACCGACATTGTGATGACTTTTGATGGTCGTGCCGGTTATTGACAAAGATTCTATGCAATCTGGATAAATTGTCCCTTGTGCAAGCCATTTGACTCCTTCAAGTTTTTTTGACTCTTCTTCAAAAACGTCTATAAAACCTTTACCAATGATCTTTCTCTTTTTTTCAGGATCTTCAACCCCCTTGAGTTCTGAAAAGAATTTATTGGATGCATCTACTCCTATGACATTTAAGCCTAACCCACGATAGGCCTTCATCACATCATTGAATTCGTTCTTCCTTAGAAGACCGGTGTCAACGAAAATACATGTCAAGCGCTTTCCGATAGCCCTGTTAAGCAACATGGCAGCTACCGACGAATCAACCCCTCCACTCAATCCTAATACGACACTGTCCTCTCCAAGAGTCTTTTTAAGGTCTTTAACCGTACTCTCTATGAACGATTCAGCATTCCAATCACATTTTGCTCTACAAATTTTCTTTACAAAATTCTCAAGGATTTTCGTTCCACATTCAGAATGATAGACCTCGGGGTGAAATTGAACACCCCATATATGTTTCTCTTCGACTCTATATGCAGCAACTTTTACGTCAGCCGTTGATGCCGATATCTTCCAGCCTAAAGGTAATTCGGTGATTGTGTCGCCATGACTCATCCACACCTGAGAATCAAGATCTACATTCGTAAACAACACATCATCCTTATCGATAAATGTCAGTCTGGCTCTGCCATATTCACGTGAAGGAGCAGGTTCCACTTTTCCTCCCCATTCTTTGGCCATGAATTGCGCTCCATAGCAGATACCAAGTTTGGGCAACTCTTGCAACTTGTCCAAATTGGTCTTAAACGCTTTCTCGTCATACACCGAAAATGGACTTCCCGAAAGAATTACACCAATCACTTCTGAATCCTTCTCAGGAAACTTGTTAAAAGGTAATATTTCACAGTAAACGTTTAGTTCTCTGAGCCTTCTGGCTATAAGTTGTGTCGTTTGAGAACCGAAATCGAGGATGATAATTTTTTCCATAAACTGTCATTCAAGAATATCACTGCAAAGATAATTATTTTCCCTGCAATCCGATTGTCTCTCTTTCAGCACTCTTGCCGAAATATCTATCAACAATCAGGGCAAGTGCTCCGTCACCCGTCACATTGCATGCAGTACCAAAACTATCCATCGCGATATATAGTGCAATCATAAGGGCACAGTCAGCATCGGTGAATCCGAGAATGGATGTCAATAATCCCAGAGCCGCCATGATGGCACCTCCCGGAACACCGGGAGCTGCAACAAGTGTTATGCCCGTCATGGCGATAAAATAACTGAACAATGACAAATCATATGTCATTCCACCAGTAATCATAATTGCCAGGGAACATGCTACTATTTTGAGAGCACTTCCCGACAAATCTATAGTGGCACATAAAGGAACAGTAAACGATGCAACATCTTCGCTAACCCCTAGCCTGATCGTCTGTTTTAATGTCACGGGAATAGTAGCCGCCGATGATTGAGTTCCTAAAGCAGTAAAATAAGCTGGCATCATGGTCCAAAGCAACTTAAAGGGATTCTTTTCCTTTCTTGAAAATAATGCCCCGATAATGAAAAGAATTAACAGCCAAATGATGTGCATGGCAAAAATAATTATAATGACTTTGTAAAAGGTCGAAAGAACCGGGCCAATCTCTCCTTTTACAGTCAGGGTCAGGAATATCCCGAAAATATAGAATGGCAGCAGAGGAACTATTATTCTACCGATCACCCAAGACATAATTTCACGAAACTCATTCAAAATAGATTTCAGATAGTTACCTCCTTTGTCGGTAGCTGTCAAACCTATACCAACAACAAATGCAAGTATCAATGATGTCATTATATCAAAAACCGGAGGCATTGGTATGGTGAAATAAGGATTCAGTAAAACTTCTGTCGTTTCCTGTAACGAAGTTCTCGAATCTGTCAGAAATGTTGGAAAAAAACTGATACTTGTTAAGTAACTGAAAAATCCGGCCAATATAGTTGCTGCATAGGCAAGAAATAATGTCAGAACCAACATTTTTCCGGCACCCTTACCAATGTCGGCTATGGCTGGGGCAACGAAACCTGCGATTATCAAGGGAATAGTGAAGTTCAGGAAGTTGCTGAACAAACTGTTGAAAGTGGCAAAACATCGCGTTAACCAAGTAGGGAAAAATAATCCGGCGACTATTCCTAGAATTATCGCAATAATTATTAACAACAGTAAATTGACCTTGAACTTCTTCATGATAAAACTACTTCAGATGTCATTGTTTAAAAGCATGACGGTAACCTTTCTGTTTATTCCAAGAACCTCGAGTGAAATCAGGAACCTCAACTGGAGCAGAACCGTTTTCTATAGAAATCGCCGACAATGGAGCCAAAGAACACCACTCCGCAAGATCATAGACATCCATGTCTAATGGTAATCCATTGTTCAGGCAATATATCAATCGGTAATCCATGATATAATCCATTCCCCCATGCCCTCCAACTTGTTTCGCTATGCCGCCCACCTCTTTCAGAATCGGATGCTGATACAATTTAGTTAATTCGTCTTTCTGTTCATCACTTAAATATCGGTGTGCACTAAGGTTCTCATAGGATGGTAGGGAATCGTTTGCGAATTGTTCGGGTTCAAAAGCATAGCCCTGATTGGGATATTTGTTTGCAAAACCTTTAGTTCCTGTTAACTGATACATTCGTGTATAGGGTCTTGGATTGACAACGTCATGCTGAATATGGATTGTCTTCCCATTTTCTGTTCTGATCATTGTCATTGTATGGTCTCCGTTGGCAAATTCTTCTGGGCGTTCTCCACGGTGTTTCTCTAGCCAGTCTTTTGCACCAACCGACTTGGTATCCATCGCAACCAAAGTGTTCATCTTGTCTCCTCTATGCATATCAAGCAATTGACAAGCCGGTCCTGTTCCATGTGTCGGATAAACGTCTCCCCTGTTTTTGCTATTATAGTCCATTCTCCAGTCATTCCAATATTCGTCCCAGAAATCTGAGAGATTGTGAATATAACTTCCTTCTACATGGAGGACTTCTCCGAACAACCCTTTTTGAGCCATATTTAGTGTGTTCATTTCGAAATCGTCATATACACAGTTCTCTAGCATCATGCAATGTAATCGTTTTTCTTCCGCTTTGTTCACCAAGGACCATATTTCTTCCAGCGTCAAAGCCGCCGGAACCTCTATTGCAACATGTTTCCCTTGTTCCATTGCATACAATGCTATAGGAGCATGGTTCTTCCAGTCGGTTGCTATATAAACTAAGTCCACATCGGGATTTTCACAAAGCCCTTTCCAGGATTCCATCTCTCCTGAATAGGTTGCAGGGGTTAAATCTGGCGCTTTCTCATTCAACTCTTTCTGAACCTCATTAACCCGATTTTTTTCTATGTCGCATAAGGCTACTATCTTACTCCCGGGAACACTAAGATATCTGATTACAGCATCCGAACCTCTCATCCCCAATCCAACAAAGCCAACACCAACCGTTTCGATAGGTTCTGAAGCAAAACCAATTAAATCAGTAGTTCCTTCGGGACGAGGAGGAATCTCGGTCTTTATCGGTTGAATCGACGATTTTGAATCGCCTGAATGACATGCCGAAACAACCGATGCGAGTATAACATAATTAATAAAAGCTTTAAGTTTCATATATTATTTAGTTTATTTTCAATAACTTCTCTCATTAAACATTCATTACGCTCAAGTTCTTCCAAAAGTTTAATTTGATTCCGTGCTCTAACTAAATTGTGTTCAGGATAGTCAATTTTATAGTAGGTGTCTCCGTCTATATAGTCCATTAAGAATCTTAATGCCTGCTCAAAGGTTATGAATATCCCGGCAAAGTATAGATTTTCTTTTTCTGTTTGACTTAGTGCATCTTTTACTTCCGATAGATAGCCCTCAGTGTAGGCTTTAAACATTTCAGGATCAAATAACACTTTTTCCAAATCTTTTTCATTTTCTGAGGCCGTACAAGTAAAAGTTCTGATTGCATCACCGAAATCGTTTATCCAAGTGCTTGTCATGACCGTGTCAAAATCTATCACACAAATCACTTCATTACTATTGTTAAACAAAACATTTCCAATCTTAGTATCATTGTGAGTTACTCGCTTTGGTAAGAATCCGCTCTCTATCATTTTATTAAAGCGCGCAATCACATTTCTACGTTTGTTAAGTTTCTCAACCTCTTCTTTCACGGAGACAAGGCGTTCGGCCTTGTCCTTCTTTATGCATTCGTCCCATTGTTTGAAACGATACCCCAAATCATGAAATCCTTTTATCGTCTGATAAAGCTCTCCCTGGAAATCCGACAATAAACTATGAAATTTTCCTATACCCTTTCCGGCCTTTTGGGCAAGTGCGTGATTTTCTGCTTTTTCAAATGTAATGGAGTATGGAATATAATTCGTTAGAACCCAGAATTCACCATTATCCATAACGAATGGCTTCCCATCTCTACAATCATAAATCTTCAGATTATCAATAGGAAATACTGCGTCGTTCTCACTTTTATCCAGAATATGCTCAGTGACACTCTTAATATTCTGCATCATTCGAGGAATATTCTTGAAGATCAAAGCGTTCTTCCGTTGAAGTATATAGGAACGGTCTTGAACATTCGTCAAGACTTTATAAGTCTCGTTTATGTTTCCATTGCCATGAGACTCAACGAATAAAGGAGTCTCTTCAATTGAAAATTTATTGACAATATTGATCAAATTATTCTCCATCCTCCGTAAAAACAATACAAACAGGACGCGGAACGTTGAGCTTTATTCCTGTAGACTTCAAGGTTCCCTTCATATTTCCATTCTGTTCTATTTCAAAAACTTCTATAACATCAGAGTCACGACATGCGCATAGCAAATATTTTCCATCGGGACTGATATTGAAGTTTCGGGGATGTTCACCCGTCATGGTATAATCTAATTTAGACAAGAGTCCCGTCGATTCGTCAATCCGGAATACTGCAATGCCGTCGTTCTTACGTCTGACTGACGCATATAGAGTACTACCATCCTTTGAAATTTTGATGTCGGCCGATGCTCTCGCATTGTGTTCATCGGCCTGAATTCTCTGAATTACAGAGAGTAAACCATCATTAACATCATAAACTGTTACTGCACCCGACAGCTCTCCGATAGAATAAGCGAATTTACCGTCATTGGAAAAAACAATATGTCGAGGGCCATCGTCCTCTCCTACAACAACCGCCCAATGCTCTCCATCATCGGCAACAACAGGAATTATACTATCACCCTCTCCGACAATATCAAATGCTATTAAACGGTCAGCACTGAAATCACTGACCCATAGTTTACTGTTGTCTCGCGAGAATGCAACGCAATGTACATGAGGCTTTATCTGTCTTAAAGTGTCAGGGCCACCTATACTCCCTTCAAAAAACTGGGACATAGGTTTTAAACTACCATCCGGTTGTATAGGAAAAACGCTCAATGAACCACCGTAATTTGCAGTCACGACAACCGAACCATTTGTCGAAACATAACATGGGTCAGTACCCTCGGTCATCTGATTGTTTAAAACCTTAAACTTACCGTTCGATGCGTCAAATGCTATTGCATACACAGAAGCGCTCGAATCCGACATCTCACTGACTGCGTAAATTCTGCTCCCATCTTCCGAGAGAGTCAGATAAGAAGGATTATCAATTCTACAGGTATCTAAAAGTTTAAACTCACTGAAATCTTCACTTACACTATAGGAATAAACCCCTTTCGAATCGCTGTTGGTGTAGGTACCAACAACCATCCTCAATTTCGACTCCTCTTTCTTCATACATCCCATCAGCATAATTGGCAAAAAACAGAATAATAAAGCTCGTTTCATATAACTATTAATTTATTTGCCTCTAAAATACACAAAAAATCCTAATTCTAAAAATATAAGCTTCTCTCCTTTAACTAAAATTGTAAACTGTAATTGCCATCCCTTTAACAAAAAAAGCGAAGATGAACTTCGCTTTTTTGCGGAAAGACAGGGATTCGAACCCTGGGTACCCGAAAAGGGTACAACGGTTTTCGAGACCGCCCCGATCGACCACTCCGGCATCTTTCCTTTCAGTCATTTTGACGGTGCAAAGATAAGTTTTTTTGGAATATCTACCAACTGATTTAAAAAAGCATTCCATTTTTCCTTTCCGGTCAGGATTAATCCGCTCTCAATTATTCCGTTTTTTCTATATTTGTACAAGAATGAAAAAACATCGTAAAATCATAGTATCTCTGACTTCTTTCCCTGCAGCTATTGATTTTGCCACCGGAGCAATTAAGTCATTGCTGAATGGAAAGGTAATTCCCGACAAGATAGTCCTATATGTCACACTCAGTCAGTTTGAGAACGGACGACTTCCCAATCAGTTGCTTGAACTCGAAAGGAATAACTCTGTCTTTGAAATTCGCGACTATCCGCTCGACATCCGCTCCTACCGTAAACTTATTCCTGCTCTTCATGACTTCCCCGATGATGTCATTATAACAGTCGATGATGATGTCTACTATCACCCTCGAATGATTCAAAAGTTACTGGAGGCCCATGCGGAACAACCAGAAGCGATTCTAGCCCATCGAGCCAAGAAAATCGCCTTGGGAAAACCTTATAAGAAATGGAAGAAATACCGGTGGTATCACTTCCTGACAAAGAAGTGGCGCCACGGACAATTGAACATTCCAACCGGCTGCGCGGGTGTACTCTACCCTCCTAACTCATTGAGAAAGGATATGCTCGACCCAAATTTGTTCCGGGAGTTGGCTCCCACAACTGACGATATCTGGTTCTGGGCTGCCGCTACTGCCAATGATACTGAGATTCTTCCCGTTCCATTCGGATATAATAAACCGAAAAGTCTGGGCAAACCAAAATCATTGTCTCTGAAAACGATAAACTTTAAGGGCGGAATTGACCGCAACTCGGCAGCATTAAATAATATCCTGAATCATTTCAATGATCTGATGTTGAAACTTAACCTGGGAAAATGACCTACCGATTGTCGCTAATAAGGATGCTGAAAAAGCAGTTTCTGGAAAGAATATGAAAAGACGATAATGTTAAAACTTTAGGTTGTGGCTTTGGAGCCATAAAAGATGGTGCAAATGATTTAAGTAGCATGTTCCAAGAAAATTATCCTATAGATTTCGTTGTTACTTGGGTTGACATGAACGACCCTGAATGGCAGAAAGAATTCAATAAATATTCGGGTGAGAAAAAAAACACGAAGAACGGTGTTTCAAAAGCTCGTTTCAGAGACTACGGAATGTTGAAATATTGGTTCAGGTGTGTAGAAAAGTTCGCTCCATGGGTCAACCGAATACATTTTATCACCAGTGGACAACGTCCTGAATGGCTAGACACTGGCAACCCGAAAATTCATCTTGTTGATCATAAAGACTTTATTCCATCGGAATTCCTTCCAACTTACAATTCAGTAGTCATCGAGCGATATATTCACAAAATAGAAGATCTTTCTAACCATTTCGTCTACTTCAACGACGACTTCTATATCATTCGACCTATAGACAAGGAGCGCTTCTTCTTGAATGGTTTGCCTCGCGACATTGCGGTGTTTCAATATAACCCCTCTTGGTCACAATGGTATGTTAGAATTAAAAACAATGTCAAAATTATTAACCGACATTTCAACAAGAAGGAGACACTGAAAAAAGACAAAGACAAATGGTTTCATCAAAGTTACGGTTCAAAAAGAATGATGAATTACCTCCTGCTACCATATTCGAAATTCATTACCCTGCGAACACCTCACAATGCCCAGCCCTATTTGAAGTCGACTTTTGAAGAAGTGTGGCAGATCGCTGACAAAGAACTCACCGCCACTTCAATCAACCGATTCAGAGCATTGGACGATCTGACTCCGGAACTCTTTAGGATGTGGCAAATTTGTAGAAGCCGGTTTGAACCTTACAACACCTATACCGACACAAAAATGTTTCCTTTAATGGTAAAACCGAAACAGGCAGTCGAGGCGATCAAAAATCAAAGTTATTCTCTTATTTGCTTGAATGATAATATTCACATAAAAAACTACGAGGAAACAATGGAGTCAATTATACAAGCTTTTGAAACAATTGTACCTAAAAAATCAAGTTTTGAAAAATAAATGAAATGTTAAAGATTTGGATAGGTCACATTTTTATATTATTTTTGTAACACAAAACAAATTCATTAACCAAAATATTGCTTTAATCCACCTTTTATGAAAAAACACCTTAGGCCTGCACTAAGCACTTTGGTTGCATTTTTATTTCTTTGTGTAATCACTTCTTGTGGCGCAAAAAATAAGGCACAAAACGAAGAGGCAAATGCAACCGAACAAACTGAAAAAGAACCTGCAACCGTTTATTTCACTCAAGAAATCTCACCCGAGAGTTTGGTTGCTATCTATGACGCGCTCGGAGTTAAACCGTCGGGACGTGTTGCTGTGAAGATTTCGACCGGAGAATCTAGCAAATCAAACAATCTAAGCCCCGAATTGATTAAAAATCTGGTGCAGAAAGTCGATGGAACTCTAGTTGAATGTAACACCGCCTACGGAGGAAACAGGTCTAAAACCGAAGACCATTTGAAAGCTATAGCCGAAAGAGGCTATCTTGATATAGCAGATGTGGATATTCTGGATGCCGACGGTTCAATCAACATCCCTGTTAGAGATACAACTTGGATAAAATATGACATGGTCGGTTCTCATCTTCCCAACTATGATTTCATGATAAATCTTGCCCACTTCAAGGGACATGCAATGGGAGGTTTCGGAGGAGTACTTAAAAACGCCAGTATCGGTGTGGCTTCTGCCGACGGCAAGGCTTATATTCATTCTGCAGGTGTGGTTGACACCCCCGAACATCTTTGGGAACATGTCGACAATCAAGACGGTTTCCTAGAATCAATGGCCGCATCGGCACAGGCAGTGCATGACTACTTCAAGCAGGAAGGAAAAGACATCGTCTACATCAACGTCATGAACAATATGTCGATTGACTGTGACTGCGACGGTAATCCTCACGCTCCCGAACTGAAGGATATGGGCATTCTCGCATCAACCGATCCGGTAGCTCTCGACCGCGCATGCCTTGATATGGTATTCAATCATGAACCCAGCGAAGGTGATACGGCCGAATCTCTGAAGGAAAGAATTAACAAACTTCACGGCACTCACACTGTAGAATATGCCGAACAAATAGGACTGGGTACTCAAAACTACACTATCGTAATTCTTGACCCTAAAGAATAACTAAGAAATAAACACCAAAAACGGATGTCTGAGAATGGTCATCCGTTTTTTTTACGTTTTAATTCAACGAATTTATAATCTATACCGTTTTTGTCATCATGGAAACTGGGCGATGCATCAACAATAATCCAATGCTCCTGATTTATTTCGGGAAAGAATGTGTCGGCATCGGGTCGACTCACATCAAAACGAGTCAAATATAAAGTATCAACCCAATCAATGGCCTGACGATAAATTTCAGCACCACCTATCACAAATGCTTCATCCCCAGCTGCCCTAAGCGCATCCATCAGATTGTCATATAACTCTATTCCGTCGGCCTTAAAGCCGGGATTTCGAGAAACAACTATGTTCCTTCTGCCTGGAAGGGGACCGTTTGGAAACGACTCGAAAGTCTTGCGACCCATGACTATTGGGTGACCCATCGTAATCGACCTGAAATGCTTCATGTCCGCACCAACACGGTAAAGCAATTCTCCTTTCAAACCAATCGCATTATCATTTGTAACGGCAACGATAATCGAACTCATCTTGTCTTGAATCCTTTGCTTTTGAGGAATGAGACAACATCGTCTCGACGATTTCCCTGAATCAATATTTCATTTTCGCGACAGGACCCCCCTGTTCCTAATTTCTTTTTCATTTCAGCCGCGAGCTCTTCAACCTGCTGAGGTGTCCATTCCTCCAATCCGTCTATGAAAGTCGCAATTTTTCCGGATCTCCCCTTTTTCTCTACTGAGACATGGAGAGCGGTTTTAAAACGAGTGTCCACCGAGGTTTTCTCCTCCACGATTTTATCAAGGTCGTTAACTAACCCGGGATTGTTCTCAAGGAACACTTTCAAGCCGGCCTGCAAATCATTTGTTTTCATCTATCGCAACTATGGAATCGGGTTCCTCAAAAATTATTTCAACGTCATCCCCTTGGAAACGGTCGGCTGCTTTTGTAAGCTGAAATAAAACTTCGGCATTAGCCGACTGTTCATTGATTGCCTGGGAAATGAATGTAAGAACTGAATCTTCCGAAATAACTTTAGCTTCAGTGAATAGGGCTACGGCAGTCGTAATGTTTTCGTCTGATTCCGTTGCATTCGGATTTTGCTCGGAAAGGGTCATGAAATCTACCGCAAGACGGCATAGACGGCTGGGAGTCATGACAGTTGAATTGTCATTCCTGACATTTTCCAATAACTCGTCACATAAACTCTGAGCCGCTTCATATTCATTGGCCGAAATCATTTGGTCTATGACATTCAAAGCATCGTCCACTCCGGTTCTACGACATTGTAAAACCGAAAGTGTCAAAAAAACAACGACACAGAATTTAGCAAGTTGCTTAATGCAATTCATTTATAATATTTTATTTTACCAAAACTTTAAGCGAATTTTTTGAATCGCGAGCAATATAGATACCCGGGCTAACCGAGATTCTTTCATTGACACTTAACATGGCGACAAGGGATCCGTCGATTGTAAAGATCGAAACCTGGCCATCTGCGCTTTCTACCGATAATTCTCCATGAGCAGAATTGATAATCAGTCGATTAGAATTTTCGCTGAAAATATCCCGGATTTCAGCCACATTTTCTGTTGCTATTGTAACGTAGCAGTTAGCTTCTACGGTGACGGTGCCTGCAGAAACATCAAACGATGGAGACGAGTTATAGGATTTCGATGCGATATAATAGTCGGCTTTCACGTTTGAAGGGAAACGAACATTAGAGAAAGTAGTGACACCAGTCGTGTTGGGGTTTATCACAGTAATGAGAACCTTGGTGCTGTCACTGTTGGCCGAGTAAAGATAACGACCTCCCCCCCAGTTGTTGGAATTACATTCCATCGTGAAAGTGTTTCCTTCCTGAGTAAAAAGTTCCTGATTTTTATTGCGTAACGCAATTAACTCACAGTAATTATCATAAAGACCCTTATGATTTGGTTCATCCAGTAACGCCCAGTCTACTTTCTTAGGATCTACGTTATTGCCGATGTCGGTCTTGGTATTCTCGGCATTACCCATCTCTGAGAACTGCCAAATCATGTGAGCTCCCGGTGAAAGTATCATTTGAGCAGCAGCCGATCCAAGACGATGCATGCTGTTGACAACATTACCCTTCACACCACTGAACCCCCATTGATTCTGTTTATAAGCAAGACGTTGTTCATCGTGACTTTCAAGATAGGATACTGTTGAACCCCATATCCTGGAGTCAAGAGGAGCATATAGACGATTCATGTCGGAACCTGAGCTATACCCCATTGCAAACTGACAGGCCGGATCGTTGATATTGGCCCAGTTTAGAAGACCATATTCGGCCATAGCATTCTCTTCACGAGCAGTCGCGAGGTCTTCGTTTATGACATAAGCATTTGGGTTAATACTCTTCACCAACTCATTAAAACCAATCATGCGGTCGATTCGCGACTGATTATAGGCATCAGTTGCCGCCATACCATCATTGGCATAGGAATCATTGTCACCCAAACCTTTAACGAGATCAAAGCGAAAACCATCAAATTTATATTCTGTCATCCAATACTTGATAACATCGGCCCATTGTTGCTGAACTAGAGGAAATCCTTGGTTCCAGTCATTCAGTACACTATAAGCGTGAGGAGCGTCGGGAATGTTATAGAATGGGTTCTCACTTGCCGAGTACATTTGATACCACGGATGAAGACCGTCACTTTGGTTGAACACCATGTCGAGGATTACAGCTATACCGTTCTGATGACACAGGTCAATGAATTCTTTATAGTCATCGGGCGTTCCGTAGGCTTTGTCAACCGCGAAATAGAAATTCGGATTATATCCCCATGATATGTTTCCCGTAAATTCCATGATTGGTAAAACTTCGATAGCATTTACACCCAACGTTTTAAGATAGGGCAATTTTTCTATAGCTTGCTGCACCGTGCCGTTACCGAGCGACTTTCCTTCAGTTCCTGTGAAATCACGGAAAAGGAGTTCATAGATTATCAGATTGGAAGGATCGACCACCTTGAAATCAGTAACCTGCCAGTCATACTCGTTGATATTCATCTGATAGATTGACAAGGGCGTGTTTTGAATGCTGTTTTCAGGATATGGAGGCAAACCAACAAACGCACTGGTGTCAAGATATTTGTCATTCCACGGATCAAGCACAAGCCGTGCATAGGGATCAGCAACTTTGATGCTCTCATCTACGATGAAGAAGTAGCCATACATCGTCGACGGGTCAAGTTCTTCACTTGTCCACCAAAAGTACTTGAATCCGTTTTCATCGACTGTGTAGTTCATGACCTGATTATAATCTAGGGCATAATTGTTCCATGCACCTACAATCATCATGTTTGCTTTCTCTGGCGCTGCGAAACAGAAGGTGACTGTCCCATCAGGATTTGCAACGGGCCCCATTGGAGGTGCCTCACCTGCGGGAACACCGGGATAAGGTTCATAGACCGACTGACCTACATAACAATATTTGCGCGATGCAGTGACGCGCTCGTCATCATTGAACGCAACCACATCAACTATATAATTTCCGGGCTCCTCAAAAGTATACGTAGTATTGAGAACTGTCGTGTTGCTTTCCTCGGCGACTAAAAGGTTATCAACCCACATCATAATATTGGCCGGAATAGTCGTCGAAACAGTGAATTCTACTGTGGGATCAGCCGACGTTATTATCTCGTTGGTGTTGGAAGCTTCGATGATGACTTGAAGACCTGAATCTACTACATCTAGGAATATGTCTCCACCTGTTGATGTCTTTCCTTCCAACGTACCACCGGCATTACGAAAAACAAAGGCAAGTTTCTCGACCTTCTCATTTAGATTGGTAATTCCGTAATAAGAGCGGATGTCGCCAATGTAAAGAGACCATAAATTATCTTCTACATATTCCAGACGATATTTATCGGAATTATCGAGCCACGAAGGTGCATATTGCCAGTCTGTATCCGACTTGCTATTATTGGTAATAACCCCCGTATGGGCATAAATTTCTGTAGTGGCCGGGAGATTTGCCAACTGCTTGTTCCCCTGATTTGCATGAAAATATACTACAATGTCCTCCGAATCAATTTGCAATGGAGACGGCGACGAGGTCACCTGAGCATTTACCCCGAAGAACGAGAACACTGCCGCTATAGAAACAATTTTTTTAATTTTCATGATACTTGGGTTTAATTTCTTTTAGTTTGAAATATATGCATGTTCAATAGGAACGTTCACCGAATATCGACGATCCGATCCTAACCATGTTCGAACCCTCACCTATGGCAATCTGGTAGTCACCGCTCATACCCATACTAAGGATGTCGAAATCTTCAGGGGTTGAAGATAATTCTTTTATTTTGTTGAAACAAGTAGTTATTGACTGAAAATCTTTCCTTATTTCCGTTTCGTCATCAGTGTTGGTAGCCATCCCCATCAGACCTCGAATCCGAAGGAATTTCAGGTTGGATGGTCCGCCGTTCTTGTACCAGGAAATCAATTCTGCCGTATTGAAACCACTCTTTGTTTCTTCACGTGCCACATGAATTTCAAGAAGAATATCAATCCTACGGCTCAATTTTTGAGCTGTAGTTTCCAAAACATCAAGTAGTTTAAAAGAGTCGACACTCTCTATTAATGAAAGATTACTGACCTTCAATAACTGGCTCACCTTGTTGGTTTGTAAATGACCTATATAATGCCACTGAATATCATCTGGCAACTCGGCTGCTTTAGCTACAAGTTCCTGTACTCTGCTTTCTCCGAACACGCGTTGACCGGCATCATAGGCCGCTATAACCGATTCTGCAGGATGGAACTTAGACACTGCTACAAGTGTCACCTTCCCATCAGATGGCAAAGTAGTTAGAATTTCTTTCAGTGACCGGGGAATGTCCATTATTTGGACAGATTCAAGCGATAAACATCCATTATTGGTGTTTCGTTGATCGAAACAATTTCATAATCGGCCAAAGTGGATTTCATACCTTCCATAAAATTGTCATAGGCGTTCTTGAAATCTTTGGCCGCCACCAACATTTGGGATACCGACTTCTTTTCAATTGCCGTCCTTTCATCAAGGGTTATGAAAGCAACCTTAGCTAGATACCACTTATCGGCTGAATCATCCCAGAAGATTTCGGATATTTTCGTTCTTTTGACTGAAGTTATGGAAAAATCACCCGAAATAAAAGGTGTCAGTTCTTCAATTATTCGTGCCTCCGCCTCAGTGAAAGTAAGGGCGTCAACGAGATAAGGTTCATTGACTTTTTTGGCAGCACCGTTTTCTGTTGTACGTTCATATCGAACTTTACATTCAAACCAGCTCATGTATAGTTTACAATTTACAGTTGATGTTAGCCTTTAGTTTATAGTCGTTAGAAGTAAAAGATAATTACCTAAGAACTAGACGATAGGAACTTTTATCCGCAACGGGAAGAGCCGCAGGAGGTGCAAATTAGGCAACCCTCCTGATAGACTAGTGATTCATTCCCGCAGTTGGGACATTTTTGACCATTAGCTTTTGTTCCATTAGGCAGATATTTCTTCAAAGCCCTTTCAACACCCATCTTCCAAGAGTTGATTGATTGGCTATCAAGCTCCAATCCACCGACAAGTTTCAAAACCTGGTCAATTGGCATACCATAACGAAGAACTCCGGAAATCAGTTTTGCATAATTCCAATACTCTGGATTGAATTTCTCCGAAAGTCCCTCAATAGTAGTTTTATATCCTCGCTTGTTGACAAATTGAAAGTCATAACGCTTATTGCCATTTTCATCCATAGCCTTGATAATTTTACCATGTGTAACCGACTTAGGACAGAAAATACCATCATCATCATCGTTAAGTCCGGTGAAAATTTCATAAGGCTTACCGTCAAGGAGCCCGACAAAAGCAATCCATTTTTCCTTATTATTCTGGAAACGAACCACATCAGCATCTAGCTCGATAGGACGCTTGGTAACGATTGGCTTCTCTTCAACAACAGTTGGTTGCGGCAACTCTTTCTTTTTCTTATCCAAAGATATCAACACACCTGTTCTTGATCCTTCACGGTATACTGTACAACCCTTGCAACCGTTTTTCCAAGCTTGGACATATAGTTCACCAACCATCTCCTCCGATACGTCAGAGGGCAGATTAATAGTAACCGAAATAGAATGATCAACCCACTTTTGAATTCTGCCCTGCATTCTAACCTTTTCAATCCAATCGACATCATTAGCCGTCGCTCCGGCATAAGGTGATTGAGACACCAGTTCGGCAATTTCCTCATCGGTATAGTTTGTCTTGGGCTCTATACCTTTGACCTTCATCCATTCAAGAAATTTAGGATGGTAAACAACATATTCCTCAAAAGCATCTCCACTCTCGTCGACGAAATCAACTCGGGCATCCACATCCCCAGGGTTAATTTTACGACGACGTTTATAGACCGGCATGAAAACCGGTTCTATACCCGACGATGTACGGGTCATCAACGAGGTGGTTCCGGTTGGTGCAATTGTCAAACATGCGATGTTTCTTCGACCGAACTTCTTCATTTTCTCATAGAGCTGAGGATCGGCCTCTATCAATCGTATCAAGAAAGGATTATTCTTTTCCTTTTCAGTGTCGTATATTTGGAAAGCACCGCGCTCAGCCGCCATGTCAACCGATGAATTATAGGCTGCCAGGGCCAACGCCTTATGGACCTTTTCTGAGAAGTCAGTAGCCTCGGGGGTGCCATATTTGTATCCGAGTGCCGCCAGCATGTCACCTTCGGCTGTTGTCCCAACTCCTGTTCGACGACCCTGCAAAGTCTTTTCACGGATCTTTTCCCATAGATGTCGCTCAGTTGATTTCACCTCCTCAACTTCAGGATCATCGTTAATTTTAGAAAGAATCATATCAACTTTTTCCGCCTCCAGATCAATGATATCATCCATAATCCTCTGGGCCTTGGCTACATGTTTTGCAAAAAGGTCGAAATCGAATTCGGCCTGTGGTGTGAACGGATTCTTTACATATGAGAAAAGATTTATAGCCAGTAAACGACAGCTATCGTAGGGGCATAGCGGAATTTCGCCGCATGGGTTTGTAGAAACTGTTCCGAAACCGCGGTCGGCATAACAGTCGGGCAACGATTCACGCTTGATAGTGTCCCAGAACAGCACTCCCGGTTCGGCCGACTGCCATGCATTATGAATTATTTTGTTCCAAAGCTGCTTGGCGTCGATGTTTTTTTTAATGAAGGGATCTGCAGAATCAACTGGATATTGCTGTACATAAGCATTATTGTTTTCATCGGTCGCAGCTTTCATGAAGTCGTCGTCGATTTTTACCGATACATTTGCACCTGTGATTCTGCCGGGAGTCATCTTCGCATCGATGAACGATTCACTGTCGGGATGTTTAATGGAAACCGATAGCATAAGTGCTCCTCTACGACCATCCTGAGCAACCTCACGCGTGGAATTAGAATACCTTTCCATGAAAGGCACAATACCTGTAGACGTCAAAGCTGAATTCTTGACAGGAGTTCCTTTGGGTCGGATGTGGGAAAGGTCGTGGCCAACACCACCTCTACGTTTCATAAGCTGAACCTGTTCCTCATCGATTCTGATCACGCCGCCATAGGAATCAGGAGAACCTTCAAGTCCTACAACAAAACAGTTGGATAGAGAACCGATCTGGAAAGTATTTCCTATACCTGACATCGGACTTCCCTGGGGGACTATATATTTGAAATCCTTCAAATAACCATAGATTTCATCGGCTGTCATGGGATTGGGATAACGCGCCTCTACACGAGCTATCTCCGATGCGATTCGATGATGCATATCATCAGGGGTCTTTTCATAAAGATTCCCGAAAGAATCCTTCAGTGCGTATTTGGTCGTCCACACCCTTGCCGCAAGTTCATCACCGTCGAAATATTCTTTGGATGCCTGGAAAGCCTCCTCATTTGAATAAACTATCGGAGTTTCGGGTTCGTTGGCTGCCGGGATAGATTCTGCTATCTCTTCGGCTTCAATATCCTCAAAATCAAATGACTTTTGCATATTTATGGAAAGCTTATAGTTTCCACAAATTTCGTCAATTAATTCACATAATCAAAATAAAGTTTTCTACACTCAGAGGTTGACCTTTGATTTCAGCTTGTCCCAGATTGAAGGTTCGAGAGGTTTGAAATGCACGAAACTACGATTATCTTCCTTATTCAGAAAAATAATGGACGAATGAAGAACTATTGCTACTACATCTTCAAATTCCACTATGGCATTGATGTTCTTAAGAGGAATTGAATGAAAAATGGAATTTTGTGGCAAACTTCTGATGACCATACGGTCATCATCGATTGAAATGCCATGGGCAGGATGAACTGATTCGAATAAAGGAGGCATGTTAAGGTCGTCTATACTGGAAGGCCTTTTAGAATATTTTTTGTATATCTCCTTGATTACATCCTGTGTTATCATAAATTCTTAAATCATTTGCATGTTTCTCTCTTCAATAAAACAAACTACAGCGAGTTAAGTTTAAATCTAAATGTTAAATGTTATAGCCTGCCCTAGTTTCAAAATAAATTTCTAATTTTGTAGAATATTAACCCATTCCAATGAAAGAAGTGACCTACCAGGGCCTCACTTTCGAGCCCTATATCACCAAAGAGGATATTGAAAAACGAGTGAACGAGATCGCTCGACAAATTGAGAGCGAATTTGACGGTTCTACTCCACTCTTCATTTGTGTCCTTAGCGGAGCATTTCCTTTTGCATCCGACTTGTTCCGGTCGATAAATCTCGACGCCGAAATTTCATTTGTCAAACTGAAAAGTTACGAAGGAACCGGAACGACGGGAAATGTCAAGCAAATGATAGGATTGACCGATGACTTGACTAATCGTAACGTTATTATTATTGAGGATATTATAGACACCGGCAACACAATTCATAGTCTCCTGGAGGATTTGAAGAAGAAGAATCCTTCGAAAATAAAAGTGGCCACGTTGCTTTTCAAACCCGATGCTTTGAAGAAACCTGTCAAACCCGATTATGTGGGTTTCGAAATTCCCAACAAATTCATTGTCGGTTACGGATTGGATCTGGATGGATTAGCACGCAATCTTCCCGATATATATATACTTAAGGATCAAAACAATCAAAATTCCAAGTCATGATAAATTTGATTCTCTTCGGCCCTCCCGGAAGCGGAAAGGGAACACAAAGTGAAAAACTCATTGACAAATACGGTTTGTTCCATATATCAACCGGTGATGTACTGAGAAAACAAATTGCAGAGGGAACAGAACTTGGCAAGATTGCCGATAAATATATTTCGGCAGGCCAACTGATTCCCGACGAATTGATGGTTGACATCCTTAGGCATCACATTGAAAGTCACCCTGAAGCCAAGAACGGTGTGATTTTCGACGGATTCCCGAGAACCATACCTCAAGCCGAAGCATTAAAGAACATGATGGAAGATTTCAGTTCGGAGATTCATGCAGTCATAGGTTTGGAAGTGGAGGACGACGAACTGATGGAGCGACTGATCAAACGTGGTATTGATTCAGGACGTAGCGACGACAACCCGGAAACTATCAGGAAGCGCCTCGACGTTTATCATTCGTCAACTCAACCCTTGAAAGAATATTACACAAAATCGGGTCATTACCGCAAAATTAAAGGGTCCGGTTCGGTAAACGAAATCTTCAACGAGATATCGTCGCATGTTGATCCTATTGTAAAGAAATGATTAATCGCACTTTAATAAGGTTAAAAGTAGTTCAACTTCTATATGCCTCGTTGATTTCTCGTGAGGATATCAATGAAGTCAGTCGCTTGCAGGCTAGAAAAACTCTTGACAAAGCATTAGCAAAAGCCTATGAACTTTATGCCTCCCTGTTAGAGCTCCCGGTAGAGTTGACGCGACTCAGAGACCGACAGCTCGACGAGGGTAGACACAAATATTTACCGACCGCTGATGATTTGAATCCCAAGACTAATTTCATCGATAATAAATTTGTCGAGTTGGTCAGAAAAAGTAGAGAGATGGAGGCTTATAAAAAAGAAAATCCATTTGACTGGGATACTGATCAAACCTTTCTCAGAAAATTACTCGATGAAATCATGTCATCCGATATCTACCGGGAATATATGACATTGGAGAAACCCTCGTTCAAAGAAGACTGCGAATTTTGGAGGAAGCTGTTCAAGGATGTAATTTTTACATCCGACACCTTAGCCGAGAATCTGGAGAATAACAGCGTCTACTGGAACGACGACCTTAGAATAATGGGCACTTTCGTCATAAAGACCATAAAATCGATATCGAATGAAAAATCACACCCCGAATTGAAATTGCTGCCGGTCTATAAAGACGAGGAGGACAAGGAATTCGGGCCGGCACTTTTCATGAACGCTTTGGAAAACCGTGAAAAATATAGAGGCTATATCGATGGATTCGTCAAAAAGACGTGGGATCCCGAAAGATTGGCTTTCATGGACGTTATCATAATGATAGCAGCAATAGCCGAGTTGATTAAGTTTCCACAAATTCCGCTACCGGTAACAATGAACGAATACACCGAAATTGCTGCCGATTATTCAGGAAGTAAAAGCAGTCAATTTGTCAACGGTTTACTTTTCTCGGTTGCTGAAAAATTAAAACAAGAAAAAATAATTCTTAAATAATAAAATCATGCTAACATCGACAATTCTTCTTCAAGCCGGTCCCGAAGCGGGCGGAGGCTTTTCTAGCATTTTCATGATTGTGGCCATCATTGCAATTTTCTATTTTATGATGGTCCGCCCCCAGCAAAAGAAACAGAAAGAAATCAAGAAATTCCGTGAAGGACTTCAGGTTGGTGACAAGGTAATTACTGCTGGTGGCATCCATGGAAAGATTGCAGGTGTCAAGGATGACCATTTTGTAATTTCAATAGCCAATGGCATAGAGATCAAAGTTGACAAAGGATCGGTCTATCCTAATGCAAGCGAGCAGCAGGCAGCAGCCCAGAACACCGGCAAATGAACGAAAGGTTAAAAGAATCGAAAGAAAAACTTCGCGCCCTCGCAACTTCTCGGCGGGGGCGAAACGTATTGACGTTTTTCGTCTTTTTGCTTATATCCACAGCTTTCTGGTTTATCCTTGCACTAAACAACGAGACACAAGCCGAGTTTGAGATTCCGTTGAATTTGACAGGAATACCCGATAACACGACAGTTATAACAAATATTCCGTCGACGGTCAGTGTAAGCGTGAAGGACAAAGGGACATCATTGCTTAGATATCAATGGGGAAAAATACCTCAACTTGACGTGAAATTCAGCGACTTCCAGAAAGATAACAGACATATTACGTTAGGAGGTTCACAGTTCTCGGGCATGGTCAGGTCCTTTTTGGGTCCGACAGCTACAGTTATAGATCTTAAGCCTGACTCCCTGTCGCTATATTACACCACGCAACCAGGAGTCATGAAGCGGGTTTACTCGACGATAGAAGCTACGGCTTCACCCCAACACATCATCAGCGGAGAGATTAGGCTGATACCTGACAGCGTCACGATATATTCTATGAATAAAATTTCATCGTCGTTGAAAATATCAACCGATTCTTTGATCCTTAGTGGTCTGACCGATTCGACAACAGTAGAGGTAGGTGTCATGGCCCCCGATGGGACAAAAGCAATTCCTTCAACAGTTAAAGCAATAATTCCGGTAGAACCGTTGATAGCTAAGAAACGCGCGATTCCGGTCGAAATCATGAATGCACCGGTTGACAGCAAGATACTTTTGTTCCCTTCCTCAATAGAAATCAGCTATCTCGTTCCCATAAGCGTCTACAATAATGACGATTATATTGTTAAGGCCTATGCCCAATATGAGCCAAATCTAAAGAAACTTCCTGTACATCTATCAATCTTACCAAGCGTTTACAGGAATGTTGATTTTGCAACCGATAGTGTAGAATATGTAGTGGAACATAAATGATTTCAATTGCCGTAACTGGAGGAATTGGAAGCGGGAAATCAGTTGTCTGCCGCGTTGTCGAATGTATGGGCTATCCGGTCTATGATTGCGACAGCCGTGCAAAGGCTATAATGGATAACAATCCTGGAATCTTAGCCGAGATTGCCAAGAGGATCTCCACCGATGTCATTGAAAATGGCAAGTTAAATCGAAATAAGTTGTCAAGCATTGTTTTCAGTAATCCTACTAAACTTACTGATCTCAATCGTATAGTTCATTCCCACGTAAGAGACGATATAATGAGATGGATGAAAATCCGAAGTATCGACTCACGACTTGTATTCATCGAGACCGCAATTTTGAAGGAGAGCGAGATTGACCTTATGGTCGATGAAATTTGGGTAGTACATTCACCTGAATATATCAGAAAGGAGCGTTTGCGAAAATTTCGGGGTATTGATGAACAAGAGTTTGATCGCCGCAGTAACTCTCAGAACAATTATTCCTTTGAACGTTGCCATGTCATTATAAACGAACCCGGAACTCCCCTTTTGCCTAGGATTGAAAGTTTAATAGCAGAATTAATGCAGGAATAATCGCTCTTAAAATGAATCAGTCGTTACGTTCTTTACGAAACCGATTTGTTCAGGGCTATTACCGGATTTGCAATCGGTTTATCGGTCCGCTGAAACGGATTCGTACGACCGGCATGTGGATTTCTTTTGTATTTTCAATCGTTTGCTTGGCTTCTCTGATTCTCTATGGTGGATTCTATCATTCCGAGACGAACAAGCAAATATTGTTGAACGTCATCAGGTTGTGCCAGGTCGTTTTCGCAGTCAACATCCTTTATAACATCATATTTCTCTTTAAAGAGACGGTCAGGGGCAACAAACTCCTTAAATGGATAATGGATATTGCGGTTTTGATGTCCGTTTTGCCTATGCTTTATCCTCATCCCTTGAATCCTTGGATTCCCATTCTGGAGAGAATTCTTTATAGCCACTGGTTTCTTTTTACAGTAGTCGGTGTCTATTCTGTCCTGGAAATTAGTTTTGGCATACTAAGACTACTTGGACGACGCACCAATCCTTCATTACTTCTAGCCGGGAGTTTTCTGTTCTTTATTTTCATCGGAACTTTGGTCTTAATGCTTCCACGTTGTTCAACGAACGGGATTTCGTTCGTCGATGCGTTGTTTATATCGACGAGTGCCGTCAGTATAACCGGACTGTGTCCGGTCGACATCGCTGAAGTTTTCACTCCTTTCGGCATACTGATTCTTTCATGTCTTATACAAATAGGAGCTCTGGGTGTTTTGACATTCACCAGTTTTTTTGCCCTGTTTTTCAGCGGAAACAATTCCATTTACAGCCAATTGATGGTTAGAGACATGATCTACAGCAAGAATGCCGATGCCCTCTTACCGACATTGCTCTATGTTTTCCTGTTTACACTGTCTATTGAGGCGCTGGGAGCTATCGCTATCTTTTTTACTCTTCCCGGGGATTTCCCCATTCCTACTCTGGAACATCGAATCTTATTCAGTTGTTTCCAATCAATGTCGGCATTCTGTAATGCCGGCTTCACTTGGTTGGAGAACGGAATGAGCAATGCTTCGTTAATGGAGTCGAACCAAATGATTTACATTGTAGTCGGAATGCTTGTGTTTCTTGGAGGAATTGGGTTCCCAATCCTCGTGAATTTCAAAACTGCATTGGGTAATTATGTAAAGAGAGTTTGGGCACGGATAATGAAACGACGGAGAAACGACCATCGAGTCATTCACATTTATGACATTAACACTAAGATTGTGTTAGTCACAAGTCTGATATTGACGGTCACAACCATCATTCTCTTCCTTTTATTCGAATGGAACAATACCCTCAGCGGCATGAGTTTCGGGAAAAAATTAATTCAGGCTTTTTTCAATGCCTTTGTGCCGCGAAGTTCGGGATTTTCTTCTGTAAATCCTGCCGGTTTTCTGAACATCACCGTATTGTTGATGATGATTCTAATGTGGATAGGAGGTGCATCCCAGTCGACTGCCGGAGGTATAAAAGTGAACACTTTTGCAGCAATTTTCCTGAACATGCGGGCTGTCCTGAAAGGTCGTGACCGGGTAACGGCCTATCATCGCACGATATCAGAAGGATCAATTCGGCGTGCAAATGCCGTTGTCACTCTTTCGATAATATCTTTTGCTTTATATGGACTAACGCTCGTAGCTCTTGAACCTGAATTGTCGGTACGGGATGTCTTGTTCGAAACAGCTTCGGCAATCTTCACTGTTGGATCATCTCTAGGTATAACGTCCGATCTATGTAATGCCTCAAAGATATTGCTCTGCACGGCAATGTTTATTGGAAGAGTTGGCATTTTATCACTACTGATGGGATTCTTCCATTCTCCCGGAACCAACAAACTGATTTATCCTTATGACAATATAATAATCAACTGATGAAATATCTGATAATTGGCCTTGGTGTATATGGCCGTAATTTAGCCACCGATCTCTCTGATATAGGGAATGAGGTGATTGGAGTAGACAACCGAGCAGAAGCGGTGGATGCAATCAAGGATTACATCTCGACTGCTTATATTCTTGATACAACCGATGAGAATGCCATCAGTGTACTTCCATTAAACAATATCGACGTGGCGATCGTAGCTATTGGAGATAATTTCGGAGGGAGCATAAAAACTACGGCCTTACTTAAGAAATCTGGACTGAAACGATTGTTTGTAAGGGCAATCGATCCAATACATGAGGCTATATTGCAAGGAATGGATATTGAGCGAATATTGACTCCAGAGAAGGACGGAGCAATGGCACTGGTTAACGAGATGTCGTTAGGATTGAATGTGAGCTCGTTCGCAGTTGACCAGCAACATTATGTTCTAAAATTCAAGGCCCCCAAAATTTTTATAGGAACCTTCTATTCAGAAATTTCTATAAAGAATGCTTATAATCTTAGATTGATTGCAGTTACTCGCCCGCAGGAGGTGAGAAACATGATAGGAATGAAAGAGAAGGTCGACGAGGTTGTCGACTTAGATGAACCGGGTATTACTGTAGAAAAAGATGATGAGCTCGTCTTCTATGGAGCAATCGATGACTTCAGAAATTTCTATAAGACTATCTCGGAGGAATAAAAAAAGGTCCTGTTTTACAGGACCTTTTTTATTATTATCTATTTGTTTCATGCTTTCACACGTTCAACATAGGAACCGTCACGGGTATCAATTCTCACTTTGTCGCCGATGTTGATGAAAAGAGGAACTCTCACTTCTGCTCCGGTTTCAACGGTTGCGGGCTTCAACGTGTTGGTTGCCGTGTCGCCCTTTATACCCGGTTCTGTGTATGTCACTTCAAGAACAACTGAAGTTGGCATTTCACAAGTCAAGATTGTATCGGTTGCAGCATGGACCATTGCTTCGCAAATGTCACCTTCTTTCAGGAACTGCACCCCTTCTATGCTTTCACCGGGAAGTGCAACCTGTTCGAAAGTTTCAGTGTGCATGAAGTTATATCCCATATCATCTTTATAGAGATACTGATAGGGACGACGCTCAATTCTCACTTCTTCAACTTTCACCCCTGAGTTCCAGGTTTTATCAATTACGCGTCCTGTCTTAACGTTTTTAAGTTTGGTTCTAACGAAAGCCGGCCCCTTACCTGGCTTAACATGCAGGAATTCAACGATAAAGAAATAGTTACCGTCGATATCGAGACACATTCCGTTTTTGAAATCAGCTGTTGTTGCCATTCTAATATATTTTTAATGTTCTTTTTGTCAATCAACTGCAAAGTTAATGAATTTCCTTAAAAAGACAATGAAATAGCGAAATAGCCGTTAGCTTTTAACCGTATAGTGATTAGCTTAACAACAGAGAGTGCCGTGGAGTTTATAAACGAGGAAATCCTGCCGTGAAAGCAGAATTTCCTCGTTTTTGATATAGATATAAGTATAGTTACATAGCTGAAAATTCACCGTTTAACCACTCAAATCGTTGTTCAAGCCAGTCAATCATAGCTTCACACTCAGTTTTATGTGAATTAAGGATTGCAGTCGGGTCATAAACAGAACTGTAGAAATGCCAAATATTGTCATTATCAAGCAAACCATCGGAAATATAATCTCTTTGGGTATTAATTAAATCGTAAATATCCTCTCTCTTATCATAATAGAACTTAAATCTTTCCTTGACTTTTGTAACAAATGCAGGGTCAGCAAACATTCGGGCAATCCATGCAACATTTTTTATATAGAAACCTTGGGCTTGATTAACAAAAGTAGAATTGGTGCTCCAACTTGCAGGATAATTTGATATCGCTAAATCAAAATCCCATAGTGGACCCATTTTCAACATCCCATCTCGCCCCAGATTCATATAACAACTGGTAAAAAAGATAGCATCATTATTTTTTGTTATTTCATTAATCAGATACCAGTCCACAAAAGAACCGATTTCAATATATTTCTTATATCCTTGTTCCTCGTCCAACCAGCTATTTGAGAAAAGAGCGGCATCGGCTTTCTGAATAAAATCTACCAAATAATTGTAGTTATCATCACCTTGGATTACATCAGGATCTTTTATCACTATAGGTTGTGGTATATGCCCTACTCGGAAATAGATATCCTCTGGGTCTTGACCAGCGCGCGCATCAATTTCCATAAGGAATCCATCTTCAGAATTTTCCTCACCGAAACTAACGCGATTTTCATCAATTTTAAGTTGTTCTGTCAAGATATATAATCCTTTATCGGAATTATTAAATATCAAATTAACAAATTTTGTGCGAGGTGTATAATGAAGATCTTCACTCCAATTACCCATTTCAAAAGCAACATCAGTTCTCAGATTGGACTTATCAAAATAATTAGCCAGCAATACCCATCTTTTATGTTTTGGCATTCCAAGGACTTTCGATTTACTATCTAGTTTAAGGGCATATGGTTTCTTAACTTGCCCCCAGGTAGTGTTGCCGCGTCCCTTCATTTGGAGTTTTTTATCGGTGTAATCTACTTCTCCTTTTTCATTGTAAATAGTAATATTTATTTTCTCGGTCCAAACGTCTTTGGAAGTTATCTCAGCATTTCCGGGAATATTAATGACCACTACAGGTAAACCTGTTCGGGTAATAATTGGAAGGTTCGCATCAAATTTAAGAGTGAAGACGTTGGAAGTAATCAAGACATTGTCACCATTGGGGTCGGTATAGGTAAGAGTCAAATAAACACCCTCCTTATAGGTGAAAATATTTGAACCTTTATCGGCAAGTGTGACAGTGTATTGACCGTCAATTATATTGCCACTCGAATCTTTTGAAGGAGCGATATTTTTGACATTGACAGGATAGGAACCATTATTGCAGGCTTCGGTTCCCTTTATATAGTTGAGTTTGATAGCACAAGAGCTATTCGAAATATTATAATCGAATGTGACGTTTGAAGGATTGACGCGGAAATCAAACTTCAGCTCTTCGCCCGATGTAGAGAAAGAAATTGCTTCATCCACGAGGATTATAATAGCCGTTGGAACAATCTTTTGCAAATTGAATTCGAATACTGAACCGTCACCCATAGTGAAAGTGATTTTCCCCGACTGGTCATCGCGAACTATACTTTGAATAGCAGTCGAGGCATCTGAGCTGTAGGGAGTTGCAACCGTTTGCAACGCATTTTCAGGATCAGAAGGATGATAGATTTCAAAAACATAGTATCCATTACTATTAACAGTCACACGAATGTGTAAACCGTCATTTCCATCAGCACCATCAATGCCATCCTGACCATCGGCTCCTTTCTCTCCATCGGCACCGTTTAGTCCGTCTTTACCGTCAACGCCATCTTTTCCGTCTACACCGTCTTTGCCGTCAGCACCATCTTTGCCGTCGGCGCCATCTTTACCATCTACACCATCTTTGCCGTCAACACCATCTTTTCCATTAGCACCATCCTTGCCGTTAGCACCGTCCTTACCGTCGACACCATCCTTACCAATGGCACATACCTTGTTCCCGTTTTGGTCAAGGATATATTCGTAGTCGGTACCGTTATAGGTAACCATCCAATACCCTTCTGCATCTATGCGCAGATATGGTGTCAAACCATTTGCACCATCCTTACCATCAGTTCCATTGACGCCGTCTTTACCATCGGCACCATCCTTACCATCAGTTCCATTGACACCGTCTTTACCATCGGCACCATCCTTACCATCAGTTCCATTGATGCCGTCTTTGCCATCGGCACCGTCCTTACCATCAGTTCCATTGATGCCGTCTTTTCCATCGGCACCGTCGGCACCATTATAAAGTGAAATACTCGAGCCGTCGGTGAAAGTGAGTAACCATCCTCCTACTGAATTATTGGTGGGATTGATGGGCACAACATCGGCTACAGTTTTGGAATTCTCCCATGCCTGACGGAGTTTGGAAATCTCCTCCTGTACTTGTGACAACTCCGTTTCAATTCCATCAATTCGACTGTTAATTGGGTCGAGGTCAGTAGAACAAGCGCCCAATAAAAGAATTGTCGAGAAAATAAAAAATGATTTCAGTTTCATTAATATTTATGTTTGGTTAAATGACATTGCTAGTTTCACAACCTGCGAATGCCATTCATCGAGCAAAAATACCAAAGCAAGTATGCGAGCAATAACCTTAATATGCTGCTCAACATAAGGCCCTGGACTGCCCGGAATGAAGCAAGGTTAAATGCTCGCATGTAGCGAACATTTACCACTTGTTCATCTCATTCCAAATAAAATTGTCCAGATTTTATGTCGGTTGAACAAATAGCAAACGCTAATATGATTTGTGTCGCCTCTACGACATCTATGTCGTTCAATTGATTATACTGCAAATGTATGAAAAAATTAATAATCCACAATGATGTGTTCTTAAGCTATAGTGTATTGTCGGTGGCACTTTGGAGGATAGGTGTACATCTTAAGTTCCACATCTAAAGCAATGTGTTAGGTACATAACATCACTCTGCAATGTTGGACAAAGCGTTGTTATATCTCTACCGCCCCATCATACATGGCACTGAATGTCCCTACAATTCAACAATATAATAACTTGACAACATCTCTAAAACCCTGTAAGGGTTTTCATTTTGGTAACCCATACGCTTGCGTGCAGGAGACATTGACATTGCAAAAACAAAAGAGGGTGTGGCAAAATACATACCCACACATCGTAAAATCTTAATTAAATTCAAACTAAAACATTTTCGCCTGACCTATTATATACTTCCATGTAAACTATTTTGACAAAATATTATAAATTTGTGATTACAGAAATAATGTTATCCAACAAATTGGAACCTCAAAATACTATTTTGATAAGATATTGAAAATAGAAATTTCATATTCTTCTATTTTTGGATAATACCATCCTACAGGTATACAGACTAAATAATCGACTGCATTTATCATGATTCACATAGTAACCCTGAAATCAAAACATAACATTGAATTATATGAGACGGCTTGTTAAAACTCTAAAATTGGTTGACTCACCTGAAGCTATAACCGCTTATAGGAAGGCTCATGATGAAATATGGCCTGAGATAGTTAAAGGTATTCGTTCGGTTGGAATCATTTCTATGGAGATCTATCTCTTCGGGAATCTAGCGGTAATGATAATGGAGACACCGGATGATTTGGATATTAAGACAGCAATGAACAAGTTGGCGACTCTCCCTCATCAAACCGAATGGGAAGAATTTGTCGGGCAGTTTCAGGAATGTAGTCCCGGTGACACCTCCGAGGAGAAATGGAAGTTAATGGAAAGGGTTTTCTCACTATGAACTACCATAACTCTTCCGCTATTTATTTTAAAAATAGCGGAAGTTAGAGAAGCGGCGACGAGTTTCGAGGTAGTTTAAGTTGTCAGAGTTAGAGTAAGCTTCCCGTTCGAAACTTATGTTGCGATAGGCCTTATAGCAGTTCCGAAATTGTAGAATTCTGAAAAACCATTCAAGAAGATAAAATAGGTAGAAAAAAATATAGAGATACTCCTTTATCTGTGACGAATGGATCAATTCATGATTTATAGTTTCCCGGCCACAAGGCCCTTTGGCAAAAAGGATTCCAAAAAGATTTATGGCGTAGTACTTTTTACCAAAAGGAATAATTTTATTATAAATTATTTTCACTAAGATATTAGCTCGTAGCAGTTAACTTATGTACTATAGCAGTTAGTCTAACTATTAACTGTAAATAGCAAACTTATTATTCTCTACTTTTCAAGAAGTTGCTGAAGAATGGGCTTTACCTTATTGGCATAATGCCTGAAGCCGAGATCGGTCAAGTGAATACCATCTACTGTTCCATCATCCTCAACGCCATCCAGATCTACTGAGTCCAGATAGTACAGATTGTCAGGGTTTTCAGCTTTTAGAAGTTCGTAGTTCTTTCTATAAGCACGGTTCTTGGCTGGAAGATAATCGTGGAAAAAGGAATCATAACGAGCGTAAGGATAGATAGGACCTTCGAGCATTACTATCGGCACTTCGGGACGAAGCTCGCGAAGAGTCTTTATAAAGCCATAAGTCAATGTGTCACACATCAATTCTGTGCAATTAGGCACCGGATCGATCAGAAAAACATCAACATCGGGGATGGTTGCCATTGCCTCCGCCATGAAGTTATCCATCTTCCCTTCTCCGCTGAAACCAAGGTTAACCACTTCACAGTTAAGTTCTCGAGAGAGAATATTCGTAGAAGCCATACCTGTTCGAGAAGCACAGCCTCCTTGGAGTATACTGGTTCCGTAGGCTACAATTCTTTTGCCATCCTCAATCAAATCCATAGATCCCTGGGTGATTACCGCTCCACTATCAACCTTAACCCACAGTTCATTAATACCATCGTAGAGTGGAAGATAAATCATGTATTCATGCATTTCCCCGTCGAGATTGGAAACGTAGGTTGACTCGACTTCCTTTTCGGTGTCTTTTTTGATGTAGGGTCGATTAGTGTTTACGTGACGCCAAACCGAATCACCTTCCCAGATATATAGATCGGTCCCTTTGAGTCCGGTATCGGCCATATGAATCATATGGGTATTCCAAAGGAGTTCATATTTCACCCCTATTCTTTTTGAATCGGTGGCAAAACGAACTGCAATACCCGATGAACATTCCGAACGATTCCATAGATCGGGGCGTGCCAACTCCTCAAGATGAGCTGGTAATCGTGTATATGTGCGGGCCGTATTTTCCCATCCTTTATTAATTATTCTCAAATCCTTGGCATCAACATAGTTCCAAGGTTCTTCTTCCGATTGAGCAAAAAGATTTAAAGAGTTAAACAGAATAGCAGAAAAAAGTAAAAGAACTGATTTTTTCATAGTATTGGATTTAGATGTAATACAAAAATAAGGAAAAGTTTTGTAAGTTTGTTACTACGAATTTCAAAATATGGGAATAGAAAAAGCGGCTTTTAATAGAACCGAACTTTTAGTTGGCCCTCTGACGATGGAAAAGATTGCTGAAGCCTCGGTAATTCTTTTTGGAGTGGGGGGAGTTGGTTCATGGTGTGCCGAGGGATTGATCCGGTCTGGACTAAGGAAACTAACAATAGTTGATAGCGACAGGGTTTGCATAACGAATATTAACCGACAGCTTCAGGCAACAGTAAAGACAGTTGGTCAAGTGAAAGTTGAAGCATTGAAGAACCGGTTGCTTGAAATTAATCCTACAGCTGAAATTGTGGCCTTACAGAAAATATATGATGAGAACAGCGCCGATTCATATTGTCTGGAAGATTATGACTATATAATAGATTGTATAGATTCGTTGAAGGATAAAGCGTTATTGATTGAACGCGCAACCGCAACGAAGAAAAGATTTTATTCCTCAATGGGTGCAGCGTTAAAACTTGATCCAATGCGGATTAAGGTTGATGAGTTCTGGAATGTCAAAGGGTGTCCCTTGGCTCGGGCATTGCGACAGAAATTCAAAAGAACAAAGTGTTTCCCAAAAAGGAAATTCCTCTGTGTCTACAGTGAAGAGTTATTGGACAACAAGGGGAAGAACGCGAGTTGTGGAACAGACAGGTGCATGTGTCCAAAGTCCAACAGCGGTCCGGGCGACTCGGCTTTGATCAATCATGAATGGTGTAGCTCAAAAGCTCAGATTAACGGTTCGCTAATGCACATCACAGCTATTTTCGGGTTAACGTTGTCTGGTCTTGTCATCAATGATTTATCGCGCCGACAAGTTGAGTGATGTCTGAGACACCCTTTCTACGGCAATAGTCTTCTATATAGTCGACAATCTCCATTGTGACATGAGGGTTGACGAAGTTAGCCGTTCCTACCTGAATGGCTGAAGCACCGGCAAGGATAAACTCCAGCGCATCGCGTCCGTTCATGATACCGCCAAGGCCAATAACCGGTATTGAAATTGCCTTGGCCGTCTGCCAAACCATTCTAACTGCAATCGGTCTGATGGCTGGTCCTGACAATCCACCTGTAATCGTCGAAAGCAAAGGTTCCTGACGTTCAACATCGATAGCCATTCCAAGGAAAGTGTTGACCATTGAAACTGCATCTGCTCCCTCAGTTTCAACTGCCTTTGCTATAGAAACAATATCGGTTACATTGGGTGTCAGTTTCACTATCATTGCACGGTCCCATTTCCTTCTGATTTCTCGTGTTATTTCTGATGCTCCTTCACAAGTTGTCCCAAATGACATCCCACCCTGCTTTACGTTTGGGCACGAAATGTTGACTTCTATTGCGACAATTTTATCAAGATCCGTCAATTTCTCAGTCACACCCACATAATCATCGATGCTACGACCCGAAACATTAACAATCAAGGCAGTTTTGAGATCTTTAATTGTTGGGTAGATTGAATCTATAAAGTAGTCGACACCTTTGTTCTGAAGACCTACGGCATTCAACATTCCCGAAGGTGTCTCGGCCATGCGTGGGTAAGGATTCCCTTCTCGAGGTTCAAGCGTCGTACCTTTGACTATTATACCTCCAAGACGGTTCAAATCAATTAAATCTTCAAACTCATGGCCATAACCAAAGGTTCCCGAAGCTGTTAGAACAGGATTCTTAAAGGTCAAACCACATGCAAATTTTATTTCTTGCTTCACCATTTCAACGAATTTATATCAAACACCGGACCATCAACACAAGTGCAACGATTTCCTTTAATAGTGTCTTCAACGCAACACAAGCATGCTCCCATTCCACAAGCCATCTTGTTTTCAAGGGACACCTGGCAGGCTATATTTTTCTCTCGGGCTAATTGTGAAACAGCCCTCATCATAGGCATAGGGCCACAAACATATAGTTGGTTCCATTCTCCGTTTTGAAGAACTGGATTGAAGTGAACATACCCCTGCGAACCCAACGACCCGTCGTCGGTCGAAACATGTACATGTGCCAGAGCATCAAATTCATCTTTAAGAATTACTTCATCAGCCGTTTTGGCACCAAGGAGAATTTCAAAACTGACGTCAAGTGACTTAAGCCACTTTGCAAGCAAAAGAAGCGGAGCTGAACCCACTCCCCCACCAATCAGAAGGATATTGCAACCACTTTCACCAGGTAATGTGAATCCGTTACCTAATGGCAAAAGTATATTCAAAATCGACCCGACTTTTGAAGAAGCTAAAAATTCAGTCCCTTTTCCTGCCCTGCGGACTGCGAATTTTACGATGTTTCTTGCGGGTATATAGTCACATATCGAAATAGGACGCCTTAAAAAAACATCCTTACAATCAATTTCAATGTTTGCAAACTGTCCCGGTTGCATCAAAGGGAGCAAACCATTCTCAAGAGGTCGCATCGAGAGAAGGTTCACTGAAGGAGAAATGGAGACATTCTCTAAAATCTCCATGTTGACGAGTTTCTTCACTGTTATTTATGTTGATGATGGTTGTTGCAAAATTAGAATTTTTGCTTAAATTTTCTTATCTTTGTAGTTCGATTTTTAGCCGTTTTAGGCCATAAAAAGAAGAAATTATCCATGGGTAAAAAAGATTTTGAAAATATAGAAATAAAGGGAGCAAAAGTCAACAATCTTAAGAATGTGGATGTGCTGATACCCCGCAACAAACTTGTGGTGGTTACAGGCGTATCGGGGTCGGGGAAATCCTCTTTGGCATTTGACACATTATATGCTGAAGGTCAACGTCGTTACGTTGAGAGTCTTTCATCTTACGCCCGTCAGTTTCTGGGAAGAATGCCTAAACCTAACGTTGATTTTATCAAAGGGCTTCCGCCTGCTATTGCCGTTGAACAAAAGGTTAACACAAGAAATCCCAGATCGACCGTCGGTACAGCTACTGAAATTTATGATTATCTTAGGCTTTTATTCGGAAGGATTGGAAAAACAATTTCTCCCGTCAGTGGTGAAATTGTAAAAAAACACACTGTTGAGGATGTTATAGCTTCAATAAAGAAATTTCCAGAAGGATCCAAAGCTATTCTCGGGGCCCCATTAATTATTCCAAACAACAGGGAACCTCATAAACATTTGGATATTCTGTTAAAAGAGGGTTATACTCGTTTGGTTACAGAATCCGGTGATATTATTGCTATTGAAGAAATTCTGAACGGAGAAACTGAGATTGACCTTAATAATGCCGAACTTTTGATTGACCGACTGATGGTTCGTCATGAGGGTGATGAATTAAGTCGTTTTGCAGAGTCGGTAGAAACAGCTTTTTATGAAGGAAAAGGAGAATGTCGGCTGATTGTATGGCCAAAAGGAAAAAACGATATAATCTCTCTAACTTTCTCTAACCGATTTGAAGCTGATGGTATAGAATTCCTCGAACCCAACGATTTGTTGTTCAATTTCAACAATCCTTTCGGAGCATGCAAAACTTGTGAGGGCTATGGAAAAATTATAGGAATCGATGAAAAACTTGTGATACCAAACATGGAACTTTCAGTCTATGATGATGCTGTGGCGTGCTGGAAAGGTGAAAAGATGAGCGAGTGGAAGCGTTGGCTAATATCTCTGAGTTCTTCACTGAAATTTCCTATTCATCGACCCTATTCCCAATTAACTCATGAGGAGAAAGAGATTCTTTGGCATGGAAAAGGATCATTCACGGGTATTGACGGATTCTTCAAAATGGTAGATGAGAATCAATATAAGATTCAATACCGCGTGCTGAAAGCTCGGTATCGTGGTAAGACTATATGTCCCGACTGTCACGGTTCCCGACTAAGAAAAGAAACTGAATACATAAAAATTGGTGGCAAAACAATCACCGATCTTGTGAGAATGTCGGTAAAAGATCTTTTGGAATGGTTCAGATCTTTAGAGCTGGAAGAAAACGAAAAAAAAATAACTGAACGTCTTTTGAAAGAGATTATCAATCGGTTAGGATATTTGTCAAATGTCGGATTAGGATATTTGACCCTTGACCGTCTTTCCTCCACATTGTCGGGCGGCGAAAGTCAACGAATAAATCTTGCGACTTCGCTTGGAAGCAGTCTTGTCGGTTCGTTATACATTTTGGATGAGCCCAGCATTGGACTTCACAGCCGAGATACTGACAGGCTAATCGGAGTGTTGAAAAAACTTCGAGACCTTGGGAATACCGTAGTTATAGTTGAACACGATGAAGAAATCATGAGATCGGCCGATTATCTGATTGATGTTGGTAAAGATGCGGGTAGCAACGGGGGCACTATCATCTTCCAGGGAGACCATGACAAACTTGAAAAGGCCACCGGCAGTTATACTGCCGATTTTCTATCTCATCGGGAAGATCTGAAGATTCCATCTAATCGTAGGAAATGGCGTGACAGCATAAAGATCAAAGGAGCGACTGAAAACAACTTAAAAAAAGTGGATGTTGACATCCCTTTAGGTATTCTGACTGTTGTAAGTGGAGTGAGTGGATCAGGCAAATCATCACTGGTAAGAGAAATTCTATATAAAGGGATACTTAGACATCTTGGAGAAGCATCCGATGCACCGGGAAGATTCAGTGGGCTGGAAGGTGATGTCGACAGAATAAAACATGTGGAGTTCATCGATCAGAACCCCATAGGGAAATCGACCCGCAGTAACGCTGCGACTTATCTTAAAGCCTATGATGAGATTCGACAATTAATGTCAGAACAGCAACTTGCCAAACAGTTAGGCTTCTCTCCGGCCTATTTCTCATTTAATACCGAAGGAGGACGTTGCGAGGAATGTAAAGGTGACGGATCCGTCACAATAGAGATGCAGTTTATGGCTGATATTTCAATGACATGTGAATCATGTCATGGTAGACGTTTTAAGAAAGATATTCTGGATGTGGAATATCATGGAAAGAATATCTATGAAATCCTGGAGATGACAGTTGACGAGGCAATCGAATTCTTCAGCGAGACAAAAGGGACTACCGAGCGTAAGATTGTCAAAAGGCTTCGACCCTTGCAAGAAGTGGGGCTGGGATATATAAAACTGGGGCAATCATCGTCGACATTGTCGGGTGGAGAGAATCAGCGTGTAAAATTGGCCTATTTCCTTTCCCAGGAACGTCAAAACCCGAGTCTGTTCATTTTTGACGAACCTACAACCGGTTTACATTTCCATGACATAAAGAAACTGATGGATGCGTTTGATCGTTTGATTAACCTTGGTCATACAATAGTTATCATTGAACATAATCTTGATATCATCAAGATGGCCGACCATGTCATCGACATGGGACCTGAAGGAGGGGATCTCGGTGGCTATGTAGTAGCGACAGGAACACCCGAGAAGATCGCCGCATGTGAAACCAGTCACACTGGAAAATACCTGAAAGATAAGTTAAACTCTTGATGTAATGAGAATCTTCTTTTCATTCTCATTATTTCGATAAAAAATTAAGGTTGTTTCATCGGAATCTTTCACATTGAGAAGTTTTCTCAGATTATCAGGAGTCTGATCGAAATTTCGGGCAATTATATTGGCAGAAACTTTCTTTTTCTTCAGAAATTTAATATTTCTTGAAGACCAATCCCTAATTTCATTAACTCTATAAATATTCCCAGGGAACTGAAGATAACATTCGTGCCCATGTAAAAGATGAGTATTCGCTGACACTATATCCAGATTGAACCTTGTTGCCAAACTGCCATAACAACCTGCCTTGGACATAACTGCAGAGGGAACATAAACATATTCACCGGCATCGACATCATAGTACTCTTTAACCACATTGCATATCTCAGACTGATTAAAAACAATAGGCTGAGAAAGAGGTGATTCGTAGACAATTATCGGAACATCAGAGTGACACATAAGATTATCAAAATCTATCTCCACAAGGAGTTCTTTACATTCTTTCCGATAACCTAGAACATAGATATTAGTAGCTTTGTCAAAGTCTCTTAGAGTTTGAGAGATGTCAATCATAGGAGACAGTTTCACGAAAACAGTTGAGGCATGTTGCTTCAAAATGGGTATCATTTCCAAAACATCGGGCCTACAGTCACTGATACCATAAACACGTTTTAAATCATTCGACCGGCGCGAAGGATCAATGTAGATTATATCAAAATGTAGCTCAGTCAAGTTCAGAAATTCACGACAGTCTATATTGAAAATGTTAACATTCTCGAAATTTCTGAAGTTGAATTCAGCAACATCATACTTAACCTGATCAATTTCAAGCGACGTCACATCACATCCTGTCAATGCCATGGCTCGACTATCGATACCTAAGCCACAAGTCAAGTCAAGAAAGGAACCTTTTCCTTTTAAATGATGCACAAATAGATTTCGATGCAGCATAGCCAATGCTGCTGATGTGCTTTGCTCAACAGCAATTGGAGGATATAAGAGCTCAGGCTTCAAGGATATATCCTCTGCCCTAAATTTAGCCGACGATTTTCTTAAAGACTCTATATGAGAAATTGCCATTTCAATGCAATCATAGTTGGCTGATCCATGATATCGGAATCTTAGCTTATCGGGATCATCCTCAAGATGTTTTTGAGCCCAATCCAGTATCTCTTGTTTAGTCAAAATGATAAATTGAGATAAAAATAAGGGATATGCACAAAGACACATCCCTTAAATACATTAACTCTGGAAATATTTATTTCTTTATTGCTGCGATTCCAGGGAGAATCTTACCTTCGATAGCCTCGAGGAGAGCACCCCCTCCGGTTGAGACATAACTTACCTGATCGGCCATTTCAAATTTATTTACACATGCTACGGAATCACCTCCACCAACGAGCGAAAATGCGCCATTGTTGGTAGCTTCTACGATTGCTTCGGCGATAGCCCGTGAACCAGCTGTAAAGTTATCGAATTCAAACACACCGGCAGGACCGTTCCATAAAATAGTCTTTGCACCCTTAATAGCATTGGCGAAAGCTTTGCGTGTTTCAGGACCGGCATCGAGACCTTCCCAACCATCAGGTATATCCATGCAAGAAACCACCATAGTCTTGGCATCGTTGCTGAAGGAATCGGCTGCAATACAATCGGTACCAAGAACAAGGTTCACCCCTTTTTCCTTAGCTTTCTTAATGATGTCCAGAGCTAGATCAAGTTTATCATTCTCACAGATAGAATTACCAACTTTTCCACCCTGGGCCTTTGCAAAGGTATAGGTCATGCCGCCACAAAGAATAAGATTATCTACCTTATCCATAAGATTTTCTATAATTCCGATCTTGGTGGAAACCTTCGAGCCTCCCATTATTGCAGTGAAAGGTCTTTTGATATCGCTCAGGATGTTATCCACTGCCTGAACCTCTTTTTCCATGAGATATCCGAGCATCTTGTTATCAGCGTCGAAACTATCAGCAATAACAGCTGTGGATGCATGTTTTCTGTGAGCTGTACCGAATGCGTCATTCACATAAACATCGGCATAAGATGCCAATTTTTTAGCGAACTCCTTCTGGCGCTCCTTCATTTCTTTCTTTGCTTCCTCATATTTGGGATCATCCTTCTCAATTCCAACGGGTTTTCCTTCTTCTTCGGGATAGAAACGAAGGTTCTCAAGCAAAAGCACCTCGCCCGGTTTAAGGTTTGCAGCAGCTTCAGAAGCATCGGCACAATCCTTGGCGAATTTCACATCACGACCTAAAGCTTTTGCAACATCGTCCTTGATTTGTTCGAGGGAATATTTAGGATTGAATTTGCCCTTTGGTTTACCCATATGGGACATGATAATCAGGCTACCTCCGTCTTCAAGAATTTTCTTAAGAGTTGGAAGGGCACCACGAATTCTGGTATCGTCGGTAACTTTACCGTTTTCACCCAAAGGCACATTGAAATCAACACGAACAATTGCCTTCTTTCCATTGAATTTGTAATTGTCTATTGTCATGATATGATATATTTTATCCTTACGCAAAGTTAATGATATTTTTTTAGAATCACATCTTTTCCGTCATAAACGGCGAAAGAAAAATTTCTGATCCAGTCTCCTAAAACAATCAGGTGGCAATGTTCACCGATAATCTTATCCGCCATAATATGTCGGTGTCCAAGAATGATAAAATCGAGGGACGGATGTTGAGCAATATAGTCTTTAGCCCACATTAGATAAGGATCCTTATCGTCGGGAAGTAATGAATTGTATTCCTGTTTATAACCCTTTCGGCTCGAAGATGACCATGCATGAGCAAATGGTATTGTCCAACGAGGATGTATACCTGAATAGAGCTTTTGACAGATTGGGTTTCGAAAGAAAGACCTGATGAAACGAAATCCCGGTTTAAGACTTCCGATAGCATCCCCATGAGTTATATAGAAATTTTTACCATCAATAGATCTTAATATTGCTCCGTCTACTACTTCTATACCCAGCTCTGCAGGGAGATAATCGAAAATCCATATATCGTGATTACCTATAAGCCAAGTAATTTTTATTCCCTCGTCGGCCATCGAAGCTAACTGACCGAAAAATCGAGTAAATCCTCTTGGAACGACGTTTCGATATTCGAACCAATAGTCCAGAATATCGCCAACAAGATACAGTTCACGACAGTTGGGACTTATCTCCTTTAGCCAAGAGACAACAAGTAGCTCATGTTCTCGATTGTTGGGAATATAAGAAGCTCCCAGATGCAAATCCGAGACAAAATATGTCAGGTCTCTGCTCACAAGAATCCAAGTTCTAGTTTAGCTTCTTCACTCATCATGTCTTTAGTCCACTCAGGTTCAAACACGATGTTGATGTTCACCTCATTGATGCCTTCTATACTCTGAAGCTTGTATTTTGCATCTTCCACGATAAAATCGGCCGCCGGACAGTTTGGTGCGGTTAATGTCATATCGACGTTAAGAACTCCTTCATCGGTTACTTCAATTTTGTATATCAATCCAAGAGAGTAAATATCAACCGGTATCTCAGGATCGAAAACCGTTTTCAGAAGTATGACACATTTTTCCTCTATAGCAAGTTTTTCCTCAGCTGTCATAATTTTAAAGTGTCGGATTGTAGAGTAGTTATAGATTTTTTAGGCATCAATTTACGTTGTGAGAAACGTTTATGGTAGTTTGTACGATTAACTCGGGTTCTTACAAGAGATAGACTATCGACAAAAATTATTTCATTTTCATCGGGGATGAGGTCAAGATATCCATAAATATTTTTAAGCACGCGCGTGGAATCGGTCAAAAAATTTAGTATTGCCTTTCCATTGTCGGTAACATTCTCCTGACGCCACTCCACCATCCCGTCTTCATATTCGGCAACCATTGTCCACTGAAAGGGTTGTCGGGAATTCATAGTATAAAGACTCCATGTGTATTCATCGCCATTTTCCCAGTTTTCATCACGCTCCAGAATGAATTTCAAAGTCGGTTCGGGCATAATTCCACTGAGGATGTAACGAGGTGCAGAAGGCCACACCTGAGCAGAATCTCCGGCTACAGCCATTTGTAGATTAGAAACCACCGCATCGGTCTCACTGATTTCCTTTTCAAGAATTTCAATCGTTTTGTCATAAACCTTCATATATTCGTCGAGATGATGGCCATACCAATCCAGTGAAGTGTCTACCTCCTCCGCTGTAACTCCATGATGAAGATAAATCGCTTCACGCAGAGCATACTGAGAAGAGTCGCTGCGCCATTCCCTTCTATTAAGATCCACTACTCCCTGACCGCGATGAATATCGGCTAGAAGAGCTGCCATTTCATCTTCCGGAATAACATAAGAAGGAGTCTTCCTACACCCTTGAAAAAGTATCAGAAACGATAATACAATAAACGATATTATAAAAAGCCTTCTCATGCCTCTTTATTCCTATAGGATGATGGAGAAGCTATCTGAGCTGAATAGAAAAGAATAAGAACAATTATTCCTACGGTAATTGCCGAGTCGGCAAGATTGAAAACCGGCTGAAAGAATAGAAAATGTTCTCCCCCTATACCCGGTATCCAGGTGGGCCAATTGAACTCAAACAATGGAAAATAAAGCATATCCACTACTTTTCCAAGCATCCATGTACCATATCCACCACCGGGAGGAAAAAGTTGAGCTATTGCTGGGGGCATCGGATCATTGAAGATTACACCGTAAAAAACACAATCAATTATGTTTCCTGCGGCTCCAGCAATTATAAGAGAAAGACATACAATATAACCCGTCCTGACTGCCTTGAAATTCCTTATCAATACAACATACCATATCAAAGCTGCAACCAGTGCGATTCTAAGCAATGTCAATACCAGTTTACTGCCTATCTCCATACCGAAAGCCATACCATTGTTTTCAATGAACAACAAACGGAACCATTCAGTTATTTTATACTCCTCTCCCAGATAAAAATGGGTTTTAATCCAAATTTTAAGAATCTGGTCGGACACGATGACTAGAAGGATGACGATAACCGCTAGCCATCCTCTGTTCCCGGTAATGATTGGCTTTGAAGTCACTTATTACCCAATTTCTGTTCTATACCTAAAGTAGCATGAGGAACTGCCCTGAGACGTTCCTTCGGAATCAATTTCCCCGTGACACGGTCAATTCCGTAGGTTTTATTCTCAATTCTGACAAGAGCAGCCTGCAGACTGTTGATAAATTTAGCCTGCCTCTGAGCTAAACGACCAGCCTCTTCTTTTCCTAAGACCGAGGCGCCTTCCTCAAGAACCTTAAAAGTTGGAGAAGTGTCGGCGATGTCATTTCCTTCTGTATTTAACAACTGGGCTCTCAAGAGATCATAATCATGCTTGGCCTTTTCAAGCTTACCAAGAATCAGTTCTTTGAATTCTTGAAGCTCTTCATCGCTATATCTTGTTTTTTCAGCCATTATCAATTTATTTTAGATATTTCTACATTTACTATATTTCCATCTATATCCAAAACGCAATCTTCTTCAATTACGTTGGGAATGTCAAGAAGAATCTCTTTAGCCAGAACTTGTTTTGCGATATATTCCCCAAAGTTCTTTACAGCATTATTAACGAATTCATCAGGTTTAATTACAAGACGAATGCGGTCGGTAATATCATAGGAACGATTTTTTCGAATGTTCTGAATTCGATTAACCAATTCACGAGCAATTCCTTCTTCTCTTAGTTCATCGGAGACATTGACATCGAGAGCTATTGTTAGTGGACCTTCGTTTGCCACCAACCATCCCGGAATATCCTCCGAGAAAATTTCAACATCGTCAGTCTCAAGTTTGAACGGGATTCCGTCATTAAAGGCAAGATCCAAGCATCCGTTACGTTCAAGGCAGCTGATTTGATGTTGAGAAAGTCCTGCTACTACGGTGGCAACCTCTTTCATTCTCTTGCCATGTTTTGGCCCGAGTTTTTTGAAATCAGGTTTAACTTTCTTTACAAGAACCCCTTCTGTGTCCTCGATAGCCTTGATGGCTTTTACATTAATTTCACTTGAGATGATATTTTCGACCTTCTTCAAGGCATCTTTCTGGGCTTCATCGAGAACCGGAACAATTAAGGTTGCAAGCGGCTGTCTAACCTTGATGTTTACTTTTCTTCTTAGAGCCAATGCCATTGAAGTGATTGACTGGGCAAGCTGCATTCTATCCTCGAGGGACTTGTCTATTAATTGGGGATCATAAACCGGAAAATCGGCACTATGAACAGATTTAGTTCCATCTGTTAAATCCCTATATAAACGGTCCGAGAAGAACGGAGCTATTGGAGCCATTAACTTACTGATAGTCAACAAACATGTATAGAGCGTTTGATAGGCCGACAATTTGTCTTGGGTCATTTCCCCACCCCAGAATCTCTTACGATTAAGTCTAACATACCAATTGCTTAGATTGTCAATCACAAAATCGTTGATAGCGCGTGCTGCTTTGGTTGGTTCATGCTCCTCGAAGTCACCCTCTACCTCCTTTATCAACGAATTTAGTGATGACAAAATCCAACGGTCCGTTTCTGACCTCTCAGAAACAGGTATTTGGGTTGTATCAGGAATAAAACCATCAACATTGGCATAAAGAGCAAAGAAGCTATAGGTATTATATAGTGTTGCAAAGAGTTTTCGAGAAGTTTCTCTAACTCCTTCGGGATCGAATTTAAGATTATCCCAGGGAGAGGAATTCGCAATCATATACCATCGAAGAGGGTCGGAACCATGCTCTTCAATTGCTTTAAACGGATCTATCGCATTTCCTAGACGTTTTGACATTTTATTTCCATCCTTGTCAAGAACCAGTCCGTTAGAAATAACCGATTTAAAAGCCACATTGTCTTTAATCATACCAGAAATGGCATGCAGCGTAAAGAACCAGCCACGAGTCTGGTCTACACCTTCGGCAATGAAATCGGCTGGATATACCTTACCTTCATCAACAAGTTCCTTATTCTCAAATGGATAATGCATTTGAGCGAACGGCATCGCCCCTGAATCGAACCAAACGTCAATCAGATCGGTTTCACGCATCATAGGTTTACCTGATTTTGGCGAAACCAATATTATTTTATCAACATAGGGACGATGAAGATCTATCTTTTCGTAGTTTTCCTTTGAATAATCTCCCGCAACGAACCCTTTTTCCTTTAGTGGATTACTCTTCATAAAACCGGCATCTACCGATTTCTCAATTTCATCATACAACATGGCAACACTTTCCACGGCCATTTCCTCATCACCTTCCTCAGTGCGCCAAATTGGCAAAGGAGTTCCCCAATAGCGACTTCTTGACAAATTCCAGTCCTGAAGATTCTCCAGCCACTTCCCAAAACGGCCCGACCCGGTTGATTTAGGCTTCCAATCGATTGTCTCATTTAGTTCCATCAGCTTATCCTTGGCACCAGTAGTTCTTATAAACCAGCTGTCAAGAGGATAATATAATACCGGTTTGTCGGTTCTCCAACAATGGGGATAACTGTGGGTATGTTTCTCAATCTTGAACACCTTATCTTCCTTCTTTAGCCAAAGACAGATTTCGACATCAAGAGTTTCACCACCATCTTTCTTAGAAGGATCAAAGGCATTCTTCACAAATTTGCCTTGCCAAGGAGTGTAACATTCCACATAGACCCTCTCTTTTACAAAATTAGGGTCAAGATCCTCAATAAGGTAAAATTTACCTGTAGGATCCACCATTGGACGTATATTTCCGTTTCTATCAGTTAGATGCAAAGGAGGAACACCGTTCTGTTTAGAAACTCTTGCATCATCAGCACCAAAAGTTCCCGCTATATGAACAATACCTGTTCCATCTTCAGTCGAGACAAAGTCTCCTGGTATAACCTTGAAAGCTCCTTCTCCCGGATTCACCCACGGGATCAGCTGAATGTATTCTATTCCTTCGAGATCCTTTCCTGTGACAATCTTCTCAACCTTCCAAGGAACGACCTTATCTCCAGGTTTGTATTCTGAAAGTTCGACATCTTTTCCTTTAGGATTGAAGACACTGTCGAGAAGGGCCTCAGCCACTACAGCAGTCAAAGGTGAACCCGAGTAAGGATTGAAAGTCCTGACTATTGCGTATGTAATCGAAGGACCTACTGCAAGTGCAGTGTTTGATGGAAGAGTCCAAGGTGTTGTAGTCCATGCCAGGAAACAAGCTTTACCCCAACCTTGGAATTCAGGAGATGGATTTTTTATTTCAAATTCGGCGATGCAGGTGGTATCCTTGACATCACGGTAGCAACCCGGTTGATTCAACTCGTGTGTACTCAAACCGGTTCCTGCAGCTGGCGAATAGGGTTGAATAGTATATCCTTTATAGAGATACCCTTTTTTATATAATTGGGACAGAAGCCACCAAATTGATTCGATATACCTGTTGTCGTAAGTTATGTAGGGATTGGTAGTATCCACCCAATAACCCATTGAACGGGTAAGCATTTCCCATTCATGAGTATACTTCATCACCTCGCGACGACATGCTGAATTATAATCGTCGACACTTATTTTTTTTCCTATATCCTCCTTAGTGATGCCAAGGGATTTTTCAACAGCAAGCTCAACCGGAAGTCCATGGGTGTCCCATCCAGCCTTACGGTTTACATGGAAACCTTTCATGGCTTTGAAACGATTGAAAATATCCTTGATAGTTCTACCCATCACGTGATGTATGCCTGGCATACCGTTAGCTGACGGAGGACCTTCATAGAAAATATACTCAGGATAACCTTCCCTTTCTTTTAATGTTTTGTTGAAAAGGTCTTCTTTCTCCCAAAGTTCCAACATCTCACGATTGACTTGAGGGAGATTGAGAGATTTATATTCTGGAAATCTTTTTGACATAATTTTGAAGTGTTAACAAGCAAAGATAATTTAATTATTTCAATTTGGTCGATTTCATAGAATTCTTACCTGAGAAAGACCCCATGTTGAAGATATTCTGATCGTAACTTACAATCTTAGAATCATGTTCTCGTTTTCGCGATATTGCGATTCTTACAAGACGATTCATAAGTTCGGTAAAGCTAATACCAGTGGCTTCCCAAAGATAGAAAGAAAGAGAACCTGGAATTGTGTTGATTTCATTGACATAAATGTTGTTATTTGTACGGTCGATAATAAGGTCTACCCTACTTACTCCACTACATGATAGAACACTGAAAGTCAAACCTGCATATTTTTGAATAGTTTTGGTGACGTCCTCGGGTAAATCGGCCGGTATTCGTTTTAGTGATGCCTGCATTCCTTTTGCTCCCTTTGAACCACCCATATACTTATCTTCATAGGAAAGAATCTCACCCGATTTTATCGGTTCTTCAAGTACTGAAGTCATATAATCGTCACAGTCACCCAGTACTGAACAGTTAATCTCTTGCAGATCTTCAATCATGTGCTCCACTATTATGCGGCTAGAGTATTTGGAGGCATCGGTTATCTTTTCTTTAAGAGCCTTGCGGTCAATTGCACGACCGATACCAACGCTGGAGCCAAGGTTCGCAGGTTTTACAATTACTGGATAACCTATGTTTTTTTCTATTTCATCAAGAATTATATTTTCGTTCTTTATCCAGTTTTTAACAGTAAACCAATAGTATGGAACTACCGGTATGTCATTAGCTTTTAGTATCATCTTCATGTAGATCTTATCCATCCCATTGGCAGATGAAAGAACATCACAACCCACATAAGGAATACCTATCGATTCCATAACACCTTGGAAAGTACCGTCTTCACCATTAGAACCGTGAAGAACCGGAATTACAACATCCAAAGAGGCAATCACGACTTCTTTTTTAAGAAATCCTTTTCTCTTTTCGCTATATAGTTTAAAATCACCATAGATAGCTTTCATGTATACCGGTTCACATTTCGATAGTAACTGAGGAATATTTTTATACTCTTCAAGTTTCAGCAGAGCTTCTCCTGAAAACCATTTACCTTCCTTAGTTATATACACAGGCACGATTTCATACTGATCGGCGTCCAAAGCATTAATTGCCTGATTTGCCGAAATAACCGATATTTCATGCTCAGTCGAGCGTCCGCCAAAAAAAACTCCAACTTTGGTTTTCATTGTTCTTTATTTAAATGTGTCGGGTAAATCGTTTTCATATAGTACTATGTCACCTTTATTCACTATAGTCAGGAATAGTTTTTGTGCCTCTTCGAAAGATGCGACAGGATAAATATTCTTACTATTCATCCCACCTTCGTTCATGCCTTCCAAAATGGGATAGCGGTTATACTCTCCAACAATAATGGCGACATCGGCACTTTTGGCAATTCCTTTTCCGAATTCCTTGTTTGCCTCTTCCTGAAGAGGACCAAGTTCTATCATTCCAGGAGTAATGATAATTCTTTTTCCCGGAACTTTTATCTTAGAGAGTACACCAAGTGCCATTGACGAACCTGCTGGATTGGAATTGAACGCATCATCAAGAATTATGAATCCACCTTTCGTATGCGTCATGCTCAAGCGATGTTCAACTTGAGGCATAGTGGAAACAGCGTGAATGATTGTTTTCTCATCAACCTCGAGGTATCTCGACACAATAACAGCACCTAGTATATTCTCAAGATTACCTTTTCCGACCAAAGGGGTAAATAACTCAAGACAAAATCCATCGGGGCCGTTAATAACGAAATTTGTGCCTTTGTCAACATATTCGACATCTGTTATGTAATATCCGTCTTTCCCCTTTGATGGATATAAGGACAATTGCTTATCGGTTGGAAGTTTATCTAGAACAATAGGATTGGTAGTATTTACAACTCCTAACCCATCGGATGGAAGAGAATCAATCAGTTCCAGTTTTGTCTTGGCAATATTCTCGACAGTCTTGAAAGTTTCTAAATGTTGTTCGCCCACTGATGTCAGGAGTCCTATTGACGGATGAACAAGATTGCAAATCTCCTTTATGTCGTTCGGTTGCTTTGCACCCATCTCTACTATGAATACTTCACTGTAAGGTTTTAGTAATTCCCTTATAGTCCTAACTACACCCAGCAAAGTATTATAACTTCCGGGAGTCATCACAGTCTCATATTTTTGTGATAAAATATGATAAAGAAAATGTTTAGAGCTGGTTTTCCCGTAGCTTCCCGTTATTCCAATTACTTTTAATCCCTTATTTGCGTTGAGGATAGATGTTGCTTCTTCAATGAATTTCCTGTTTACCGACTTTTCTACCGGGACAAGAAGAAGATTAGCTATCAAGAGAAATGCAGGAGAAATGATTATCTCAAGAATACCAATTTTACAAGCCAATAGAAGATTGTGAAGTACCAGCCCTAAAGTAACCGGAGTCGCCAAAGCCAGTATAAGCATTACAATGTAGATCCTCTTGGCACGATTAGTAAACACCAACGGTTTTTTATATTTCTTCTTTTTATAGGCAAAGAAATTGGCTATCAGGATAAGGGCTGCAATAAGTGCCGTTAGGAACAATGGGAATTTCTCGACCAAAATCAAAAAAAGAGCTACGCAAGCACCCAATCTCCATGGCGCTGTACTTTCTCCACTCTGGTTGAACCAATTTACATAACGGCTATTTCGATAGGAATTCAGTTGAAGCATCATTAAATCTCTCTTGAAAACTGCAAAGAAATCAAGAAAAATAATTGTTGCAAGAACTATCAGAACCGGTAATAGCAGGCGTGGAAACAACATCGTAATTTAATGAGATAGAAATTTAGACAGAACTATATTGAAATGAGGTCTTGCATCAAGAAAAGAATAATGCCCGCATCCTTCGAAAGAAACAAGACCTGCATCAGGTATAAGCTTCTCCATGATTCTGGCATCATCGATTGGAGTGGCTTTATCGTTTGTCCCCCACATAAGAAGTGTTGGCGTCTTAATCTTTTTCAGTTCATTCTTTAAATCTTCGTTGACGACTCTACTCAAGATTCTCTGCATCATTGGGGAAGAATTTGCATAATCACTAGAACCTCTTTTTTTTCTAAGTTCATCAGCTTTTATCTCGGCCTTTTCTTTTCCATATAATAGTTTATAAAGTCTTTTAAGTGCTTTGAAACTGTAAACTTTATAATAATATTTCAGTTTCCTTTTAGGTTTGATACCCGCAGCATCGACTAATACAAGCTTTCTGACTTTATTCCTCGATGAATATAGAATTCCCACGCGTCCCCCAAAAGAATGACCTATCAAAGTTATATCCTTCAGATCTTTATCCTTAATAAATTGTTCTATCAAGGACGTGTATTCATCTACTCCCCAAACCTCAGACGGTTCTGTTGACTCTCCAAAACCCGGGAAATCGATATTAAACACCCGATAACCGTTTTTAACGGCTGTTTCTGCAATTGACCTCACAGTTGAACGGTCACAACCCCACCCGTGCATAAGCAGTAGAGGATTTCCCTCTCCCGCTATTTCGTAGCATAGAATGCCACCGTCATATTCATATCGTTCATTTAGAAATTGCATCAGTGCTTAACAAATCAATTGCATCAACAGGTTTCTCATCAGTCAAGGCAAATTCCAATACTTCAGATATTTTATCAAAATAATGAAATTTAAGTCCTTCGACATATTTCTCAGGAATATCCTCGACGTTCTTTCGATTCTCCTTGCATAGAATAATAGTGTTGATTCCAGCTCTTTTTGCCGCTAGGATTTTTTCCTTTATTCCACCAACAGGCAACACCTTCCCACGAAGAGTTATCTCGCCTGTCATAGCCAGATTGTTGCGAACTCTCACCTGCTTCAAAGCCGACACTATGGAAGTCACCATAGTGATACCGGCCGAAGGACCGTCTTTGGGTATAGCACCTTCGGGAACATGAATGTGGATGTTGAATCTTTCGAACAAAGAACTGTCGATTTCAAGGCTTTTATGATGACTCTTGACGTACTGCAACGCAAGAGTAGCTGATTCTTTCATAACATCTCCAAGATTTCCGGTTACCGAAAGCTTGTCACCTTTGCCCGGAATCAGGGATGTTTCAATATAAAGGATTTCACCACCGGCAGCTGTCCATGCCAGTCCGGTCACAACACCAGCAAAATCATTATTCTCATATCGGTCACGACTATAGACCGGTACGCCCAGCATCTCTTTCACATTATCGGAGCCTATTGTCTTTGGCACCGGTTCATCATTCAATCGCTTGACAAGATATTTTCTCATTAAAGATGCGAGATTCTTTTCCAGCTGACGGACACCACTTTCCGACGTATATGAACGTATCACCTCACGAATAGCATTATCAGTGATTCTTGGTTTATAGTTGGTCATTCCAAGTTCATTGATGTTTTTAGGCACAAGATATTTCTTGGCAATCTCGACCTTTTCTTCCTCAAGATAACCCGAAAGTTCAATGATTTCCATACGATCAATCAATGGTTGGGGAATGGAGGATAAAGTGTTGGCTGTGGCTATAAAGAACACTTTCGATAAATCAAAGTCGACATCAACATAATTATCATGGAACCGATAATTTTGTTCCGGATCCAAAACCTCCAGGAGAGCCGATGACGGATCTCCTTTGAAATCATGACCCAATTTGTCGATTTCATCAAGTAAAAGAACCGGATTTCGCGTGTCAGCTCTCTTGACTGCATCTATGATTCGACCCGGCAAAGAACCAATATAAGTTCGACGATGGCCTCTTATTTCAGCTTCATCGTGAACTCCACCAAGGGCAACCCGTTGATAGTTCCTGTTCAAAGCTCTGGCGATTGATTTTCCTAATGATGTCTTACCCACTCCGGGAGGTCCAACGAAACAAATTATAGGTGACTTGACATCAGGATTATTAAGAATAACTGCAAGCTGTTCTATTATACGTTGCTTTACTTTTTCTAGTCCGAAGTGGTCCTTGTCAAGAATCTTTTTTGCTTCAGGCAGACTACTTTTAGATTTTGATTCTTTACTCCATGGCAACGACACAAGATATTCCAGATAATTTATTTGTACGGAATACTCAGGGTGTTGTTGACTCATCCTCCTGAGTTTTTCCACCTCTTTATCAAAAATCTTTTTGACATGTTCCGGCAGACCTTCAGGGGGCATCGACTCAAGTATTTTTTCTATATCTTCATTATCTTCACCGTAGAGTTCCTCCCTGATTGCCTCGAGCTGCTCATGAAGATAAGCATCGCGCTGGTGTCCTTCCATTCCTTTCCGAGCCTTATCTCTGATTGAGTCGGAAAGTTCGTTGAAATATTCCCTTCGTAAAAGCTCCTCAAGGAGTTGCTCGGTCCTGCTTCTCAAAGAATCCAAAGATAGCAAATGAAGCTTGAAATTCTGGTCAAGTGGAAACATTGATGCCACAGTGTTAACCAGCATCAATGGATCGTCAAGGTTTCTTAAATTCATTGACAATTCCACTCCCGAAACCTCTCCTCTATGTTCGGTCAACTTGACAGCTGTTTCCTTAAGTGTGGACGCTAGAGCAGCATAACGTTTGTCATTTCCAGAGGGCAAACGGTCAAATTTCATCTTTACCGAAGCCGAAATGGGCGCTTCGGGAATTGCTTGTCCAAGACCACGTCCTACAATGCGAAATTTTTCAACAGCCTGAACAATAGCAGTATCCGAGCCATTGGGTAACTTTATGACATTTAAGACTCGTGCCAAAACACCATATTTTACCAGGTCTTCTAGTTCAGGGTTCTCTATTATGGGATCTTTTTGACAAACAATTCCAATCAGAACGTTTCGTTTATGAGCAGCTTGAGCAATAGCTTTGCTGGATTCACGTGACAAGCTAATCGGCGCCGTCACGTCGGGGAACAAAATTAGATTTCTTGTTGGCAACACCGGTATATCCTGAGGATTCTCAGGTTGTAAAGGCTTGTCATCTTTAGTCTTCCCGTCGATGCGCGTTATTGTCACGAATGGGCCTGAATTATCAAGATCATCAAACATAGATACAAAATTATATCTTTTTTTATAAAGAAATGTGCTCGTCGCGAAATATGTTTTGAAACATATTTACATCTTGTCCTTTATTATTCTAAATGTTATACTTTTATGCTCCGATTTTAGGGAAGAAACCCTTCTGGATTGAAACCAATGAAAAACATATAATTTACCAATCAAATGAAAATTTATAACACAAAAGAAATCAAGAACATATCTTTGCTTGGAAGCAAGGGTTCCGGTAAAACGACTTTGGCCGAAGCCATGTTGTTTGAGACCGGTGTAATCAAAAGAAGAGGTTCAATCGCAGCCGGAAATACTGTCAGCGATTATTTCCCAGTAGAAAAAGAATATGGCTCGTCGGTTTTCTCGACCATTTTCTATGCCGAATTCAATGGTAAAAAATTGAATGTGATTGACTGCCCTGGAGCCGATGACTTCGTGGGAAACGCAGTTACTGCCCTTAATGTAACCGACACTGCTGTCATTCTGGTAAATGCCCAGTATGGAGTGGAGGTCGGAACACAGAATATATTCAGAACCGCAAATTCTGTTGGCAAGCCGGTAATGTTTGCCATCAACCAACTCGATGGAGAGAAAGCCGATTTCGACAATGTAATGGAACAAATGCGCGAATCATTCGGCCCGAAAATTGTGCCTGTACAATATCCTTTAGCATGTGGCGCAGGTTTCAACTCGGTTATCGACGTTTTGTTAATGAAGAAGCTTACATGGGGCCCCGATGGAGGTGCTCCTAAAATCGAGGATATCCCCGATTCTGAAAAAGCCAAAGCCGAGGAAATGAACCAGCAGTTGATAGAAGCTGCTGCTGAAAATGATGAAGCCCTGATGGAAAAATTCTTTGAAGAAGGAATCCTTTCCGAAGACGAAATGCGCGAAGGTATCAGAAAAGGTCTTGTAACTCGTTCAATCATGCCTGTTTTCTGCATTTCAGCACAAAAAGATATGGGCGTTCGTCGCATGATGGAGTTCCTTGGTAATGTGGTGCCTTTTGTTGATGAAATGCCGGCACCCGAAACAACTGAAGGAGTAAAGGTAAAACCCGACCCCAACGGTCCGGTTTCTATCTTTATGTTCAAAACTACTGTGGAGCCCCACATCGGTGAAGTTCAATACTTCAAAGTTATGTCGGGCACTCTCCAGGCCGGTGCCGACCTTGACAATGTCAGCCGTGGAACTAAAGAGCGTTTGGCTCAATTATATTGTGTTTGTGGACAAATTAGAGAAAGTGTCGACAAATTATGTGCTGGTGACATAGGTGCTACTGTAAAACTGAAGGATGTTCGTCGCGGAAACACTCTTGATGAGAAAGGTTGTGATTATGTATTCGACTTTATCAAATATCCGGCTCCTAAATACTCACGTGCGGTTCGTCCTGTTACCGAGAGTGATGCCGAAAAACTTAGCGGTATTCTATCAAGAATGCACGAAGAGGATCCCACTTGGGAGATCGAACAGTCAAAGGAACTCAAACAGACCATCCTCTCAGGACAGGGAGAATTCCACCTTCGCACATTAAAATGGAGAGTCGAGAATAACGACAAACTGCCAATCGTGTTTGAAGAACCGCGTATACCATATCGCGAAACAATCACTAAAGCTTCACGAGCCGATTACCGCCATAAGAAACAAAGTGGTGGTGCAGGGCAGTTCGGTGAAGTTCACCTGATTGTGGAACCCTACACTGAAGGAATGCCCGAGCCCGACACCTACAAGTTCGGTAATCAGGAATTTAAAATGAGTGTTCGCGACAAGCAGGAAATTCCAATGGAATGGGGCGGAAAACTGATTATTTACAATTGTATCGTTGGTGGAGCAATAGACGCTCGCTTTATCCCGGCAATTGTTAAAGGTTTGATGGACCGCATGGAACAGGGTCCTTTAACAGGCAGCTACGCACGCGACGTTCGTGTTTGTATATATGACGGTAAGATGCACCCGGTTGATTCAAATGAAATTTCGTTCCGTCTGGCGGGTCGTAATGCATTCAGCGAGGCGTTCCGCAATGCCAATCCCAAGATACTTGAACCGGTATATGATGTGGAAGTGATGGTTCCATCAGATGTAATGGGTGATGTCATGAGCGATCTTCAAGGTAGAAGAGCAATTATCATGGGAATGTCAAGCGACAGCGGTTTCGAAAAGATTTCGGCAAAAGTGCCATTGAAGGAAATGTCGAGTTATTCGACAGCGTTGAGCTCCATAACCGGCGGACGATCGTCGTTCACCATGAAGTTTAGTTCCTATGAATTGGTTCCGTCGGATGTCCAAGAGAAACTACTCAAGGAATATGCCGAGAAGCAGAAAGACGAAGATTGACGAGTATTATAATTATAATAAGGAAGTTGACCTCTTGTTTTCAGGAGGTCAACTTTTCCTATTTTTGTGGGGACAAATTTGACGTTTATGGAATCTTATGATGTTATCATTATAGGAGGAGGCATAACGGGAGCAGGTACAGCACGCGACTGTTCAATGAGAGGCTTGAAGACCTTGCTTCTGGAACGTTTTGATTTTTCGGTCGGTGCAACCGGTCGAAACCATGGTTTACTTCACAGTGGCGCAAGATATGCGGTTGCAAACACTGAAGGCGCAGCTGAATGTATGAAGGAAAACCTTATTTTGAAAAGAATCGCGCGTCACTGTATCGAAGACCATGGAGGCCTTTTCCTCTCGCTTCCCGAAGATGATCTGAGTTATCAAAAACTCTTTGTAGAATCATGCCGCAAAGCCGGAATCGCGGTTGAGGTTATCGATCCGAAAGAAGCTTTAAAGCTTGAGGGGGCCGCTAATCCAAACATTATCGGGGCTGTAAAAGTTCCCGACGCCTCTATTGACCCTTTCAGATTGACCACCGCAAATGTCATCGATGCTCGCCGCCATGGAGCCGACTACAAGACTTATACCCAAGTAACGGAATTGATTTTATCGGGTGTCAGGGTAGTGGGTGTCAAGACAATAAACACTAAAACGGGAGAGAAAAGAGAGTATTACGGTAAAACTATCGTCAATGCGGCTGGTATTTGGAGTCACAATATAGCCCGGCTCGCCGAAATAGAAATAAAAATGTGCCCTTCGAAGGGCACGCTGCTGATTTTCGGTCATAGAATAAATAATGTTGTATTGAACAGATGTCGAAAAGCATCTGATGCTGACATTCTTGTTCCAAATGACACGATAAGTATATTGGGCACAACTTCCCAACATGTTTCTTTCGATGAAATAGATAATTTGAGAGTTAACGTTGAAGAAGTAGATCTGCTACTAAAAGAGGGGGCCAAATTGTCACCACGTGTAGCTACAACAAGAATAATAAGGACCTATTCGGGGGTCAGACCTCTGGTTGCCAATGAAATAGGATCGTCAGGACGAGATATCAGCCGCGGTTATGTTTGCATCGATCATAAGCAACGTGATGGTATAGAAGGATTCATAACTATCACTGGAGGCAAATTAATGACTTACCGACTTATGGCTGAATCCGTTACAAACATGGTATGCAGGAAACTTGGAAATTACATGCCATGCCAGACGGCCATAAAGCCTTTGCCAGGTTCAGAGAATAATGTAGAGGAAATCGATGGACTTCTGACATTCCGGGAAAGGGCAGTAAAAGGACGCCACGGTTCCATGAGTAATGCAATCAAAAAAGGAGATAAATTTGACAATGCTCTTGTTTGTGAGTGTGAACAGGTTTCGACCGCTGAAATCAAATATGCCATTGAATCGCTGGAAGCTACGAATCTATTCGATCTGCGAAGAAGAACCCGAATGGGAATGGGGCCCTGTCAAGGACAGTTGTGTTCGGGCCGTTCTGCCGGATTATTAAGTGAGTATTGTGACATTCAAAAAGATCCCTTGGGCAATCTAGGATCATTTCTAAATGAACGATGGCAAGGAGTTTTTCCTATTGGCTGGGGTGACACGCTATCGAAAGTCGAACTGACAACTTGGTTATACAATGGGGTTTGCGGTCTTGACTCCTACGTTCACAAAGAGAATATTCCTGTGGATAAAAGAATTCTATGAAAGCCGATGTAGTAATAATAGGTGGAGGACTTGCAGCACTTGTTGCAGGGATAAAGCTTATTAAATCGGGTAAAAGTGTCATAATAGTTTCCTCAGGTCAAAGCGCATTGCATTTCAGTTCCGGTGCTTTTGGTTTGATGAGTAAATTTGGAAACGAAGAAGTCATGCAACCTCTTCAATTTATCGACCGTTTGCCCAATGATCACCCCTATCGGAAAATTTCGAAACAATTGCCATTGTCAATTGTTCTCGATGATGCAAAACAGATATTGAAAGATGCTGGTATTGAGTTGAAAGGAGATCACCATATAAATCATTTTCGACTAACCCCTTTCGGTTTCTTTGTTCCATCATGGCTAACTTTAAAAGATCACCTAACTCTCGATTCGTTGGAAAATATTCCTTTCAGGAAAGTTGCGATTATTGGAATTGACGGCTTTCTTGACTTCTACCCTAATTTCTTGGCACAGGGATTCGAAAAATTGGGTGTTTCGACAAACAAATCTTCGGTCAACATAAAGGAATTCAACATTTTAAGAAACAACCCAACCGAAATGAGAGCACCGAACATAGCGCGGGCTTTAACCGACGACGGGGTGAGGCGCTATGCTCAAGTCATAAACAACCATATCGGCGATGCCGACATCGCTATCATACCGGGTGTAGTCGGACTGAACGATACTCAGCAAATAAAGGACCTGAGAAACCAGGTCGACTGTAAGGTCTACACTGTAACAACCATCCCTGTGGCTGTTCCGGGAATCAGGATAAAAATTCTTCTTCAGCAATATTTCAGTGATCTTGGTGGTTGGTATCTTATGGGTGACTCGGTGACCGATGGAGAGTTTGTAGAACACCGATTGAGTCACATTTTCACGTCGAATCTTGGCACCACTAAAGTCAGTGCCGAAAATTATATAATGGCAACTGGAAGTTACTTCAGCCGAGGAATCAAGTCCAACAACTACCACGTTTATGAGCCGATATTCAATTTGGATGTGACGTCAAGTGACAATCGATCTGAATGGTATGACCGTAATTTTTTTGATTCACAGCCATTCATGAAATTCGGCCTGAAAACCAACGAGTCTTTCCAATGTTATCTTGAAGGACAGGTATTGGAAAATGTTTATGCAATAGGTGGTATTCTAGGAGGCAGCTTTGATCCGTTGTATGATGGCGTAGGAGGAGGAGTAACTCTTGCTTCATCGGTATATGTGGCTGAACATTTAAAAGACAAAATGTCATGATAAACTATTTTAAATATAGTGAGGACAATTTCGAGCAGTGTATGAAATGTTCGGTTTGCACGGCCTATTGTCCGGTGACTACAGTTAACCAGGACTTTCCCGGTCCTAAACAAGCGGGCCCCGATGGAGAAAGGTATCGCCTGAAGGATATAAAATATTTCGACGAAACGTTAAAATATTGCATCAATTGTAAGAGATGTGAAGTCGCTTGTCCGTCTAATGTGAAGATTGCTGATATAATTCAGGTTGTCCGATTAAAACATGCACCCAAGAATGTTAGTTTGCGCGATCAATTGCTTGCAAATACCGACAAGGTTGGAAAATTATCGACAAAAGCTTCTTCTTTGGTTAATGGACTTCTTAGGGCAAGATGGTTTAAATCTGCTCTCGACTTGACTCTCCATATCGATTCCCGTAGAATGATGCCTCTTTATGGATCTCACGATTTCGAGAGGGTCTACAAAGAAAATTATGAGAAGTCCCAGTCCAAGTTTACAACAAAAGTTTATTACTTCCATGGATGTTATGTCAATTTTAACTATCCCCAATTGGGCGAGGATCTTATAAAGATTTTGAATGCGTCGGGAATTGGCGTTTTCCTTCTAAAGGATGAAAAATGCTGTGGACTCCCTATGATTATGAACGGCTTGACGAAGAAAGCATTGGAGCATGCTCGTAATAATATAAATATCATAAAGAAAGTCGTTGACGAGAATTATGACGTGCTAACTACAAGTCCAAGCTGCACCATGACAATTCGTAACGAATATGCCAATATCCTGAACCTCGATACAGAAGATATCAGAGAAAACGTCATAATGGCCACTCGTTATCTCTACAATCTAGTGGATGAAGGCAAAATCAAGTTGGTTTTCAGAAAAGATTTTAAAAAGAGAATCGTTTATCATACTTCATGTCATATGGAAAAACTTGGATGGCCGATTTTTTCATATAAACTGCTGTCAATGATTCCCGGTTCAAAAGTAACGATGCTTGATTCCACTTGTTGCGGAATGGCCGGAACCTTCGGGTATAAGAAAGAAAATTATGAATTTGCACAGGAAATAGGAACTTTGTTGTTCGACAGAATAAAAAAAAGCGATCCGGATGTTGTGGCCTGTGACTGCGAGTCTTGCAAAAGACAGATTGAAATGTCGACATCCTACACAGTGCAGAATCCCATTTCAATAATTGCAGAAGCACTTGACTATGAAACCACAAGGGAGGCTAACAAAAACAATTGACAATATGATAAAAATCAAACTCCTACTGATTACTTGTTTTATTTCGGCATTTCTTGACGGAATGGCTTTTGAGATTCCCAAATTTTCAGGTTATCTGCAAGCAGGATATGGCTATAATTCTGTTGGCGAGGGAACGAGTACGTTCATGATAAAGAAGTTTCGAATCTCAATGAACGCACCTATCGTCGACAAAGCTTATATTTTTGCCCAGGTAGAACTTTTCAACGGGCTAAACACCGGCGGACGATGGGAAAATCAAAAGACGATTCAGGTTATTGATGCCTATGGAGCTTATAAATTCAGCGATGCGCTGCAAGTAAGGGTGGGACAATTCAATTCTCCAGCAGGATACGAAAATTATCTAGTCAATCCTGCCAACAATCAAACCATAGACTATGCTCCCATTTGCACTCGTATGGTATGCCGAAATGCAATCGGATATGACTATGTCGATTTTGGTCGCGACCTCGGAATTATGGCATTGGGAAGTCTTTTTAAATCCTCGACTGAGGACTTTCATCACTTGACCTATAATGTAGCCATCACCAACGGTCACTTACCAAGTGTGAATGACAATAACAAATCGAAGGACATAATGGCGGCATTGACGTTCTATCCCATTAAGAAGTTCAATGTAAAACTCTCCTATACCTGGGGTGAATATACACCTGACACCTTTAGCGGAAACCTCGATAATGAAACCTATCCTTGGAACCAGGTTCAGGGAAACAAATATCTGCCACTCAATCGAGTTATTGTGGGTGCGTGGTATAATGACCCCGACGGCCTTGTGGTCCGTTCGGAATACGGACACCTGTCGAGCAGTCATTCCGGAATCCAGCTGGTAAAGGAAGATGCCTTCTATTTGCTGGCTGCTTATAATATTGGGAAATGGTGCCCAGTTGTCAGGTTTGACACATATCGTGACAAAATAAACAAGACACTACCCGACAATCGCGAACGCGGTTTGATCGGATTTAATTTTCAGCTTATAAATCATCTTAAGATACAAGCCAATTATCTTCTTTCCCATTACACTTCATTGGCAGCAGATGCCACCAACAGTGGACATCGCTATAGCAGCGAAGTGCTAATTATGGGTCTGTTCATTTTCTAATTTAAACGCTCATGAATATTTTGTTGAATATCCTCTGGCTTTTGTTTGGCGGCATCTTGATTGCCATCGAATATGTCGTTTCTAGCGTGTTGATGATGATAACAATCATCGGCATTCCATTCGGATTACAAACAATAAAGCTCGCGTCAGTCGCTCTATGGCCTTTCGGAACTAAAATTGTAGATAATGGTTGGCCGTCGGGATGTTTGGCAGGAATCATGAATGTCATATGGTGGTTTCTCGGGGGCTTCGCAATCGCTTTAACACACCTTTTCTGGGGTGTATTGTTCTGCTTGACTGTAATTGGCATTCCGTTTGGCCTGCAACATTTCAAACTGATGCGACTTGCTCTATTTCCCTTTGGTAATTCACCTGCTTAAAATCATGAAAAAAGAAAATAATTAACTTATTCTTCCTCCTTGCAATAGTTGCAACACAAATTTCTTTGGCTGATTCTCCTGTCGAAGTTAATTCCAACAATTTACCCAAGAATCAGGTAGTCGCCCATCGCGGTTATTGGAATCGCGAAGGTGGTACACAAAATGACTTGCAAAGCTACAAGGAAACTATCGCTCTGGGAGTTTCGGTGCCGAAACCGATGTTAGGATGACCCGCTACAGTGTCCTCGTTCTATGTCATGATCCCTATTATAATCATGATACAACATTGGTGGTTCTGCAAAGAAACCTCGATGAACTTGATAGCATCACTAAATTTAACGATTTTCTCGACCTGATTAATGCGACACTCGGTTTTACATTCGTTGTGGAATGTAAAGGTGCACCGGTGAGCGAGATCATAAAGGCAATGGACGAGAAAAACATTGATTATGACAACTAGATTATCTTTTTCTCTTTCAAATCGGAGGAATGTGAGCACCTGATAAACATGAAACGGGGCTTTAGGGTAGCCTATCTTAACGGAACCAACACTCCTGAAGAACTGAAGGATAAAGGTTACTGGGGAATGGCATACAATCAAGCCAAGTTTCTAAAGGAAGGAAAAGAATATGTTGCAAAAACCAAAGATTTGGGATTGACAACTTTTGCATGGACGGTTAACAAACCCGAGAACATGCAGGCTCTTCTCGAACTTGGTGTGGACTATATCATTACCGACTATCCGAAATAATAAGGGAATTCAATCCTGTTTACTCCTGATGTAGTTCGCTCCACGTGGGAGGATCGACCCCAAGCAGATTTTTGACAAAGAAATCAAATCTCTTGTGTTCGCCATATTCTTCTCCCAAGGTGTGGCCGACACCAGGAAGAAAAACCAGTTCGAAATCCTTGTTAGCCTTTATTAATGCGTCAACGACCTGCATTGTCGAGGCAGGATCTACATTATCGTCAAGTTCTCCTACCACCAACATCAGTGGGCGTGTCAACAAATGAGCATTCTCGACATTCGATGCCTCGATATAGGATGAATCGACGGGATATCCCAGCCACTGTTCATTCCACCAGATTTTATCCATTCGGTTGTCATGACAACCGCATGCAGAATAAGCAGCTTTATAGAAATCGGGGTGATGCAGAACCGCTGTCATAGATTCTTGACCTCCGGCAGAACCTCCGTAGATGCCAACCCGGTTTAGGTCCATATAAGGATACCTCTCCCCTGCCGCTTTGAGCCATGCAATATGATCGGGTAACCCGGCATCAACAAGATTCTTATAACAAAAATTCTCGAATTCCCGTGTACGGAAGGAAGTACCCATCCCATCGACCATCGCAACAATGAAACCCAATTCGGCAAGGGGCATTATATAACGGTGATAGGGATAAAATGCCTTGGGAACATACTGGTCCCCAGGACCCTGATAAATATATTCGATGACTGGATAGGTTTCTCCAGGGTCAAAGTTACTCGGACGATATATCACACCCCACATCGGCGTCTTACCGTCGCGACCAGGCGCTATAAAAACCTCCGGGGCTTTCCATCCTGCTGCCGTTAGGTTTGATATGTCGGCTGTAGCAATCGTTTTTAAAACCTTCCCATCCTTTGCATCCCTAAGAACAGTCACAGGAGGAGTGTATACTGTCGAGTAGGAATCGACCAGGTATTTGAAATCGGGAGAAAACCATGCAGTGTGAGTTCCCGGTGAAGGTGTTAGATCTGTCAGACAGCTACCGTCGAAATTTATTGAATAATATCTTATAAAATATGGATCTTCATCGGGGCACATACCATTGGCAGAAAAATAAATCTTTTCACCTGGTTCATCAACGTGAATAACCTCGCGTACATACCATGGCCCCTTAGTTATCTGGTGAGAAATCTCTCCGGTTTCCCGGCAATACATATACAAATGATTGTAATTGTCACGTTCGCTACTCCAAATAATGCGTTTGCCGTCTTTCAGATAGTGACGGAAAATTCTGGTATAATTGACATATTTGTCATGGCTCTCGTCTATCAGGCTTCTGACGTTGCCATTTGTTGCCGACATCTCCAACACGCGATAGTTCTTATGTCCTCTCTCATTGTATTCAAACACGATGCCATCTGAATCATCATTCCAGAATGGACCGTAAAGGTCATATTGGCAGTTAAAAAGCTCGGTAGATGGTGACAGTTGCTCGCCTGTCTCCACATTAAAAATAACGGGGGTTTTGAATCTTAACTCGTCGCCCGGCTTGGCATACTCCTGTTTGTGGAGAATTGGCTGTGATCCTTTTCCTGGGGAAGATTCTACATAATATACGAATCTTTTAGGCGCACTTTTAATTTTATTGACTGCCAACTTCTTCCCGTCGGGTGACCATTCGATGAAAGTAGAATAATAGTTGCCCAAAGTTCCGTCCAGGCTTAATTGAAATTCTTTACCTGTTATATTATCCCTTACATATACGTTGTTGTCTTGAACAAAAGCTGTTCTTTTGCCGTCGGATGAAACTATTGGCCCCCCGTTTTTTTCCTCATCCACTACCATCCAATGTGGTTCGGGTAATCGCTGGGGAAGCGGCTCCATTCTTGAAGGATTGTTAGAACCTTTTAATGGGTAAACCCAACGGTAATTATCATGAATGAACCAAATGGTATCGCATTTTCCATTCACTCTAAGACCTGTCAATTCGATATTATCCTTGTCTACAGGGTAATCCATTATTTCCGATAAATTACGGGCTACTGTCGAATGATCAAACATTCGGTAGGTTTTTAATGATACAGCATCGAGTACTGTATATTCCTTTCCGTTGTCACCGTCTAAAATAAACCAAACTTTGTTTGTCCCCTCTATCCAATGGGGTATAATTCTTGCATTGTTGACTCGTCCAAAGTTATAGGTATTTCCTATCGAATATGCGCGTTGATAATCCTCCAATGTACCTTGGGAAAGAGCAGATAAAAAACCACAAGAAGAGAAAATCAGACAAAAAGAAAAAAATTTTATCATTGATATATCAATTTGGAATTACTTGATTACAAATATAATGCAAAAACATATTATTATTCGTATAAATTTTATTACAAATTTATTACAAACTTCATAAAACTTTTTGCTTTTTCGATGGTTATAATTATGTAAGCGAAACTAAAGCGAACAAAACCTAAAAAACTCTTAAATACAAAACCCTAAAAAAATCAAAACAATGGCACAAACTTATCATCCCATCGTGCAAAAGCTGGTTGACTTGATCAGAACAAACAACTGGCAAGACAAGTTCGAGCAGGCTCTCAAGAATGCGCAGGCTCTTAACGTAGTCGGTATGGAAGACGTAAAAACTCTCGACGACTATTTGAAATGGTGTGACGCTCAGTTAAGCTGGGTACCCATTGAGAACAACTATGGCAAACTCGTTTATCAACACGTTTGCAAGTTCTACTTCCTTCTCGACCAGAGCCCTGTTAAGGAACTTCAAAATGCAGTCGTACCTCACGACAAAATGCAACCCCTCACCCCGCTTAGCGCATGGATGAGAGAGTATGTTAATGCTCTTGGCGAATGGATGGATCAGCCCGATTCATTAACACCGGAATCAGAAGCAACTTTCTACGCCGCAGCTAACTATAACATGGGAGAATATATCCGTCCGCGCGGTGGTTGGAAATCATTCAACCAAATGTTTGCTCGCAGAACAAAACCCGGTTATCGTCCAATAGCAGCCATTGGTGACCCTACTGTTATCGTTTCACCGGCAGACTCTACATTTGACGGACAATGGGAAGTCAACAGCAATTCCCATGTTTCAATAAAAGGATTGGATTGGAAAATTGAAGAACTTCTCGAAGGAAGCCCCTATGCTGATGCATTCAAGGGTGGTCAATGGACTCATTCTTTCCTGAACACTAACGATTATCACCGTCAGCATGCTCCTATCATGGGTAAAGTTGTTGAAGCTCGTGTTATTCAGGGAACTTGTTACCTCCAGGTAACTGCCGAACCTATCGAAGGTGACGCTCAAGGCCGTAAACAACTTGTTATGAAGAGAACTTTTGACGCGCCCGATGATCCCGGTTATGAATTCATGCAGACTCGTGGTCTCGTTGTAATAGACAGCCCGATTGGTTTGGTTGCAGTTCTTCCTATGGGAATGGCTCAAGTTTCTTCGATCGTTCTTACAGCTGAGGAAGGCCGCACACTTCACAAAGGTGAAGAAATCAGTTACTTCCAGTTCGGTGGTTCCGATATTGTGACAGTATATCAGGAGGCTTCCAATGTTAGCTTCACAGCTCAGCCCGGTGTTCACTACAAAGTTGGAACACGCATTGCACAGGCTTTCCCGGTAATCGACCCACGTCGTTTCTAATTCAATCAACAGAGTATTAACGATTAGCTAACTACGAAAATGGCTACACAATATCAACCCATAGTTCAGGAACTTGTTGAACTCATCAAACAAAACGGATGGGAAGACAAATTCAAACAGGCAATTGCCAAGACAGCATCCTACAATATCGAAGGGATGGAGGACGTAAAAGACCTCGACAGCTGGCTGAACTGGATTAACATGTTTGTAACCTGGATACCGAAAGAGAACCGTTGGGGTAATCTTTGCCTAGAATATCTTTGCAAGTTCTTCTTCGTTTTCGATCAGAGCCCTGTCAAAGAACTTCAGAACGCAGTAGTTCCTCACGATGTAGAGCAGCCCTTGACTCCGCTTAGCGCATGGCTTAAAAAATACATGATTGCCCAAGGTGAATTCCTAGACAAGCCCGAGTCATTGACTCCCGAGACATTACAGACATTCCGTGATGCTCCTAACTACAATCTTGATGAATATGTTGAACCCCGTGGTGGCTGGAAATCATTCAATGAATTCTTTGCACGCGTCACAAAACCCGGTTATCGCCCAATCGCAGCTATTGATGACGACACTGTAATCGTAGCAGCAGCTGAAGCAACTTTCTCAGGTCAATGGGAAGTGAACTCCAACACGGGTGTTGAATGTAAGGGTCTTTATTGGAAGATTGAGGAACTTCTTGAAGGAAGTGCTTACAAGGATGCCTTCAAAGGTGGAATGTGGACACACTCTTTCCTGAATACCAACGACTATCACCGTCAACATGCCCCAGTTTCTGGCAAAGTAGTTGAAGCACGTGTAATTCAAGGAACTACCTACGTTAACATATCGGCTGAACCTGTTCCCGGACAGCCTGGTAAAACCAAGATCAAACGCGAACAGATCTATGCTCCCGATATGGCAGGTTATGAATTCATGCAAACTCGTGGATGTATCATTATCGACAACCCGGTAGTTGGTTTGGTAGCAGTACTGCCAATCGGAATGAGTAACGTCTCAAGTGTAGTTTTGACAGCCGAGGTTGGCCGTACCCTCCACAAAGGAGAAGAAATCAGTTACTTCCAGTTCGGTGGTTCCGACTATGTAATGGTCTTCCAGGAAAAGGCTAACGTTAGCTTCACAGCGCAACCCGGTGTTCACTATAAAGTTGGCACACGTATCGCTCAGGCCTACCCAGTAGTTGGGAAAAAGTAATGAGACAATTATCAACTTTTCGCTTGAATAGAGAAATTTAATATTGAAGGGGAGAGTTTCAAATAAAACTTTCCCCTTCCTTTTAACCGGATTCTTCTCCCTAAACGCTGAACCTTCCGGTTTTTTAAGGAAACTCAATAACAACCCTAAAAGAATAACTATGGCAACTTCCAATCCTCCGAAAGGAGCTTCGACGGGTGCATCGAAGAAAGGTTCCCTCTCTATGGTAGGAATGGCGATTCTCATCATCACAACGGTACTGAGTCTTCGCGGTCTTTCTTCCCAAGCCGAATTCGGTTATACATCCATCTTCTGGTATATTCTTGCCGCTATCGTTTTTTTGATTCCCTTCTCGTTGGTTTGTGCCGAGCTTGCATCGACTTATACCAAGAGTGGTGGTTTGTTCCGTTGGTGCGCCGAGGCATTCGGTCCGCGCTGGGGATGGGCAGCCATGTACATGGAATGGATGGTGGTTCTCATCTGGTTCCCGGCCGTACTGATGTTCGCATCGGTAGCTTTAGCCTATGTTTTCTGGCCCGAAAGTTTCGATGCCCATCTGGCAGCTAATAAAATCTATACTATTTGTATCCTGCTGGGAGTCTTCTGGCTTAGCACTTTCAATACCTTCCGTGGTATCAAATCAGCTAATAAGCTTTCCACTCTCGGGGGTTTATTTGGAACTATTATTCCCGGCGCAATTCTGATCATTCTTGGTGTAATCTACATCTGTACAGGTGGTCATAATTTTATCAACGGTAGCCAACCGTTCTGGCCCGACTTCAAAAACTATCAGACCATAGTTCTAGCAGCTTCGATATTCCTTTTCTATGGTGGTATGGAAATGCAGGCGGTTCACGTAAACAACATGAATAACCCGGCCAAGACTTTCCCTAAGTCGGTGTTCCTCGCTGTGATTATAATTCTAGTCATCTTTATTGCAGGCACTCTTGCCATCGGTTTCGTTGAACCGGCCAAAGATATTAATCTGTTAGCAAGTTTGCTCTATGCCTACGATCAGTTGTGGGCTCATCTCGGAGTACCTTGGCTTGGCAACGTTCTGGCAGTATTCATTACATTCGGTGTAATAGGTCAAGTTAGCGTAATCATTGCAGGCCCTTCAACAGGTATTCTTGCTGTCGGTAAATCAGGTTACCTTCCCAAGAGCCTTCAAAGGACAAACAAGAATGGAATTCAGGTTCCTCTGCTGTGGATTCAGGGTATAGTCGTCACCATTCTTTCCCTTGTGTTGGTCATCCTTCCCAGTGTGGAATCGGCCTATCAGATTTTAAGTCAGATGTCGACCATCCTTTACCTGATTATGGCAATTGTCATCTACGCAGCATTCATTCGTCTACGTCGTACCGAACCCAATGTCAAGAGAGGTTTCCGCGTACCAGGTGGCAAATTCGTTGAATGGCTCATCGGTGTGGTTGGTATAGCAGGAGCTTTGTTGGCAACTGTCATAAGTTTCTTCCCTCCGTCACAGATTAACACAGGAAATCCTATTACCTATATCGTAATACTTGTAGCAGGGTGTGCAGTTCTACTCGCAGTTCCGTTCATCGTATACGATCGTCGTAAGGCTTCTTGGCGCGACAAAAACACCGATTTCTATCCTTTCAACTGGGAAATCGAAGGACGTCAGCCCGATCAGATTTCGAAGTGGCCTGAAGGTTATGTTCCGACAGATGCAGAAATATCTCGCGCTATGGAATGGGAAGATGGTGAATTAGGTCCGGTTTCTTTGAAAACAATTTCTGAAATCGATAACATGAAAATTCAGCCACAGGCAGGTAGTGCACCCATTAGTGTCACTTCTCAGACAGCACCTCAGTCGAAACCTGCTCAGGCACCGGCCGATGCCGGAACTTCTCAGAGCACTACTAATCAAACGACAACAGTCGATTCAAATAATCAACAGCCCCAAGAGGTGTCGGTTGAAGCAGCACAACTAGCGAAAGAAGCTGCCGAACTTGCCGATAAGGCTGCGAAGGAAGCTGAGGATGCTCAAATTCTCTCCCGAGCTGCTGATGAGGTAGAAGCTGCCGAAGCCAAAGCAAGAGCAGCAATGGAGGACGCCCGCAAAGTTTCCGACGAGATTGAAGGATTGAAAAACTCCGACAATAAGTAAGTCATGGCTATTCAGACCGGAAAACAGCCTGTAACATTTATCACGGCGGCAGCGATTCTTTCGCTGTCGCTCGTGGTTAATTTGCCAGGGCTTGCAATCAGTCCAATGTTGGGGACATTATCCAAGGTGTTCCCTCACACTACCGAAACGGAACAGCAACTGCTAACCGTACTTCCAAACTTACTGATTATTCCTTTTGTTCTGCTGTCAGGACGACTGTCGTTATCTCGCCATAAGATTCTGACTGTGGTTCTGGGTCTGGCAATCTTCTTCGCTTGTGGCATCCTATATATGTTTGCCAACAGCATGACCTATCTGATTATTATCAGCTGTCTTTTGGGGTGCGGAGCCGGTTTAATCATTCCTTTCTCTACCGGATTTATTGCTGATGTTTTTGCCAATAAGTACCGAATGAAGGTAATGGGACTCCAGAGCGGTATTTCTAATCTGACTGTAGTAGCAGCTACTTTCATTGTCGGATGGTTGTGTAAAGACACCTTTCACTGGCATCTACCTTTCCTGGTCTACCTGGTTGCAATTATTCCGTTATTGATGACGTTCGGGCTCCATGGAATCCCATCAGCCGATCTTTTGGCAAAATCCCATCCAACAGTCTATTCTGAAGCACCACAAATAGCCCATGAAGCTGTTGCCGATGCTGAAAAAGTTGCACAAGAGGCCCAAGAAATGGCCAAAAGAGCAGCTGAGGGTATTGGTCAAACTGATATTTTGCAAGAAAAAACTATCAATCCCCAGGCATCTACTCATCCGGCAACAAAACTCCCAAAGATTATCAAAGGTTTTTTCATCGGAAGAATATGGAGCGTTATTGGAGTTTATTTCTTTATCTCCTATTCGACAATGGCTATAGACTATTATGTTTCCTATCTTGTACAATCAAAGGGCTGGAGCACCGAGCTGACCGGAACAATCACTTCATTGTTCTTCCTCTTTATTTTCTTGCCCGGATTTCTCCTTCCTTATATTGTGAAAGGTCTAAAGGCAACAACGTTCTGGGTTTGTGCCATTTTGATGGCTCTCGGCTTAGGAGCTTACGCGTTCTTTGATCATCCCTTCATGCTCTGCTTAGGAGCCATTTTGGCAGGTGGTGGTTACGGTGTACTCCAACCCTTAATCTATGACAAAGCGAGTCGTACGGTTAACAACCCGGCAAAGGCTACCTTGGCATTGGCCTTTGTCTTGACGGCCAATTACCTTTCCATTGTTGCTGTACCCTTCATAATTGATGGAGCTGCAGCAATATTCCATGCCCGACACGCCGAAACGTTCCCCTTCCTTTTCAACTTTATTCTCGCAGCAGGATTCGCTATTCTCGCTTTCATTTGTCAACGGAGATTCGCGTTTGGTGTCAGAAAAGAATACTATGAAAACTAAAAGAGGACTCGTTTATCGAGCCTTTCTTATGGCTAAGTTACTGAATTAATGGTGAGGAACTCAGTCTTTTGTCGATAGATTCGTCTTCATTGATATCGTTGAGCCGGTGTGTTTCAGGCAGTAACAGTGACTAATTAGCCTTTATGGTTACTGATCTACATGGAAATATGCTCCTACCCGCCAAGTAGTGGTTACACAATAACTGAGATCGTTTTATCCGACATACAAAAAAATAAAATAAAATTTTTAAAAATTTTGTAAAAACGAAAAATAAGAGTAATTTTGCATCGGTTTTCGAACCAAGTTTGGCTCCTTAGCTCAACTGAATAGAGCATCTGACTACGGATCAGAAGGTTA